>NZ_CP029353.1:2232069-2538983 GCF_003130795.1 Azospirillum thermophilum
TGCGCACCGCCGGCGGCGATGCGCTGCAGCGCGGCGTCGAGCGCCCGCACCGCCTCGGCCGGCAGCCCGGCCTGCGCGGGGGAGAGCCCTTCGACCTCCTCCCGCCGGCGGCCGAGCGCTGCTGCAAAGACATTGTTAACCACAAGAAAACGTCCAGCAGGCTCAAGCAAAGCATGAGGAGCGCCACTGGCCGAAAGCAATGCTTCCAGCCATTCCTCGCGCGCAGTCGTATGACGTTCGTCAAGAGCCATGGCGTGTACTCGGTAATCTTCCTGTGACGCGGACAGCGCCATCTGAACTTTATCTTGTGGCTTCGTCCCCGGTGTCAAATGTGACCTGCGTCATCCCCCTGAGACAAAATCTACCCGTAGGCCATAGAACCCCGGCGAAAAGGCGGAGCGTTGGCGCAGCCGCCCCGGGCAGGCTATAAGGACGCATGCTGTTCCGCCGCAAACCCTCCGCCCCGCGCCCCGCCGCGCAGGCTCCCCGGCCGAAGCCGCCGCGGGCGCTCGTCCTGACCGGCCTGCCGGCCCCGCTGGAGCTGCGGGAAAGCGCGCGCGCCACCCGCATGACCCTGCGGGTGGATGCCGGCCGCGGGCTGGTCCAGGTGGTGGTGCCGGTCGGCGTGTCGGAGGCCGACGCCCTGCGCTTCGTCGGGCGCCATGACGGCTGGGTGCGGGCGCGCATCGCCGCCCTGCCGCCGGCGCTGCCCTTCGCCGACGGGGCCCTGGTCCCTTTTCTCGGCACCGACCACGTCATCCGCCACCTGCCCGACCTGCGCGGCGCCACCCGGCGCGAGGACGGCGCCATCCTGGTGGGCGGCCGGGCGGAGCATGTCGGCCGCCGCGTGCGCGACTTCCTGATGGCGGAGGCGCGGCGCGAACTGGCGGAGCGGGCGCGGCAGAAGGCGGCCACCATCGGCGCGCGC
The DNA here is from genome assembly GCF_003130795.1 of Azospirillum thermophilum. NCBI lineage: Bacteria > Pseudomonadati > Pseudomonadota > Alphaproteobacteria > Rhodospirillales > Azospirillaceae > Azospirillum > Azospirillum thermophilum. The sequence goes on from NZ_CP029353.1 coordinate 2,232,998, forward strand.
GTCGCCGCCGTCACCGTGCGCGACACCCGCAGCCGCTGGGGAAGCTGCTCGGCCACCGGCCGCCTGTCCTTCTCCTGGCGGCTGATCCTGACGCCGGAGCCGGTGCTGGACTATGTGGTCGGGCACGAGGTGGCGCACCTGAAGGAGATGAACCACTCCGCCCGCTTCTGGGCGCTGTGCGCCCGGCTGACCGCCGACCTCAATCCCGACGTGGCGGTCCCGCGCCACTGGCTGAAGACCAACGGGGCGCGGCTGCTGCGCTACGGCTGAGGGGCCGGGCGCATCCTTCGCCGACATAATCGTTTCACTTGCAACGGCCGCCATGGTCTTATGGCTGCGCTCCCGTTCCCGCCGCCGGCCAGACGCCATGCCCCGTTCCGACTCCCTCGCCATCCGCGTCCTGCTGACCGCCCTGGTCGCCTTCGGGCCGCTGTCGACCGACCTCTACCTGCCCTCGCTCCCCTCGCTGGTCCGGGTGTTCGGCACGGACGTCGCGACGGTGCAGCTCACCCTCTCCGTCTTCCTGGCGGGATTCGCGGTGTCGCAGCTCGTCTACGGGCCGCTGTCCGACCGCTTCGGCCGCCGGCCGGCCCTGCTCGGCGGGGTCGCCATCTATCTGGTGGCGAGCGTCGCCTGCAGCTTCGCCACCAGCATCGAGGGGCTGATCGCCGCCCGCTTCTTCCAGGCGGTCGGCGCCTGCTGCGGCCCGGTGGTGGCCCGCGCGGTGGTGCGCGACGTCTTCGGGCGGGATCGGGCGGCGACGGTGCTCGCCTACATGGCCATGGCGATGGCGCTGGCCCCGGCCGTCGGGCCGATCCTGGGCGGCGTGGTGACGGAGCTGTCGGGCTGGCGCGGCAACTTCGTCCTGCTGTCGGTCTTCGCCGCGGCGATCCTCGCCGCGGTCTGGACCCTGCTGGGGGAGACCAACGCCCACCGCGACGCCGAGGCGCTGCGGCCCGGCCGGCTGCTCGCCAACTATGTCCTGCTGCTGCGCAACCGCAGCTTCCTCGGCTATGTGCTGACGGTCGCCTGCTCCTACAGCGGCATCTTCTCCTTCATCTCCGGATCGTCCTTCGTGCTGATCGGCCGGCTGCAGCTCACGCCCGCGCAGTACGGCATGAGCTTCGGCTCGGTGGTCGTCGGCTATATCCTGGGTTCCTTCCTGGCCGGCCGGCTGACCCGGCGGGTCGGCGGCGAGCGGATGATCCGCATCGGCACGCTGGTCTCGCTGGCCGCCGGGGTGACGGGAAGCGCGCTGGCGCTGGCCGACGTGACGCATCTCGCGGCGATCCTGGCCCCGATGTTCGTCTTCATCCTCGGCACCGGGCTGACCCTGCCCAACGCCACCGCCAACGCGGTCGGCCCCTACCCGACGATGGCCGGGCTCGCCTCCTCGCTGCTCGGCTTCGCGCAGATGACCGTCGCGGCGCTGGTCGGCACGGTGATCGGCCATATGAGCGACGGCACCCAGCTTCCCATGATGGCGGCGATCGGCCTCGTCTCCATCGGGCGGCGCTGGCCCACGGGATGCTGGTCACTCCTCCCCCGCCTCCCGCTCCTCCGCCTTCCCGGTGACCGGCACGCGGCGCATCACCCAGGTGAAGAGCAGCGTCACCCCCAGGCTGAGCGCCAGCGAGAGCCCGGCCAGCACGTAGAAGCCGGCGCCGCAGGCGATGCCCAGCGCGCCGGCCATCCAGATCACCGCCGCGGTGGTGGCGCCATGCACGCTGTCGCCGGACCGGATCATCACGCCGGCGCTGATGAAGCCGACCGCCTGCGCCACCCCCTGGATGACGCGGATCGGGTCGCTGTTGGCCTCGCCGCCGGCCCGGGAAACCGCGTCGAACTCCAGCGCGACCAGCGTGGTGACGGCGGCGCTGATGGCGATCAGCGTATGGGTGCGCAGCCCGGCGGCCTTGCCTCGCATCTCGCGGTCCAGCCCGAGCAGCGCCCCGCAAAGAGCTGCCGCACACAGCCGGGCGATCAGGTCGGGAAGCGGGTGATCGTGTGCAAGTCCATGAAATGTCTCTGGTTTTTAACACCACCGTAACCTTTGCCACTTTTTTGGGACGGGTCGCATTTTTCACTTTGAAATGGCGTCGGTTGGATCTATGTAACGCGCACTCGCAAGCGCACGTGCCGCTGGCCCGCCCCTCGGCGTCTCCGAGATGTGGTTATGCAACGACGTAACGCGTGATCCCCGACCGTCCCTTAAACAAGGCGGCGACTTGGAGGTTACGATGGTTCATGTTGTTGTGGGTGGGCGCGCGCTCACCCGTCTCCGAAAAACCTGGCTTCCGGCTCATACGGACACGAAGCGGTCCTGTACGGGGCAATCCAGTATCTGCGGCTGAACGCCCGACCCTTCTGTCTGTTTCAGGGTCGCCGAGCGTCAGCCGCTCCGTTATTTCCCCCATCGCCGCTTTGACATCCATCATCTTGCGTCCGGGAGACCCAGATGAACCAGAAGATTGCGCGCTTTTTCGAAGAGCAGCGCCCGCAGACCCCTTGCCTCGTCGTGGACCTGGACGTCGTCGAGCAGAACTACAACGACCTGCATGACGCGCTGCCCGACGCCCGCATCTTCTATGCCGTGAAGGCCAACCCGGCGCCGGAGATCCTGGCGCTGCTGGCCCGCCTCGGCTCGGCCTTCGACTGCGCCAGCGTGCCGGAGATCCAGATGGCGCTGGCCGCCGGCGCCCCGGCGGAGCGCATCTCCTACGGCAACACCATCAAGAAGGAAGCCGACATCCGCCGCGCCTACGAGCTGGGCGTGCGGCTGTTCGCCTTCGACAGCGACGCCGAGCTGGAGAAGCTGGCCCGCTCCGCCCCCGGTGCGCGCGTCTTCTGCCGCATCCTGACCTCGGGCGAAGGCGCCGAATGGCCGCTGTCGCGCAAGTTCGGCTGCGACCTGAAGATGGCGCGCGCGCTGCTGCTGAAGGCCCGCGACCTGCCGGTCGAGCCCTACGGCGTGTCCTTCCACGTCGGCTCGCAGCAGAAGGACCTGAAGCAGTGGGACCACGCCATCTTCCAGGTGGCGCAGCTGTTCCGCGAGCTGGAGGTGCTGGGCGTCGACCTCGGCATGATCAACCTGGGCGGCGGCTTCCCGACCCGCTACCGCACCGACGTGCCGGAGTGCACCGCCTACGGCCAGGCGATCTTCGAGTCCCTGCGCACCCATTTCGGCAACCACCTGCCGGAGACGATCGTCGAGCCCGGCCGCGGCATGGTCGGCAATGCCGGCGTGATCGAGAGCGAGGTGGTGCTGGTGTCGCGCAAGTCGGACGAGGATCCGAAGCGCTGGGTCTATCTCGACATCGGCAAGTTCAGCGGCCTCGCCGAGACGATGGACGAGGCCATCCAGTACCCGATCGAGGTGGTCGGCGAGGGGATGGACGATCCGGACGGCGAGGCGGTCATCCTGGCCGGCCCGACCTGCGACAGCGCCGACGTGCTCTATGAGCGCGCCGAGTACCGCATGCCGAGCGAGCTGAAGGCCGGCGACCGGGTGCGCATCCACGCCACCGGCGCCTACACCACGACGTATTCGGCCGTCTGCTTCAACGGCTTTGCTCCGCTGCAGCAGATCTGCATCTGACCGGCGGCCAGCGGGTCGGCGGGTCTCCCGGATCGGCCCTCTCCTCCAGCGCGGAGGAGGGGGCCGTTTCCATTTGGCGGCCCCGCCGTCAGACAGCAGGCCGGCGCACCGGCAAACGAAAAGGGCCGCTCCCATCGGAGGCGGCCCTTTTCTCGTCCCGGTGACGGGATGCCCCACGGCTCATTCGCGCCAGAAGGGCTTGTTCATCTCGATCTCGGCATCGCAGCGGCTGAAGCCGATGTCCTGAAGCATGCGGTCGTCGAGCTGGGCCAGTTCGCGGCGGGTGATCATGCGCTGGCGCCACAGACCGAAGGTGTTCGAAACAGCCTCCAGCAGATGGGCGAACGACAGGGTTTCGCGGCCGGTGTCGGCCGAGTGCAGAAGCGTAGCCATGGTGGTATCCCTAATTTCTTTATCACTGGGGTCTGCCACGGTGGCGACCGCACCTTTCGTGTGTAGAAAATAATTACCCGATCTGCGCAGCCACCACCACCGCATACCGAACATGCCCGCTTTGCAGGCACCGGATGACTGGCGTTCGTTTGTCCCTACACCACGACGTATTCGGCCGTCTGCTTCAACGGCTTTGCTCCGCTGCAGCAGATCTGCATCTGACCGGCGGCCAGCGGGTCGGCGGGTCTCCCGGATCTCCTCCAGCGCGGAGGAGGGGGCCGTTTCCATTTGGCGGCCCCGCCGTCAGACAGCAGGCCGGCGCACCGGCAAACGAAAAGGGCCGCTCCCATCGGAGGCGGCCCTTTTCTCGTCCCGGTGACGGGATGCCCCACGGCTCATTCGCGCCAGAAGGGCTTGTTCATCTCGATCTCGGCATCGCAGCGGCTGAAGCCGATGTCCTGAAGCATGCGGTCGTCGAGCTGGGCCAGTTCGCGGCGGGTGATCATGCGCTGGCGCCACAGACCGAAGGTGTTCGAAACAGCCTCCAGCAGATGGGCGAACGACAGGGTTTCGCGGCCGGTGTCGGCCGAGTGCAGAAGCGTAGCCATGGTGGTATCCCTAATTTCTTTATCACTGGGGGTCTGCACGGTGGCGACCGCACCTTTCGTGTGTAGAAATATAATTACCCGATCTGCGCAGCCACCACCACCGCATACCGAACATGCCCGCTTTGCAGGCACCGGATGACTGGCGTTCGTTTGTCACGTAACTGTGGCCGGACTGTCATTCCGACAGCTCATCATCAGGTCATCGCACTATCGGTCCCGCTGGACAATAATGGGCGCCGGCGTTTAACTTCCGTTTACTTCTGGCTCACTTTACGCCGCTCCATGACGCACTGCAACAACATCGTTACCATCGGCTTCGACGGCGACGACACGCTCTGGCACAACGAGTCGCTGTTCTCGCTGACGCAGGAGCGGTTCCGCGCCCTGCTGTCGCAATCCGCCGATCCGGCGGCGCTGGACCGCCGGCTTCTGGAGGTGGAGCGGGCGAACCTCGGCGTCTACGGCTACGGCATCAAGGGCTTCGTGCTGTCGCTGATCGAGACGGCGATCACCGTCACCGACGGCCGCGTCCCCGCCCGCGACCTGCAGGCGCTGATCGAGTTCGGCAAGGCGATGCTGCAGCACCCGGTGGAGCTGCTCGACGGCGTGGCCGAGGTGGTGGAGGCCTTGTCCGGCCGCTTCCGCCTGCTGCTGATCACCAAGGGCGACCTGTTCGACCAGGAGAGCAAGATCGCCCGCTCCGGCCTCGCCGAACGCTTCCACGGCGTGGAGATCGTCAGCGAGAAGGACCCGGCGACCTACCGGCGCGTGCTGGAGCGCCACGGCGTCGATCCGGCGGGCTTCCTGATGGTCGGCAACTCGGTGCGCTCCGACATCCTGCCGGTGCTGGAGATCGGCGCCCGCGCCGTCCACATCCCCTACCACATCACCTGGGCCCACGAGCTGGCCGAGGCCCCGGCGGACGGCTACCTCGGCATCGGGACGATGCGCGACCTGCCGCGGCTGCTGGGGCTGTGATCAGGACAGCCGGGGAAACAGCTCGAGCTGTCTGACAGGGGTGTGGTTCCCCCGCGGTGGCTGCGGCATGTCCGAGGACGGACGGGGCGCCGCCAGTGCCTGCGGCGCAAGCCGGGCCAGCAGGTGGCGGTAGGCCGCGATCTGTACCGGCGTCGGGTCGGCACCGCAGAGGTCCGCCGCCACGTCGAACGGCTCCGCATGATAGAAGAGATCCTGCTCCGCCGCCGGGGCCGCCGCCAGATCGGCGCGAAGCCGCCGGGCCGGCGCCACATCCTCCTGGAACACCTCGGCCAGGGCCGCCTCGACCACGGTCCAGTAGAGGTCGCGACCTGCAACCTGAGGGGGAGGGGCGATGGTCATCATGGCCTCGTGGCGTTAAACGAACGGCCTGCCGATATGCGAAATGCGCGGTGATTCTAACACCGACAAGGCGTGCTCGGTATGGAAACTGATCTGGGTGTAGCCGGGCAGGAGTCCACCTCTCGGCCAGTCGGTTACCGGGCCGTAGACCACATCGTACGGCCGGGTCCGCCCGTGCATCGGATGAGCACCCTGCCGACACTGTTCGACAAGTTCCCAGAAGCCGGCGCTGTCGCGATCCGTCAGAAAGACAAGGCTCTCCAGCCGCCCCAGCATCGTGCGGTCGATTTCGAACGCAACCACAGCCGCGGCAACCGGGTAAGGCGTTTTGACCGCCGACGCCCTCATCCGCCGCGCCCGGTTGTTCGCCCATGCGACCGCCTGCTCCAGAACGGTCGTGGTGTAGAAGCCCTTCCCGAAATCCAGGAACGACCGGCCGACCGACAGGTCGACGGCGTTCGGGAGGGACTTGGCGGGCCGGATCATCTGGCCCGCGGCCTGATCGTAGGTGCCGTGATAAACGACCAGAGGCTGGTTCCGCCAGACCATGGGTGTAGCACCGCATACATTTGCGACCAAGGCGCGCAGAAATAGCGGAGCGCGCCTGCCCTGTCACGGCGACACTGTGTCGTCGTGCGTCGCGTGCTAGGGTTTTCTCTCGTTTCCACACGGGGAGCCCAGCGCGCCATGACCCTCACCCCCCTCGCCTCCGCGGCTCCCGAAACCGGCGGGCCGGCGCCGGACCGCCTCCTGTCCGGCAATCCGGTCTTCACCACCTGGAACGAGTATGAGTCGCCCGACGGCAAGCGCTTCGCCGGCATCTGGCGCAGCACGCCGGGCGCCTGGCGGATCCGCTATGACGAGTGGGAGTATTGCGAGCTTCTGGAGGGCCGCAGCGTCGTCACCCATGACGACGGCCGGAGCTGGACCCTCGGCCCCGGCGACCGCTTCGTCCTGGAGCCGGGCTTCACCGGCATCTGGGAGGTCGTGGAGACGACCACCAAGCGCTACGTCGTCATCCTGCCCTGAGGCCGTCAGGCCCGCGACGCCGCCCGCGCTCCGCCCCCTCCCCCGGGTCGGCCGGTCCGCGGTCCGGAGCCTGGCCAAAGGAGGAACCCGTCCCGACCGGACGGGAGAGGGGTCGGACCATGGACGGCGGAGCGTCCCGCCGGCCGGGCTCCGTTCAGCCCCGCGCCGCCGCAGGCTGGGCGGCGACCTGGGCACCCGTCTGGGCCGTCTGGGCATGGACCATCACGGTCATCGCCTTGCGTCCCATCTCGACCGCCAGGACGCCGAGCACCAGCAGGGAGACCACCAGCATCAGGCGGGCCAGATCCCGGCTCCAGGCCCGCACCCGGCGCCGGGCGGCACGATGAGGGTCGGGGCGCCGCGCGGGGCGCGGGTACCGCCGATAGCCCGTCCGCCAGTCGCTTGCTGCCGCCATCGCCGCCTCCCGCTCCAGAGATCACCCGGTTGCGAGATATTTATATAAAATTTTAGGCGAATGCACAAGAGCGACACGCGCGGCGCGACGCCGCACCGGGGCCGCGCTACCGCCGGGATACCGGCGCCAGCCGCCTAGCGCCGGACCGGATCGCGGCTCAGGCCCTTGGCCGCCAGTTCCGCGAGGTAGTCGGCCCAGAGCTGCTCCTGCTCCTCGCCGATCTCATAGAGGTATTTCCAGGAATAGATGCCGCTGTCGTGCAGGTCGTCGAACAGGATGCGGACGGCGTAATGGCCGACCGGCTCCAGGCCCATGATGCCGACATGGCGGCGGCCGGCCACCGTCTGCTTCTGTCCCGGGCCGTGCCCCTGCACCTCGGCCGAGGGGCTGACCACCCGCAGGAACTCCGCGGGATAGGAGAAGGAGCGGCCGTCGTCGAAATCGATCTCCAGCCGCTTCTCCTCCTTCTTCAGGCGGATCTCCAGCGGCCAGTGGCGGGTGCCGAACTCGTCCGACGCGAAGCGCTCCTCGCTCATCCTGCCTTACCCCTTCACGCCGGGGGTCTTGTCCAGGCTGCGCGCCTCGTCGATCAGCATGATCGGGATGCCGTCGCGGATCGGATAGGCGAGGCCGGCGCGCTCGCTGATCAGCTCGCCCCGCTCGGCGTCATAGCGCAGCGGCCCCTTGGTCAGCGGGCAGACCAGGATCTCCAGCAGCTTGGGATCGACGCGGGCGGCGCCGCTCTTCTCGGGATGGGCGTGGGTGTCGGCGGAAGTCATGGCGGTGTCTCGCGCAGCAAAGGGCAAAGGTCGGGGGCGACGGGCGCGCTCAATGGCGGGGAGGCGCGCAGTCGCCGGTGCCGTCGAGAATGGACATCTCGATCAGGGCGATCAAGAGCTTCCCGCGCTCCGTCAGGTCCGGCGCCTCCAGCAGGGCCTGCTTCTCGCTGGGGGCGAAGGGGCAGATCATCGCCAGGGAGTTCACCAGCCGCTCGTCCGGCGTCGTCTCGATGGCGTGCCAGTCGCAGGACAGGCCCTGGAGCTGGAAATACAGCTTCAGCCCGGCCAGCAGCCGGCCGCGGTCGACGGCGCCCTCCGCCGGTCCGGCGTCGGAATCGAGGTCGGCGGCGTAGCGATCCCAGGCCGGCACCACCCGGCGGTAGCCGCGCACGCCCTCCATCTCCCGATGGATGACGAATCGCGACACCCCGGTCAGCGTGATCAGGAAGCGGCCGTCGTCGGTCTCGGCGAAGCTGGTGATGCGGCCGGCGCAGCCCGTCTCGTAGACCGGCGGGTTGCGGTCGCGGCTGGCCGGGTCGGTCGGCTGGATGATGCCGATCATCCGGCCGCTGCCCATGGCGTCCTCGACCATGGCGAGGTAGCGCGGTTCGAAGACGTTCAGCGGCAGCCGCGCGCGCGGCAGCAGCAGGACGCCCGCCAGCGGGAAGATCGGCAGGATCCGCGGCAGGCGGTCGAGGGTGGGGTCGAAGGGGTTCCGGCTCATTCCACTAAGTATAGAACCCCCTCGCCCCGCGAACAGGCGCCCGGTCACCGTCGCTCCGGTCCAGCTTGGATCAGCTGAAGAGGATGGAGGACAGGCGCCGGCGGGTCTGCACGGTCAGCGGGTCGGTCGGGCCGAACGCCTCGAAGAACTTGACGAGCTGCTTGCGCGCCGCCTCCTCGTTCCAGGCGCGGTCGCGCCTGACGATCTCCAGCAGCGCGTCCACCGCCGCCTCGCGCTTGCCGGCGGCGTAGAGCGCCATGGCGAGGTCGTAGCGTGCCTGGTGGTCGTCGGCGTCGTGGGCGACCTTCTCCATCAGCTCGGGGATCGGGCCGGCATTGGCCGCCTGCTCCGCCAGTTCCAGGTCGGCGCGGATCGAGACCAGCTCCTTGTCCTTGGCGATGGCCTCCGGCGCCTTGTCCAGCATCTGGCGGGCGCGGGTGGTGTCGTCGGCCTTGATCAGGCAGCGGATCAGCCCGGCATAGGCGGCGGCGTTCTCCGGCTCGGCCTGCAGGATCTCGCCGTAGATCTCCGACGCGGTCTGCACGTCGCCGGCCTCCAGCGCCTCCCTGGCGTGGGCCAGCGCCTCCTCCAGCATGTCGCCCTCGCCGCCGCCGGCCGAGCCGGCCAGCTTGACCAGCCGTTCGACGAAGGTCTTCACCTGCGACTCCGGCAGGGCGCCCATGAAGCCGTCGACCGGCCGGCCCTGGAAGAAGGCGTAGACCGCCGGGATCGACTGCACGCGGAGCTGCGAGGCGATCATCGGGTTCTGGTCGGTGTCGATCTTGACCAGCCGCACCGCGCCCTTGGCCGCCAGCACCACCTTTTCCAGGATGGGGCCGAGCTGCTTGCAGGGGCCGCACCAGGGCGCCCAGAAATCGACGATCACCGGAACCGACCGCGACGCCTCGATGACGTCGGCCATGAAGGCCCGGTCGGAGCTGTCCTTCACGAGGTCACCGGCACCGGCGGAAGCGGCGGCGGCGGACTTGGGGGCATTGGCGGGCGGAATGGAAAACATGGCGTGTTCGGTCCCGTTCAAGACAGCATCTCGGTCGTGCGGTCATAGATGAGCGTCAGCCGCGTCCGAAGCAAGCGTTCCCTGCGACTCCCCGTCCCGGCCGAACTCGGCCACCGCCGGTTCGTGGCCGCAGGCGCGGATGAAGCGCAGCAGGTCGTCGCGCCGGATGGCGGTGGTGCGGTCGTTGACCAGCGGGTGGTAGTTCAGCAGCTCGTGCTCCATCATCGCCTGCTGCAGCACGACGCGGACCTGCCGGCCGGTGTCGTTGACCAGGGCGAAGGGCGTCACCGAGCCGGGCCGCACCCCCAGGTACCGCCACAGCCGGTCGGCCGAGGCGAAGGACAGCCGGGCGGAGCCGATCACGCGGTCGAGCCGGTTCAGCTCGACCCGCGCATCCTCCAGCGCCACCACCAGCCAGTGCCGGTCCTTCTTGTCCTTCAGGAACAGGTTCTTGCAATGGCCGCCGGGCAAGGCGCCGCGCAGCGCCTTGCTCTCCTCCACCGTATGGAGCGGCGGATGGCGGTGGGTCACGGTGTCGATCCCCAGCTCCCGCAGTCGCGCGAGGAGCTGGTCGGGCGTGGTCGGCGGCTCGGCCGGGCCGGAGGTGTCGATCCTGTCCATGGGACTCCTTCTATGCGAGGGACCGCGTCCCGTCCAGACGGGCGGAGGGGGAGGCCGCGCCGGGGATTTCCGGACCCCGAAAATTTTTTGAACATGACGCTTGCATTGCGTCCGCCGATGAGTATAGTCCGCCGCACGCCGCCGGACGGACCGGCCGCCGAAGCAAAAAGCGTCGCGAAAGCGCAGCGGACAGCATCGGCAACCGGTTGAAACGGCAGCAGGAGCGCGGGCGTAGCTCAGGGGTAGAGCACAACCTTGCCAAGGTTGGGGTCGAGGGTTCGAATCCCTTCGCCCGCTCCATTCACCCTCCGGTCCGGCTGGACCGAGGAAGACAAGCGAACCAAAGGGCCGGGCCGAAAGGCGCCGGCCCTTCGCTTTTTCCGGCCTGCCGCCACCGCTTCCCTCCCCCGCGGATTTGCACCGTCCGGTTCTGCGGCGCGGTGACGCAGCGTTGTCGCAGTTGAGTTGCAAAAGCGTCATACCGACCACGACGGTATGCATTCCCGCTGAAGATTCCGTGACCTGTGGTTGCTTCGCGCACGGTTACGGCAAGTGTTCCCCCTCGACTTGCGCCCGCAAACCGGTTGCGACTCCTTACCTTTACCCGGTTTACGCACACATTTGTGGGCGACATCAGGCGCGCGGAGCGCCAATCGACGCGAGTTAAATTTACGGTTTGGCAACCTACTTGCGTATGACCGGCCATTTGGCTAAGCTTCAAATACGAAACAAATCATACGAACCCTTCCGGGAGTTGTGCGAGTGACCAGAACATCCGCGTGCGCGCGGGCCTGACCAGACGCCGTTCCCGGTAGAGGAGCGGCGCCACCGCCGCCTGCTCGCCGCCACCGCGCGCGAGACGGCGGCGAGACCCGATTCCGCCCGAACCGTCCCATCCGGCCGCCATCCGCCAGCCATCCCCCGGGGGGAGCGGCGGCCGGACATACGACCGACCCCCTTTCAGCCAACGCCGGCACACGAGGTTCCCCCATGGCCATGCAACGCGTATTGACCGATTTCCCGAGGCTCTCGTCCGATGTGCTCGACAAGTGGCGCAGCGTGCCGAGCAGCGTCGCTTCCGATTCGCAGAACCGCTGCCAGAGCATGGATGCGCGGATCAAGCCGATGGTTCCCGGCATGCGCATCTGCGGACAGGCCCGCACCGTCGTGCCGATGCCCGCCGACAACAGCATGGTCCACCACGCCGTGAGCTGCGCCGATCCCGGCGACGTGATCGTGGTGGCGGGCGGCGGCCTGGAGGACGTGGCCATGGCCGGAGAGTGGGTGGTCCGGTGCTGCAAGCGCCGCAATCTCGGCGGTCTCGTCGTCGACGGCACCGTGCGCGACCTGCACGAGATCCGGTCGCTCGGCGTGCCGGTGTTCGCCAAGGGCGCCGTCCCGCGGGGGCCGCACAAGAACTTCGGCGGCAAGATGGACGTCACCGCCTCGGTCGGCAACGTCCCGGTCAATCCCGGCGACATCATCCTCGGTGATGAGGACGGCATCGTCGTCGTGCCGCTGGCGCTCGCCGAGGAGACTCTCGCCCGGTCGCTGGCCCTGCTGGAGCGTGAACGGCAGTGGACTGCCGAGATCGAGGCCGGCCGCACGCTGGTGGAAGTGCTGGGCGTCCCGCCGCTGGAGATCATCGAGCGCGACCGCGCGTGACGAGGCGGCGGGCAGGACCGTTTCCCCGCCGCCTCACGCAGACCTTATCCGCGCCCAACAGCCCCGGACCACGGTAAGCCGCATGTCGCTCATCTTCCAGATCGTGTTGCCGATGTTCGCCCTGATCGCGCTCGGCTTCTGGGCCGCCCGCTATCGCGGCTTCAGCAACGCGATGGTCCAGGGGCTGTCCCGCTTCCTCGGCATCTACGCTCTGCCGGCACTGCTGTTCTCCAACATGGTGAAGGCGGACATACCGGAGCCGCTGGAGTGGGGATTCCTTGCTTCCTTCTACATCGCGGCCCTCGCCGTCTTCGCGTTCGGCAGCGCCGGCGTCTGGATGGCCGGCCGGCGCGAGTCCATGGCGCCGGTCGGCCTTGCGGGCTCCTTCTCCAACATTGCCCTGCTCGGGACGCCCGTGATCATGGAGGCCTACGGCCCGTCGGTGGCCGTGCCGGTCCTCCTCCTGATCGTCTTCCAGTCACCGCTCCTGTTCACGGTTGCGACGCTGCTGGCGGAATCCCAGCGTTCCTCCGGCGGACGGCCCATCCAGGCGGCGGTGACGGCGGTCAAGGCCACGGCGATGAGCCCGCTCGTCGTGTCCGTCCTGCTCGGGCTGGCGGTCAACCTCATCCACCTGCCGATGCCGGCGATGGTGATGAAAGGTCTGGGCCTGATGGCGCAGACGGTCCTGCCCTGTGCCTGCTTCACGCTCGGCGCCACTCTCGCCTTCAGCCCGGCCGGCGGCAGCGTGCTGCCGGCCCTCGTCGTTTCCGTGATGAAGACGGCCGTCCACCCGGCGTTGACCTGGCTCCTCGCCACCTATGTCTTCGATCTCCCACCGGACTGGGTGGCCCCGGCCGTCACTGCGGCCAGCCTGCCGATCGGCGTGAACGCCCATGTCTTTGCCGAACGCTACCAAGCGGGCCGCGACATCGTTTCGATGTCGCTGCTGATCTCCACGCTGCTCTCGCCGATCTCGATCTCGGTGGCGTTCATGGTCGCCCACGGCTGAGACTTCCGGCGCGCAGCGCTTATCCGAATACTGCCCGATACCGCACATCGACCATACGAGAGTGTGCGGCCATTTGGCGTTCTGCGGCTGATTGGTGGCCGATTGCAGCCCGTGCCCCCAGCGCCCCACGGCGCCTCCGGGCCACGGGATCGACGACGTTCGGGAGCATCCGACCCGTTTACGGCGATTGATACGCGATATGCGTCCTGATAGCCTCTACCTCCAGGACACGGGTCAACGGATCGTGAGTCCGGATAGGGGCGCCACGAACCGCTACGCCCCATGCCGCCGCCTCACCCTGCCCGTGCGGGCAGGACAGAACATCATCCCCGCACCTCTATGGTCGGGGCGACATATTCAAGTATGTAGCCAATCTTCCTCTATGGTCCACGAGTCATATTTAGGTATGCGACAATATCCCTCACCGCCGTCTCCTGCATTTGTTAATGATTGGCTGCTATACAACCGACGGACTTCCCACGCCCGCAGGATGAGCCTCGCCTGGGGAAAACCCGGCATCCGACCGGGGGAGGGGCAGGCGGACCCACCGATCTGGCAGAAAAGATAGAGAGAGCCGATGATCACTCGCAGCAAGTTCCTGGCAATCGCCGCCGGCGCGGTGGCGCTGGTCGCGCTCGGCACCGGAACCCCGGCCCAAGCCGCGTATCCCGAGAAGCCGATCACCCTCCTCGTCGCCTACGACGCGGGGGGGTCGACGGACGTGACGGCGCGCATACTGGCGCCCTTCATCGAGAAGTATCTCGGCGGCGGTACCCGCATCGAGGTCGTCAACAAGCCCGGCGCCGGCGGCGAGATCGGTTTCGCGGCCTTGGCGGACGCGGCGCCCGACGGCTACACCATCGGCTTCATCAACACGCCGAACGTCATCACGATCCCGATCGAGCGGCAGGCCCGCTTCAACATCGACCGGATCGATCCGCTGGCCAACATCGTCGACGACCCCGGCATCTGGACCGTTCACGCCGAGAGCCCCTTCAAGACGGTCAAGGACGTGATCGAACATGCCACCGCCAACCCGAACACGGTGACGGTCGGCAGCACCGGCGTGGGCTCCGACGACCAGCTCGCCATGCTGGTGGTGCAGCGCCAGGCCAAGGTCGCCTTCACCCACGTTCCCTTCTCCGGCTCCGCCGCCAACCAGAAGGCGATGCTGGCGAAGAAGATCCAGATCTGCGCGCAGAACCTGGGCGAGGGGTTGCGGGCGATGCAGACCGAGCCGGTCCGCATCCTGGGCGTGATGAGCAAGGAGCGCTGGAAGGCCGCCCCCGACCTGCAGACTTTTGCCGAACAGGGCTACCCGGCGCAGATGGCGTCGCTGCGCGGCATCGGGGCGCCGAAGGGCCTGCCGCCGGACATCCGGGCGAAGCTGGTGGAGGCGATCCTGGCCGCCGCCAAGGATCCGGAGTTCATCGCCAAGGCGGAGGCCAAGGAGACCTTCCAGCCCCTGCGCGTGCTGAACACCGAGCAGTTCGCCGCGGAGCTGAAGCAGATCGACGCCGACATGCGCAAGCTGTGGGCGGAGTCGCCCTGGCTGAAGTGACGCGCGCTTCGGCCGCGTCATGAGACCTGCCGCCGGCCCAGCCGGCGGCATCTTTCCGGTTCCCCGTTTCCGAGGCGCTCGCCAAGCCGCGCAACCTCTCCGGTTTCCGCTTCGATGCCACACCCGGCGGCCGTCGGTCGCCCAACGGCAGATGCAGGTGCTCCTATGACTCTCCTCAATCACTTCCACATCCCCACCAAGATGGGGATCCCGGCGGCCACGGCGATCATCGGGATGCTGGTGATCGCCATCCTCGGCTGGTCCGCCATCGGCGAGCAGTCCCGTCTGCTGGACACGCTGTTCAACCGGTCCTTCACGCGGGAAGCGGAGGTGCAGGCCCTGACGGACACCCTGACGGTGGCCCATGCGGGAATGTACCGGACGGTGATCCTGAGCAACGCCAACGCCTCCCCCAAGGCGGTCGAGGACGAGTCGAAGACCCTCACCTCCTTTCTGGCCAAGCTGAAGACCCAGGCCGACACGCTGAAGCAGTCCACCTCGGAGACCGACGAGGAGCGCAAGTTCCTGGAGCGGTTCGGCTCCGACACCGGCACCTATCTCGCCAAGGTCAACAGCTTCATGGACCTGCTGAAGATGGGGGTCGATCCGCTCGACTTCCTGCAGGAGGTCCAGGCCGCCTACACCCGGCTGCACGCCACCAGCCGCGAATACCTCGCCTATCAGCGCGGCCGATCCAACGACGCCTACAACCTGGTCAACGAATCGGTGGACAAGCTGACCCAGGCCTTCGCCATCGTGGCGGCGGCGGCCCTGGTCGTCACAATCGGCGTCGCCCTGTTCATCGGCATGAACATCGCCCGCCCGATCGTCCGGCTGACCGGGATGATGGAGGCCCTCGCGAAGGGCAACCTGGCGGTCGATATCCCGGGGGCCGACCGCGGCGACGAGATCGGCCAGATGGCCCGCACCGTCCAGGTCTTCAAGGAGAACGCGGTGCGCGTCCAGGAGCTGTCGCGCGAGCAGGAGATGCTGCGCGAACGCAACGAGCAGGAACGCCGCGCTGCCATGAACTCGCTGGCCGCCGACCTCGAAGCGTCGGTCAAGGCGATGATGGGCGAGGTGGTCCGCTCCGCCACCTCGATGCGCAACGAGGCCAACTCCATGGCCGAGAATGCCCGCCAGACCAGCCACCACAGCGACAGCGTCGCCCATTCGGTGCAGGAGGCGACGAGCGAGGTGGAGAGCGTCGCGGCGGGGGCCGAGCAGCTCCGCGCCTCGATCGACGAGATCACCCGCTCCATCACCCAGTCGGCGCAGCTCGCGCGCGGCGCGGTGGAGGAGGCCGGGCGCACCGACTCCATCGTCCAGGGCCTGAGCGAGGCCAGCCGCAAGATCGAGGAGGTCGTCGGGCTGATCCAGTCGATCGCCGGCCAGACCAACCTGCTGGCGCTGAACGCGACGATCGAGGCGGCCCGCGCCGGCGAGGCCGGAAAGGGCTTCGCCGTGGTGGCGCAGGAGGTGAAGAGCCTCGCCAACCAGACCGCCAAGGCCACCGAGGAGATCGGGGCGGAGATCGCGGCGGTGCAGGGGGCCACCCATGCGGCGGTCGCGGCGATCCGCGCCATCGTCGGCACCATCCGTCAGGTGGACGAGTCGCTGGGCACCGTCGCCGCCGCGGTGGAGGAACAGGACGCCGCCACCCGCGACATCTCCAAGCGGTCGCAGCGCGCCGCCTCCGACACCATGGCGGTCATGCAGGAGATGCGGCTGGTCCAGCAGGCGGCCGAAACCACCGGCCATTCCGCCGGCGCCGTCCAGACCACCACCGAGGAGCTGTCGCGCAGCTTCAACCGGCTGGACCAGGAGATCGAGGCCTTCATCGGCCGCATCACCGCGGCCTGAGGACGCGGCCGGAGCGGCCCGCAGCCGGGGCCGGGGCCGGTGGTCGAGAAACGGCGATCGAGAAATGGCGGTCGAGAGACGATAAACGGGAGAAAGAGAAACCCCCGCCTCCGAAGAGGCGGGGGTTTCCTGTTTCGGCGCTGCCGGCCGCCCGTCACTTCAGCCAGGGATTCTCGCGCCACAGGGCACGGAACGCGACGTCGAGCTGCTTCAGCTCCGCCGCGAAGGGCTCGGGGGCGACGATGCGCAGAGGCTGGAAGGTCTCCTTGGCCTTGGTCTGGAACTCCGGATCCTCGGCGGCCCTGGTGATGGCTTCGATCAGCTTGGCGCGGATGTCCGGCGGCAGCCCCTTCGGCGCGCCGATGCCGCGCATCGAGACCATGGTGATGTCGTAGCCCTGCTCCTTGAAGGTCGGGAGGTCCGGCGCCATCGCCCAGCGCTCCTTGCTCATCACGCCGAGGATGCGGACGGCATCGCCCGCCGAGCGGCCGCGCAGCCCCTCGCCCAGATTCTGGCCGCAGACCTGCGTGTGGCGGCCGAGCATCGACCGGTAGTTCTCGGCGCTGCCGGGAAAGGGGATGTGGGTGAAGCGGACCTCGGCCTGCCGCTGCAGCAGGAGCATCGCCAGATGGTCGTCGGAGCCCACGCCGGTGCTGCCCACCGTGACGGTGTTCGGGTTGGCCTTCGCCTGCTTGACGAGGTCCTCCAGCGTCTTGAAGGGGCTGTCGGCATGGACGGTCATGATGCCGGGATCGTCGATGACGTTGACCAGCGGATCGATCCGGTCGATGTTGAAGCGGGCCTGCCGCTCGATCGGGATCGTGATGACGTTCGGCGTGTTGATGAAGCCGATCGTGTAGCCGTCGGGCGGTGCGTCCGCGATGGCGGCGAAGCCGATCTCGCCCCCCGCGCCGGCCCGGTTCATCACCACGATGCGGGCGCCGCCGCCGAGATACTTCTCGATGAAGGGCGCCAGCATGCGCGCCGTCACGTCGGTCGAGCCGCCGGCGCCATAGGCGACGATCATCGTGATGGGCTTTTCCGGATAGGCTGCCGTCGCAGCCGGGGCCATGGACAGCAGGCCGGTCATGACAAGTGCGCCCGTCAGGGCGCGGCTGAGGTGTCGTGCGATCATGATCCTGTCCGCTCGCTCTGCGTTGCGGCCTTGACGGCCATTTTAGGAAAAACTGAACAAAACCCTGGGAGAAATACAGTTCGCAGTCCATCCCGTCTGTCGCCGCTCCGCCATCCTACAGCGATTCCGACACCAGAAGGAGCGGACAGAGGTGACCCAATCATGATTCGGCAAGGAAATCCATAACCAGCATCTCCCAAAGAGAGTGGGATGCGCTTATTACACTCGACATGGGGACCGCGGGAACGGATAATACAACCGCTAGCCTATCCTGATATGCATACGCACGGTCCGTATTCAGGGACATCCGGCCCTGCCCGCGGGCGTGCGATGCCGTCCGCGACGGCTTGACCGGATCAACTTCATGATCGTCCCAGACCTGCCATGACACATATCACCCGATCGCCGCCTGTGCGCGTGCGGTCGCCGCGGGAGCTTGCCGCGGCCTTTCTCATCAGTGCCATCGCGCTTGCCGGGCTGTGGATCGGCCGGGATTGGGAAACGGGAACGCTGGCCATGGTGCAGGCCGGCTTCTTTCCCCGCCTGATCTGCGTCCTGCTGCTCGCCACCGGGCTGGCGACGCTGGCCGGGGCGCTCGCCGCCACCGACGGGACCGGATCGGGCTGGGCGTGGCGGCCGGTCGCCGCGATCACCGCATCGGTGCTCAGCTTCGCCGCCCTGCTCGACCGGATCGGGCTGGTGCTGGCGATCCTCGCCCTGATCGTCATCGGCGGGCTGGCGGGCCGGCCGCTGCGCCCGGTTCCGCTGGCCATGCTGTGGGCCGTCCTTGCCACGAGCTGCGTGGCGCTCTTTTCCTGGGGGCTCGGCCTGCCGCTGCCGATCTGGCCATGACCGACATCTTCGCGAACCTGCTGCACGGGCTGGCGGTCGCCGCCCTGCCCGCCAACCTGTTCTATTGCTTCGCCGGCGCCCTGATCGGCACGCTGATCGGCGTGCTCCCGGGAATCGGGCCGGTGGCGACGGTGGCGCTCCTGCTGCCGATCACCTTCTACCTGCCGCCGGTCGGCGCGCTGATCATGCTGGCCGGCATCTTCTACGGCGCCCAGTATGGCGGCTCGACCACCGCCATCCTGGTGAAGCTGCCGGGCGAATCCTCCTCGGTCATGACCTGCCTCGACGGGCATGCCATGGCGCGCGAGGGGCGCGGCGGCGTGGCGCTTGCCGTGGCGGCGCTCTCCTCGCTGTTCGCCGGCGTCGTGACGATCCTGGTGATCGCGGTCGCCGGCCCGCCGCTGGCCGGGATGGCGCTCGCCTTCGGGCCGGCGGAGTATGTGGCGCTGATGGTGCTGGGGCTGATCGGGGCGGTCACCCTGGCCCATGGCTCGGTGGTCAAGGCGGTGGCGATGATCCTGGTCGGGCTTCTGCTGTCGATGGTCGGCACCGACGTCAGCTCCGGCCAGATGCGCTTCACCTTCGGCATTCCGCAGCTCTATGACGGGCTGGATTTCGTGCCGCTGGCGATGGGCCTGTTCGGCCTCGCCGAGATCGTCCTCAACCTGGAGGAGACGGAGGGCAAGGGCATCGCCCCGGCCCCCATCCACCGGTTGTGGCCCAGCCTGCAGGATTTCCGCGAGGCGTGGCCGGCCGCCGTGCGCGGCACCGGGCTGGGCGCCCTGCTCGGCATCCTGCCGGGCGGCGGCGCCACGCTCAGCGCCTTCGCCGCCTATGCCCTGGAAAAGCGCGTGGCGCGCGATCCCGGCCGCTTCGGCCGCGGCGCCATCCAGGGCGTGGCCGGGCCGGAGGCGGCGAACAATGCCGGCGCCCAGGCCAGCTTCATCCCCATGCTCAGCCTCGGCATCCCGTCCAACGCGGTGATGGCGCTGATGATCGGGGCGATGATGATCCATGGCATCACCCCCGGCCCGCAGATCATGACCAAGCAGCCGGACCTGTTCTGGGGCATGATCGCCAGCATGCTCGTCGGGAACGTGATGCTGGTGGTGCTGAACCTGCCGCTGATCGGGCTGTGGGTGCGGCTGCTGCGGGTGCCCTACGTCTATCTCTTCCCGGCGATCCTCGTCTTCTGCTGCATCGGCACCTACAGCCTGAAGAACGAGGTGTTCGACGTGGTGACGATGGCCGTCTTCGGCGTCTTCGGCTACCTGCTGCGCAAGCTGGAGTTCGAGCCGGCGCCGCTCCTGCTCGGCTTCGTGCTCGGCCCCCTGCTGGAGGAGAATCTGGGCCGCGCCCTGCTGCTCTCGCAGGGCGACCTGACGGTGTTCGCCACCCGGCCGATCAGCGCCGGCCTGCTGGCCGTCGCCGCGGTGCTGCTGGTGCTCGTCCTGATCCCGTCGGTGCGCCGCACGCGCGAGGTCGCCTTCAGGGAGTAGCCGGCAAGGGGTCTCCCTGTCGGGACCGGCCCGGACAGGGACGCTCCGCCATTGGCGTCACACGCCATTCCGTGTATCACTGTCACAAAACATCAACCGGCGGGAGTCTCTCCCGCCGACCCCGCACGCGGCCGGACGGCTCTCCCGTTCCTGGTCGCGTCGGCGTGCGCAGCGAAGGCCCCAGACGCCATGACCGTGAACCGCGACTTTCCCCGTCCCGACGCCGCCCTGCTGGAGGCCTACCGCGGCCAGGCCGCCGCCACCCTGCATGAGGCGATGGGCAAGCGCGGCGCCATGTCCTTCCCGATCAAGCCGCTCTATGCCGGCATGACGGTCTGCGGGCCGGCGCTGACCGTCCGCTGCGCGCCGGGCGACAACCTGATGGTCCATGCCGCCATGGCGATCTGCCGGCCGGGCGACGTTCTGGTGGTGGATTTCCACGGCAACACCGAGGCCGGCCCCTGGGGCGACGTGCTGACCGCCGCCGCGCTCGGCCGCGGGCTCGCCGGGCTGGTGATCGACGGCTGTGTGCGCGATGCGGCGCAGATCCGCAGGATGGGCTTCCCGGTCTTCGCCCGCGGCACCAACATGAAGGGCACCACCAAGACGATCCCGACCCCGACCTCGCCACCCCCGTGGTCTGCGGCTCGGTGCTGGTCAATCCCGGCGACATCGTGGTGGGCGACGACGACGGCGTCGTGGTCGTCCCGCTGGCCGAGGCGGCCGCCGTGCTGGAGAAGGCGCGCGACCGCGACCGGATGGAGGACGAGATGGTCGCCCGCATCCGCGACGGCGCCACGACCGTCGAGGTGCTGGACCTCGCGAAGTACCTGAAGGCGGGCGGGATCGAGCTTTAGCCCCCGCCCCCCGGTCTCACCTCATCGTCTCACATCATCTCGGCCCGGCGGCCGAACAGGGCGCGCAGCTTGCGCCCGATCAGGCCGCCCAGCATGCCGGGGCCGCCGTTGCCGGGCTTGGGGAACCAGCCGGGATCCTCGGCCTGGAAGCGGCGCACCACCTCGACGAAGGCCTCGACCACCACCGGGTCGAAATCCTTGCCGGCCCGGCCGGTGACCCAGGAGATGGCCTGCTCGACGCTCCAGGCGTCGCGGTACTGGCGGGGGGTGATCAGCGCGTCGAACACGTCGGCCACCGCCATGATGCGGGCACCGATCGGGATGGCGTCGCCGCGCAGCCCCTCCAGATAGCCCGAGCCGTCATAGCGCTCGTGGTGGTAGCGCGCGATCTCCGCCGCGATGGACAGCAGCGACCGGCCGCGCAGCGGCACCGCCGCCTCCGCCAGGATGCGGTGGCCGATCTCGGTGTGGCGCTGGATCATCTGCATGTCGTTGGAGGCCAGCTCGCCCGGCACCCCCAGCGTCTCGTCCGACACGCTCAGCATGCCGACGTCGTGCAGCAGGCTGGCCAGCCCGACCTTCTCCACATAATCCCCGTCCAGCTCGTCGGAGAAGCGGCCGCGGCGCAGCAGCTCGCGCGCGATCTCCCCCACCAGCCTCTCGATGCGGTGCAGGTGGCCGGCCGCGGCATTGTCCTTGTATTCGGCGAGCGAGGCCATGGCGAGCACCGTCGCCTTCTGCGAGGTGTTCAGCTCCTCGATCAGCAGGGCGTTCTCGAAGGCGATGGAGCATTTGTTGCGGAACAGCTCCAGAAGCTGCCATTCGCGCGCCGTGCCGTCGTTGCGCCCCTCGACGTAGATCATGCCGGTGATGCCGCCGTTGGCCCGCAGGCGGAGCGCGCAGTAGTCCGGCTCGACGATCGTCTCGCTGCTCGGCGACAACCGCTCCATCGCCGCCTCGACCCGCGGCTCGCCGAGTTCCGAGACCTCGACGTCCTTCCATCGCGCGAAGCGGCCGGTGGAGGCGCGCACGCGGAACTTGCGGTCGCGCGGCAGCGTGTCGCCCTGGATGCACAGCAGCGCATGGTGGCCGATGCCGAGCAGCCCGACGACGCGCGGCAGGATGTTGGGAACAGCACGTCGGGGGTGCGCATCTCCAGCAGGCCGGTGGTCGCCACCAGCATCCTGGCCAGCCCCTTGCGCCCGGCCGCCAGCGCCTGCTGGCTGGCGAAGGCGCGCAGATGCCCGATCACCGCGGTGCGCAGCGTGCGCGGGGTCAGCGCGTCCTTGGTGCGATAGTCGCTGGCCTCGTGCTCCTCCACCGCCGCCTGCTCCGGCACCAGGTCGGGGCGGCCGGTGCAGACGATGATGACGGTGCGCTGGTTGCCCAGCTCGCTGCGGATGTGGCGGACCAACCCCAGCCCGGCCCCCTCGTCCTCCAGCGCCAGCTCCAGCAGCAGGATGGCGGTGTCGGGGTTCTGGTACAGCAGCTCGCGCGCCTCGGCGGCGGAGGCCGCGGCAAGGAAGGACAGCCCGGCGCCGTCCAGGCTGTAACCGTCCAGCGCCTCGCGCGCCATCGCCAGCAGGGCGGGGTCCGGATCGACGACCAGGATCTTCAGGGGGGCTTGCCGGGCGGAGTCGCGGCGGGCTGGTTCGGGCTGGCCCCATCGGGCCGGGCATCATGTGAGGACATGCGGATCCCAGTGGTTGCGCGTGGCCGTCGCGCCACGGCAGAAAATACTCCCGTATTGTCGGTCATTCAACTTTTATGCATTTGCGTGATCGTCGCACCGTCCGCCGCGCACCCGCCATGGCCCGGAATACCGGTTTCTTTGGGGTTGCGGCCGGATCGCCGGCGCCGGGCCGGTTGCCGTCCGGTCCGGATCGACTACCCTTAGCTTGACCGGCCGCCCAAGGCCGGCACCAGGACCGACAGGGGAAGGAAGCGGGCGATGGCTCTGCGGGCGGAACAGCTCAAGGACGAACTCACCGAGGACATCGTGCGGCAGGTGCGCGACCGGCTGGACCGCGCCCGGGCCCGGACGGCGGAGCGCTTCGTGCGGCAGTTCTACGCCAACGTCCCGCCGGACGACATCCTGCAGGCCTCCTCGGAACAGCTCTACGGGGCGGCGCTTGCCATGTGGCAGTGGGGCCAGCAGCGCCAGCCGGGCAAGGCGCGCGTGCGCGTCTACAATCCCCGGATGGAGGAGCATGGCTGGCAGTCGAACCGGACGGTGGTGGAGATCGTCAACGACGACATGCCCTTCCTGGTCGATTCCGTGACGGCGGAGCTGAACCGCCGCGGCCTGACCGTCCATCTGGTGATCCATCCCGTCGTCCGCGTCGCCCGCGATGCCGCCGGGCAGCTCACCGCGCTGGCCGACCCTGCCCTGCCCGACGCCTCGCGGCCGGACGCCGCCGATCCCGGCGCCCCGATCCCGGTGCCCCCGATCCCGGCGCCCCCGATCCCGGCGAAGGAGGGACGGCCCGCGAATCCTTCATGCATGTCGAGGTCGGCACCGTCAGCGGGGCGGAGGTGCTGGCCGGCATCCGCGACGGGCTGGAGCGCGTGCTGGCCGACGTGCGCGCCGCCGTGCAGGACTGGCCGGCGATGCGCGACCGCGTGCGCGCCGCCATGGAGGAGGAGGAGGCCGCCGGCCGCTCCCTTCCCGCCGACGAGGTGCAGGAGGCCGAGGAGTTCCTGCGCTGGATCGACGACGACCACTTCACCTATCTGGGATACCGCGAGTACCGCTTCACCGAGACCGGCCGCGGCGAACTGGCGCTGGCCCTGGTGGAGGGCAGCGGCCTCGGCATCCTGCGCGACGACACGGTGACCGTCTTCGACGGCCTGCGCAACTTCGCCGCCCTGCCGCCCGACGTGCGCGAGTTCCTGCGCACCCCGCGCGTCGTCATGGTGTCCAAGGGCAACCGCGACTCGCCGGTCCACCGCGCGGTGACGCTGGACGTCATCCTGATCAAGCGCTTCGACGCCGATGGCCGGATCGTCGGCGAACGGCTGCTGACCGGCCTGTTCACCTCCGGCGCCTACAACCGCAGTCCGCGCAAGATCCCGTTCCTGCGCCGCAAGGTGGCAGCGGTGATGGAACGCGCCGGCTTCGACCCGCAGGGGCACGACGGCAAGGCGCTGCTCAACATCCTGGAGACCTATCCGCGCGACGAGCTGTTCCAGGTCGGCGCCGACGAGCTGTTCGACAGTGCGCTCGGCATCCTGCACCTGCAGGAACGCCAGCGCCTCGCCCTGTTCGTCCGGCGCGACCCGTTCGAACGCTTCGTCTCCTGCCTGATCTACGTCCCGCGCGACCGGTACGAGACCAACCTGCGCCGCCGCCTGCAGGCCCTTCTGGAGGCGGCCTACAACGGCACCTGCACCTCCTATTTCACCCAGCTCTCGGACAGCACGCTGGCGCGTCTGCACGTGATCATCCGGACCGAGCCGGGGCATGTGCCGGCGGTCGACGTGGCGGAGCTGGAGGCGCGGCTGGTCCAGGCGGCGCGCGGCTGGGGCGACCGCCTCAAGGACGCGCTGATCGAGGCGCACGGCGAGGAGACCGGCGCCGCCCTGCTGCGCCGCTACGCCGACGCCTTCCCGGTCGGCTACCGCGACGCCTTCACCGCCGAGACCGCGCTGCACGACATCGACCGCATCGAGCAGACGTTGGCCTCCCGCCGCCTCGCCATCGCGCTCTTCCGCCCGCTCGAGGCCGAGCCCGACGAGCTGCACGTCAAGATCTACCACCCCGGTCGCCCGGTGCCGCTCTCCGACGTGCTGCCCATGCTCGAGCACATGGACCTCAAGATCGTCACCGAGCAGCCCTACGAGGTCACCCCCGCCGGGGCCGCCGACGGCGTCTGGATCCACGACTTCACCGCCCGCACCCAGAGCGGCGCCCCGGTCGGCGCGGCCGGGACCAGCGACGCCCCCGCCGCCCCCGCCGACGCCGCCGTCGACCCGGCGCGTATCAAGCAGACCTTCCAGGAGGCCTTCGCCGCGGTGTGGGACGGCCGCATGGAGGATGACGGCTTCAACCGCCTGATCCTGCGCGCCGGCCTCGACGCCCGCGCCGTCACCGTGCTGCGCGCCTACGCCAAGTACCTGCGCCAGGCCCGCTTCGCCTACGCCCAGGACACCGTCGAGGCCACCCTGGCCGCCCATCCCCGCACCACCCGCCTCATCGTCCGCCTCTTCCACGCCCGCTTCGCGCCAAACAGGGGGGATGTGGCCGGCGAGGATGTGGCCGGCGGGGACGAGGCGGCGCTGCTCGCCGCCATCGACGCGGCGCTGGACGCGGTGGGCAACCTCGACGAGGACCGCATCCTGCGGCGCTTCGTCAACCTGGTGCGCGCCACCCTGCGCACCAACGCCTTCCAGCGCGGCCCCGACGGCCAGCCCAAGCCCTACCTCTCGCTCAAGCTCGACAGCCGCGCGGTGGAGGAGCTGCCGCTGCCGCGCCCCTGGGTCGAGGTCTTCGTCTACAGCCCGCGCATGGAGGGCGTGCATCTGCGCGGCGGCAGGGTGGCGCGCGGCGGCATCCGCTGGTCCGACCGCCGCGAGGACTTCCGCACCGAGATCCTCGGGCTGATGAAGGCCCAGATGGTCAAGAACACCGTCATCGTCCCGGTCGGCTCCAAGGGCGGCTTCGTCGTCAAGCGCCCGCCGCCCGCGGCGGCCGGCCGCGAGGCGCAGCTCGCCGAGGGCATCGAGTGCTACAAGACGCTGATGCGCGGCCTGCTCGACCTCACCGACACGCTCGACGCCGAGGGGCGCGTGCTGCCGCCGCCCGACCTGGTGCGCCACGACGGCGACGACCCCTATCTGGTGGTGGCGGCCGACAAGGGCACCGCGACCTTCTCCGACATCGCCAACGCCGTCTCGCTCGACTACGGCTTCTGGCTCGGCGACGCCTTCGCGTCGGGCGGCTCGGCCGGCTACGACCACAAGAGGATGGGCATCACCGCCCGCGGCGCCTGGGAGAGCGTGAAGCGCCACTTCCGCGAACTCGGCACCGACATCCAGACCACCGGCTTCACCGTGGTCGGCGTCGGCGACATGTCGGGCGACGTCTTCGGCAACGGCATGCTGCTGTCGCGCCACATCCGCCTGCTCGCCGCCTTCGACCACCGCCACATCTTCCTCGACCCCGATCCCGACCCGGCGGCGAGCTGGGCCGAGCGCAAGCGGCTGTTCGACCTGCCGCGCTCCTCCTGGGCCGACTACGACCGGGCGCTGCTGTCCAGGGGCGGCATGATCGTCGAGCGCACGGCCAAGACGGTGGAGCTGACGGCGGAGGTGCGCGCCCGCTTCGCCATCGAGGCGACCAGCATCGCGCCGGCCGAGCTGATGCGCCGGCTGCTCGCCGCCCCGGTCGACCTGCTGTGGTTCGGCGGCATCGGCACCTACGTCAAGGCGAGCGGCGAGAGCCAGGCGGAGGCGGGCGACAAGGCCAACGACGCGCTGCGCATCGACGGGCGCGACATCCGCGCCCGGGTGGTCGGCGAGGGCGCCAACCTCGGCGTCACCCAGCGCGGCCGCATCGAGGCGGCGCTGGCCGGGGTGCGGCTGAACACCGACGCCATCGACAACTCGGCCGGCGTCGACACCTCCGACCACGAGGTGAACATCAAGATCCTGCTGGGCGACGTGGTCGGGCGCGGCGACATGACGACCAAGCAGCGCGACCGGCTGCTGGCCGGGATGACCGACGAGGTGGCCGGTCTGGTGCTGGCCGACAACTACCGCCAGACCCAGGCGATCAGCGTGGCGCAGGCGCAGGGGGCCGACCTGCTGGAGGCGCAGGCGCGCTTCATCCGTTCGCTGGAGAAGGCGGGGCGGCTCAACCGGGCCATCGAGTATCTGCCGGACGAGGAGGAGCTGGCGGCGCGCATGGCCGACCGCCGCGGCCTGACGCGGCCGGAGCTGGCGGTGCTGCTGGCCTATGCCAAGATCACGCTGTACGACGAGCTGCTGGCCTCGGACCTGCCGGACGATCCCTTCATGGCGGAGGACCTGCTGCGCTACTTCCCGCAGCCGCTGCAGCAGCGCCATGGCGAGGCGATCGCGCGGCACCGGCTGCGGCGGGAGATCGTGGCGAGCTCGGTGACCAACAGCCTGGTCAACCGGCTGGGGCCGACCTTCGTGAAGGAGACGGTGGAGAAGACGGGCATGGGTCCGGCGGACGTGGCGCGGGCCTACACCATCGTGCGCGACGTCTACGGTCTGCGGGCGCTGTGGGCGGGGATCGACGCGCTGGACACGCTGGTCCCGGCGGCGCTGCAGACGGGGCTGGTCCTGGAGACGGTGCATCTGATGGAGCGGGCGGTGAACTGGTTCCTGGCGCATGCCGGGCACCCGCTGGACATCGCGGCGGAGACGGCGGCCTACCGTCCGGGGGTGGAGGCCCTGCTGGCGGGTCTCGACGGCTTCCTCGACGCCGAGGAGGCGGGGCGTCTGGCGGCGCGGGTGGCGTCCTCGACCGGGCAGGGGGTGCCGGAGGATCTGGCGCGGCGTCTGGCGGCGCTTCCGGTTCTGGCGGCGGCGCCGGACCTGGTGCGGATCGCCGGGCGGACGGGCCGGGCGGTCGAGGCGGTGGGGTCGGTCTATTACGGCCTGGGCCGGCGCTTCGGCCTGGAGTGGCTGCGCGACCGGGCGGCGAGCGCCAAGGTGGACAACCACTGGCAGAAGCAGGCGGTGGGGGCGATCATCGACGACCTGTTCGCGCACCAGACGGCCCTGACGGTGCGGGTGCTGGAGGCGGGGGGCGAGGACCCGGTGGAGGGCTGGATCGCCCAGCGCCGCCCGGTGGTCGAGCGGGTGGAGCAGCTCCTGTCGGAGCTGCGCACCCAGCCGGCCGTCGACCTCGCCATGCTCGCCGTCGCCAACCGCCAGCTCCGCGGCCTCACCGCAGGGTGAGCAGCATCGGCACCTGGGGGAAAGCGGGGGAACGCCGTAACGTTCTTGTTTCGTTTGCGGCTTTCCGCTACCCTGCGGCCATCATCCGCACCGCCATGCCCATCCCCCCGCGCCGCGGTCCCGCCTGCGCCGCCGGTTCGCCGCGGCCGTTGGGCGCCGGCCGCACAATGGAGGCATGCGAACGGACCTGCCAACTCCTTGACCTTGCACCGAAAGGTCCGCCTGCACCCCATTGTGCACGGGAAGAACGCTGCACAACGTGCTGAACGGCGCCCGGTCCCTCTCCGCCGCTCCCCACCCGTCATCCCCTGCCCGCCGGAAACCGGAGGCGATTGCGGCGGGCCGAGCGAAGCGGTTGCTTGCGGCGGTCGCAGCGAATTGATACCACACGAGTCATGTCCCTGACCGTCCAGCCGCAGGCCGCCGGACATCCGGCAGTCCACCCCACGCGTGTCGAAGCGTCGGCCGTTCCCTCCCTTCCCGTCGGGCGGGGGTGAGCGGGATGTCGGGCGTGCGCGGCACCTTCGGACGGATCAAGGACGGCGTGACGCAGATCGCCTACGGCAATCCGCTCTATGCGCTGATGCTGGGCGGACGGGCGCCGACGACGCTGGCCGTGGTTCCTCCCGATCCCTGGCCGGGCGACGCGACCGACGGATCCGCCCTGCTGGCCGGCGTCCTGCGATTCGCCGGCCAGACCATCGCCATCGACCCGACCGCGGAGCCGCGCTGGCGCCCCCAGGGGGCGACCCGCCGCTGGATCGACGATTTCCACCGCTTCGACTGGATGCGCGACCTGCGGGCGGTCGGCGGCGACATGGCGCGGCGGCGGGCCCGCGTGCTGGTGTGGTCCTGGCTCGACCACAACGGAGGCTGGAACGCGCAGAGCTGGGCGCCGCCGGTGCTGGGGGCGCGCATCGCCAACTGGATCGGGCTTCACGACTTCTACTGCGCCTCGGCGGACGACGATTTCCGGGCGCGGGTCTTCGACAGCCTCGCCCGGCAGGTCCGCCACCTCGCCCGCGTCGCCCCCGGACCGCTCGACGGGGAGGAGCTGATCGCCGCGCTGAAGGGGCTGATCTATGGCGGCTTCTGCCTGCCCGACCACGAGAAGGCCGGCTACGAGGCGCTGAAGCTGCTGGAGCGCGAGCTGCCGCGGCAGATCCTGCCGGACGGCGGCCATGTCGAGCGCAACCCCTCCATCCAGCTCCGCGTGCTGCGCGACCTGATCGACATCCGCGCCGTGCTGCGGGTCGCCAAGGTCGAGGTGCCGGAGTCGCTGCAGCACGCCATCGACCGGATGACGCCGGCGCTGCGCTTCTTCCGCCACGGCGACGGCGGGCTCGCCCTGTTCAACGGCGGGCGGGAGGAGGAGACGGCGCTGGTCGACACGGTGCTGGCCCAGGCCGACGCCCGCGGCCGGCCGCTGAAGAGCGCGCCGCACACCGGGTTCGAGCGGCTGATCGCCGGCCGCACGCTGGTCCTGCTCGACACCGGGGCGCCGCCGCCGGCCGGCCTCGACGAGCTGGCCCATGCCGGCACCCTGTCGATGGAGGTCTCGGTCGGCAAGGAGCGGCTGATCGTCAATTGCGGCAGCCATCCCTCGCGCACCGGCCCCTGGCGGCGGGCGCTGGCCGGCACCGCCGCCCACTCCACCGTGGTGATCGCCGACACCAACTCCGCCGAGGTGCTGGAGGAGGGCGGGCTCGGCCGCCGCCCCTCGCATGTGAGCTGCGAGCGGCAGGAGGCGGACGGCGCCATGCTGGTGGTCGCCACCCACAACGGCTACAGCCGCGGCTTCGGCTTCATCCACCGGCGGCGCGTCTACCTCGCCGACAACGGCGAGGACCTGCGCGGCGAGGACATGCTGGAGCCGGTGATCGGCGCCAGCCCGACCGGCCAGCCCTTCGCCATCCGCTTCCACCTGCATCCCGGCGTCCAGGCCTCGCTGATCCAGGGCGGGGCACAGGTCCTGCTGCGGACGGCGGGCGGCGCCGGCTGGCGCATGCGGGCGACCGGCGCCCTGCTGGAGCTGGAGGAGAGCATCTACATGGGCAGCGGCGACGAGCCGCGCCGCAGCACGCAGATCGTGATGAACGGGCATACCGGACCCGAGGGGCTGACGGTCAAATGGGCCTTGCGCCGGGAGCGGAAGGCGGCGTAGATCCCGCGCATCCGCGGTGGCCGGCCCCGTTCGTGCGCAGACGCCCGTTCGAATGCGGATGAAGGGGGCGGAGACCAGGGTTCAGGCCAGGAATGCGCACGGATGGAGAGCCGGCTTCGTCCGTGCTTTTCTTATTCCGCGGTCCGTCCTCGTCTTCGTCGCGCTCTCGCGGTCCTAGCAACTGCAGCGATCAGGATCACGCCATGAGCCCGCCCAAAGCCAACCACGGTCCCGCCCCCGACAAGGTCCGCATCACCCGCGCCCTGATCTCCGTCTCCGACAAGGCGGGGCTGGTCGAGCTCGGCAAGGCGCTCGCGGCCCGCGGCGTCGAGATCCTCTCCACCGGCGGCTCCGCCCAGCGGCTGGCCGAGGCCGGCGTGCCGGTCAAGGAGGTCTCCGACCACACCGGCTTTCCGGAGATCATGGACGGCCGCGTCAAGACGCTGCACCCGCGGGTCCATGGCGGCATCCTCGCCCGCCGCGACATCCATGCCGCCGCGATGGCCGAGCACGACATCCCGCCGATCGACCTGGTGGTGGTGAACCTCTACCCGTTCGAAGCGACGGTCGCCAAGGGCGCCTCCTACGACGACTGCGTGGAGAACATCGACATCGGCGGGCCGGCGATGATCCGCGCCGCCGCCAAGAACCACGACTTCGTCACCATCGTCACCGAGCCGTCCGACTACGAGGCGGTGATGGACGAGCTGGCGACCAACGACGGCTGCACCACGCTGGCGCTGCGCCGCCGGCTGGCCCAGCGCGCCTATGCCCGCACCGCCGCCTATGACGCCGCCATCTCCACCTGGCTGGCCGGCCGGCTCGGCGAGACCTTCCCGCCGCGCGTCACCCTGTCGGGCAGCCTGGCGCAGACCCTGCGCTACGGCGAGAATCCGCACCAGCAGGCCGCCTTCTACGTGACCGGCGAGGCGCGGCCGGGCGTCGCCACCGCGGTCCAGCTCCAGGGCAAGGAGCTGTCCTACAACAACCTGAACGACACCGACGCCGCCTTCGAGCTGGTCGCCGAGTTCGAGCAGCCGGCCGTCGCCATCATCAAGCACGCCAACCCCTGCGGCGTCGCCCAGGGCTCCTCGATCCTCGAGGCCTACAAGGCGGCGCTGCTCTGCGATCCGGTCAGCGCCTTCGGCGGCATCATCGCCGTCAACCGGACGCTGGACGCCGAGACCGCCGAGGAGATCTCCAAGCTCTTCGCCGAGGTGGTGATCGCGCCGGAGGCCGACGAGGCCGCCCGCGCCGTGCTCGCCACCAAGAAGAACCTGCGCGTCCTGCTGACCCGCGACCTGCCGGACCCGGCGGCGCCCGGCATGATGATCAAGCACCTGTCCGGCGGCTTCCTGCTGCAGAACCGCGACAGCGGCCGCGTCGACCCGGCCGGGCTGAAGGTGGTGACCAAGCGCGCCCCGACCGCGCAGGAGCTGGCCGACCTGCTGTTCGCCTTCCGCGTGGCGAAGCACGTCAAGTCGAACGCCATCGTCTATGCCAGGAACGGCGCCACGGTCGGCGTCGGCGCCGGCCAGATGAGCCGCGTCGACTCGGCCCGCATCGCCGCCATCAAGTCGGGCGAGGCCGCCAAGGCCGCCGGCCTGCCGGAGCCGCTGACCAAGGGCTCGGTCGTCGCGTCGGACGCCTTCTTCCCGTTCGCCGACGGCCTGCTGGCCGCGGCCGAGGCCGGCGTCACGGCGGTGATCCAGCCGGGCGGCTCGATCCGCGACAACGAGGTCATCGCCGCCGCCGACGAGAAGGGTCTGGCGATGGTCCTCACCGGCATGCGCCACTTCCGGCACTGAGCCGGTTCAGGGCGCACGGACCGTGCGGAGGCCCCTTCCCTCACCCGGGAAGGGGCTTCTGCTTGCCGGCGTGTGGATCGGGAAGGCCGCCGCGTCAGCCGCGCGGCCGGAACATTCCGCCCCACAGCGCGCCCGGCAGCTCCGCGCCGAGAGCCGAGGCGGGCAGCCGGCCCGTGGCGACCAGCGCCATCATCAAGGCGGGATGGGCGGCCGGGCGGTGGGCGCCCTCGGGCGTCTTGCCCTGGGCGTCATCCGTCTCCGGGTCGTTGGCGGCGAGCGCCTCGTTGATATGGGCGAAGGCCTCGATATCCTTGATGTGCAGCATGGTGCGTGTGTCCCCTCTGCTCGACGGTCCTGTCGGGCCATTGTGCGTCGCAGCAAAACCAGGGTAACAGTCGCGGGCCGGAAAATCTCAGGTGCTGGCGGCATGCCGCCCATGCGCCGGCTCGCGCACGGTCAGCATAAGCCCAAACCCGACGACAAAGAAAGCCACGACCGACGCCATGCCCGC
Source organism: Azospirillum thermophilum (assembly GCF_003130795.1). NCBI lineage: Bacteria > Pseudomonadati > Pseudomonadota > Alphaproteobacteria > Rhodospirillales > Azospirillaceae > Azospirillum > Azospirillum thermophilum. The sequence continues at coordinate 2,265,378 of NZ_CP029353.1, forward strand.
ACGCTGGCTCCCGAAGGCGGCGGTGGCGAGCGAGAAGGCCAGCGGCCCGAAGAAGCCGACGAAGCGGCCGGTCAGGCTGTAGAGCCCGAACATCTCCCCCGTCATGCCGGGCGGGGAGAGGCGGGCCATCAGCGACCGCCCCGCCGCCTGCGCCGGCCCGAAGAAGACGCCGAGGCCGAGCGCCAGCACCCAGAACCACGCCTTGTCGGTCGCCAGCAGGAGCGGGACGCCGAAGGCGGTCATCGCGGCAAGGCTGAGCAGGATCACCGGCTTGGCACCGGCCCGGTCGTCCATCCAGGCGAAGCCGATGGCCCCGGCGCCGGCCACCACGTTCAGCGCGATGGCGAACAGCACGATCTCCTCGAAGCTCATGCCGAAGGCCCCGGCGGCGAACAGCCCGCCGAACAGCGTGATGGTGTTGATGCCGTCGCGGTAGAAGGCGCTGGCGATCAGGTAGCGCAGGATCTCGCCGTAGGAGCGCGCCTCGGCCAGCGTGCGGCGAAGGGTCGCGAGGCCCTCCCGCACCGCCTGCCCCAGCGGCCGGCCGCTCGCCGGCTCGTCCGGCACCCAGAGGAAGAACGGCAGGGCGAACAGCCCGTACCACAGGGCTGCCAGCAGGGCGGTGGCGCGGATGTTCGCCTGCTCGCCCCAGTCGGCCCAGGCGAGCCCGAGCAGCCCGAACAGCGGCGCCTCGGCCTTCACGAAGCCGAACAGCGCGATGACGAGACAGGCCAGCCCGCCGAGATAGCCGACGCCCCAGCCCCAGCCGGAGATGCGGCCCAGCATGGCCGGCGGTGCCAGCCCCGGCAGGCTGGCGTTGTAGAAGACGTTGCCGAGTTCGAAGGCCACGGTCGCGACCACCACGCAGACCAGGGCGAAGCCGGCGAAGGCCGGGTCGGGCCTGACCCACCACAGGGCGGCGGTGAAGAGGACCGTGACGCCGGTGAACAGGGCGAGCCAGGGCTTGCGCCGGCCGCTGCGGTCGGCGATGGCGCCGAGCACCGGGCTCAGCACCGCGATGGCGACGCCCGCCACCGTCATGGCCGCACTCCAGCGCGCCGGCCCCTCGACCGGGTCGCCGACCACGCCGCGGGCGAAATAGACCGCGAAGACGAAGGTGGTGATGATGGTGTTGTAGGCGGAGTTGGCCCAGTCGTAGAGGCACCAGGAGAGAACCGCGCGGCGGTCGGGGGCGGCCGGCCTCCCGCTCATCCCACCGACCCGCCGATGATCCCGTCGCCGCTGCCGCCGGTGACCCCGAAGGAGATCTGGTTGTTGTCGTAGCGGGCGACGATGCGCAGCCGGTCGCCCGGCAGCACCTTGATCGGCGCGTCGAGGAAGGTCATCGCCTGCTTCCAGTGGTTGGTCCGCGACCGGCTGCCGGAGTGATAGACGACCTCGTCGTCCATGAAGAGGTCGAACCAGAAGGCGATGCCGTGGCAGGTGCCGGCGGCGGTGACCGTCACCTCGATCTCGCGCTCGCCGGTCTCCGGCATGTTGCGCGTGAAGTCGAAGTCGAGCGCCGCGAAGCTCTGCGACAGCGGGACATGGGCGTCGGCGGCGAGGTCGATCTGCTGATAGCCGGGGGAGCGGAAGACGTCGAAGGTCGACATGTCGAAGCCGGCGACCTGCCCGACCGGGTTGATGCGCGCCAGCTCCGGCGTCTCCACCAGCATGGCGTGGACGGTGGAGGCGCGCGGGATGATGGCGCCGTCGGGCTTCACCAGATGGGTGCGGGCATGCTGCAGGACCGAGAGCATGCGGGGGGCGAGCATGCCGATGTTGATCAGCTCGGACACGAAGACGTCGGCCTTCTCCGGCAGGTCGCCGCCCTCGCCGACGCCGAGCTGGGTCGACAGCTTCGGCACCACCGAGATGCGGTCGCCGTAGCCGTTGTTGGCCACCGTCTCCCTGGCGACGCGGGCGAGGATGGGGTTCACCTCGCAGGTCACCACCTGCTTCGCCCCGGCGCGGGCGGCCATCATGGCGACGATGCCGGAGCCGGTGCCGATCTCCAGCACCAGCGAGTCGGGCTTCACCGCGCGCTTCAGCGCCGCCTCGTAGGCGTCGTTGCGCTCGAAGTCGTTGATCATCGGCAGGTGCCAGCCGGGCACGGCGTTGGAGTAGATCAGCCGGCGGGTGAACTGGACCAGCGGATGGTCGGGGGCGATGGCCCGCGCCTCCTCGATGGCGTCGATCGCCTCGTTGGCGCGGTCGAGGCTCTGCAGCACGTGCGCCAGCCCGACGCGGGCCGGGATGAAGCGGGGAGCCGCCTCCAGCACGATGCGGAAGGCCTCCTCCGCCTCGGCCAGCAGGCCGCGGGTGGAGAGCAGCTCCGCCAGGTTGTAGCGGGCGTCGAGATAGTCGGGCGCCAGCTCCAGGGCCCGGGCGAGATGGCCCTGCGCCTCCTCCAGCCGGCCGAGGTCGCGCAGGGTGGCGGCGAGGAAGTTGTGCATCTCCGGCGCCTCGGCCTTGAGGGCCAGGGCGGCGCGGAACGCCTCCTCCGCCTCCTCCAGCCGGGCGAGCGCCTTCAGCGCGTTGCCGAGGTTGCCGTGCAGCTCCGGCAGCCGGTCGTTGACGGCGAGGGCGGCGCGGAACGCCTCCTCCGCCTCGCCGGCCCGGCCGAGCTGGAAGAGCAGGCTGCCGCGGCTGTTGTGGAAGGAGGGGTCGGAGCCGTCCTCGGCGATCGCCTGGGCGAACAGGTCGAGCGCCGCATCGGCGTGGCCGGTGTGGGCGGCGACGAGGCCCAGCAGGTGGAGCGCCCCCGCGTTGTCCGGGTCGGCCGCCAGCAGCGCCCGGCAGGCCGCCTCCGCCCCCGGCAGGTCGTTGGCCCGGAACAGGCGGATGGCGTCGGACAGGCTGGGCTGGGTATCGGACATCGCTTCGGCTCCGGAGCGTCGGGAACGGTCTCTATCGCAGACTCTTCGTCGCACCATTGCGGGAATTGCGCAACCTTTCCAGGGGCCTCCGGGCGGTTTCGGGCCGGGCGGGCGATCTGCGCCATTGCACCGGGGAGATTATGCCGCCATGGTTTCCCGTAAAGGCTGTATCCGGGGGATGATGGACCATGACGATTCGCGGCATGACGATTCGCGGCCGCAAGGGGCGCGGCCGGGCGGAACGGGGGCTGCGCGGCTCCGTGCTGGCGCTTCTCCTGCTGGGTGGCTGCGCCACCGCCGGCGGCGGCGCGGCGGTGGACGACACGGCCTCGGCCGGCGGGGCCGCGGCGCGGCGGCTGGAGGCGGTGCGCCACAGCCCGCCGGAGCTGCGCGCCTTCCTCGCCCGCATGCCCAAGGGGGCCGACCTGCACAGCCACCTGACCGGCGCCGTCTATGCCGAGACCTATGTCGCGGTCGCGGCGGCGAACAAGCTCTGCTTCTCCCGGACGACCCAGTCGCTGACCCCGCCGCCCTGCAGGACCGCCGACAAGGAGGTGTCGCTGGAGGGGGTGGAGACCAACCCGACGCTCTACGCCCAGGTGGTCAACGCCCTGTCCACCCGCAACGCGCTGCCGGTGTCGGGCTTCAGCCTACATGACCAGTTCTTCGTCACCTTCGGCCGCTTCCGCGCCGCCAACGACGACGTCGGGCTGCTGCTGGCCGAGGTGGTGGACCGCGCCGGGCGCCAGGGCGTCCAGCATGTCGAGCTGATGGTGTCCTTCGGCACCGGCGACGCCGGCAAGGTCGGCACCGCCACCCCCTGGACCGGCGACCTGCCGGCCACCGCCGACGCGCTGACGCCGAAGCTCGCCGCCCTGGTCCCCACGGCCCGCGCCGGCATCGACTCGGCGGAGGCCCGCATGCGCGCCCTGCTCGGCTGCGGCACCCCGGCGGCGAAGCCGGGCTGCGGCGTCTCCGTCCGTTACCTGCAGCAGGTGACGCGCACCATGCCGCCGGGGCCGGTCTTCGCCCAGACCCTGTTCAACGCGCTGCTCGCCCAGGCCGATCCGCGGGTGGTCGGGCTGAACTTCGTGGCGCCGGAGGATTATCCGGTGGCGCTCGCCGACTATGACCTGCACATGCGGATGATCGCAGAGGTCCGCCGCCGCCTGCCGCAGACCAACGTGGCGCTGCATGCCGGCGAACTCACCCTCGGTCTCGTCCCGCCGGAGGAGCTGCGCAGCCACATCCGCAAGGCGGTGGAGGTCGCCGGCGCCAGGCGCATCGGCCACGGCGTCGACGTGATGTACGAGGACGACCCCCAATCGCTGCTGCGCACCATGGCCGAGCGCAAGGTGGCGGTGGAGATCAACCTGACCAGCAACGACGTCATCCTCGGCGTCGCCGGCAAGGCGCACCCCTTCCCGGTCTACCGCGCCGCCGGCGTCCCCACCGTCATCTCGACCGACGACGAGGGCGTCAGCCGCATCGACCTGACCCACGAGCTGGGCCGGGCGGTGACCGAGTTCGGCCTGACCTACGCCGACCTCGTCGCGCTGGCCCGCAACAGCCTGGAGTACAGCTTCCTGCCCGGCGCCAGCCTGTGGCGCGACGGCGGACGCCCGGTCGAAGCCTGCGCCGTCCCGCCCGCCGCCCAGGTTCCGCCGGCCTGCCGGACCTTCCTCGACGGCAGCGAGAAGGCCCGCGTGCAGTGGCGCCTGGAGCAGGCGCTGGCCGCCTTCGACCGTGAGGTCGCAACCCAGGATCCGTGAGGTCGCGGCGGGCCGGCCGCAGGACCGCCCCGGGCATGGCACCGCCTTGGGCAATTGTGCGGCCGGTTTCCGCCGCACAATTGCCGCGACGGCCGATCCTCGATGCGGAACAATGGGTTGAGCCGATGCGCCCAGGACCATTGGTGTGCAAATGATGCACAATCCGGGCACGCTTCGGCCGGGCACACTCCGGCGGTCGACGGAATGAGTTTAGGCGCACCCGCCGGTGGCCGCAACGATCGCCGGAAACGGACCCGGCCCCGGCACCGCCCCGTGTGCGGGCGCCCTACTCCGCCTTCCGGCGCAGGCGGGCGACGAAGAAGCCGTCGACGCCGCCGAGGTCGGCGAGCATGCCGGGCAGCGAGCGGACCTCGCCGCGGTCGTTGACGATCTCCGTCAGGCCGCCCAGTTCGTCGGGCGTGACGGGGTGACGCTCGACGCGCTCGTCCCTGGACAGCAGGCGGTCGATCTGCGCCTCGCCCTCCTCCGGCTGGATGGAGCAGGTGCAATAGACCAGCGTGCCGCCGGGCTTCACCAGATCCACCGCATGGGCGAGCAGCCGGCTCTGGGCACGGGCGAGCTTGGCGATGTCGTCGGGGGTCTTGAGGCGCAGGATGTCGGGATGGCGGCGGATCGCGCCGGTCGCCGAGCAGGGCGCGTCGAGCAGCACGGCGTCGGCCGGCTCCTCCGCCGTCCAGGTCGCGGCGTCGGCGGCCAGCACCTCCGCCTCCAGATGCAGGCGGGACAGGTTCTCCGCCACCCGCTCCAGCCGCCGGGCGGACCGGTCGAGCGCCACCACCCGCGCGCCCTGGGCGGCGAGCTGCGCGGTCTTGCCGCCGGGCGCGGCACAGAGGTCGAAGACGCGCCTGCCCCGCAGGTCGCCGAACAGCTTGGCGGGCAGCGACGCGGCCAGATCCTGCACCCACCACACCCCTTCGGCGAAGCCCGGCAGCTCGGTGATCGACCCGCCGGAGGGACGGCGCAGCGTGCCGGTGGGCAGCAGCCGGGCCTGCAGCCGCTCCGCCCACAGCTCCGGATCGGCCTTGACGGTGAGGTCCAGCGGCGCCTCGTGCAGGTGGGCCTCGACGATGCCGCGGGTGCGGCCGGTGCCGTAGGCGGTGCGCCAGGACAGCCACAGCCAGTCCGGCGTGTTCAGCCGCCCGGCGTCCTGCTGGTCGGCCATCGCCTTGCCCTCGCGCCCGATCCGGCGCAGCACGGCGTTGATCAGCCCCTTGTAGGGCGCCGCGCCGCGCGCCTCCGCCAGCTCCACCGCCGTGTCGACCGCGGCATGGGCGGGCGTGCCGAGGAAGACGAGCTGCGCCGTGCCGAGCCGCAGGATGTCGTGCACCGTCGCCTTGGGCAGCCCGGGCTTGGTCAGGCAGGCCAGGACCAGCGCATCGATCTGGCCCAGCCGCCGCAGCACGGTCGCGACGAGCAGGCGGGCGAAGCTGCGGTCGCGCGGATCGAGCCCCGACAGCTCCGGATGCGCATCGAAGGCGTCATCGAAGGGGACGGACTTGCGCAGCACGTCGCGCAGCAGGTCGAGCGCGACGCCGCGGGCGGCGATGGTCGTTTCGGTCATGATGGGGATGTAGCGCGCCTGACGCCGGGTGTCGATGGGGCGTGTGCGCACGGCAGGGCACGACGGAGCGTCATGCCGCCAGCGCGACGTCCTCCACCACATAGACCGGCCCCCTGCGGTCGCGGTCCAGGCGCAGGATGAAGCGGTTGCGGCCGCCGGCCTTCATGGTCCACAGCCTGCCCTCGTAGCCCGGCAGCGAGCGGAGGTCGAGTTCGGGCGGGACCGGGTTTCCGCCCAGCCGCTTCAGCGTGCGGTCGGCGCGCACCCGCTCGTCGGGCGGCAGGGCGGCCAGAGCGCGGGCGTCGTAGCGGTCGCTCTTCACATAGCGGGTGCCGTGGCCCTGGATCGGGCTGGACGGGCCGCCGGGATCGGCGAGCGCGCGCGCCGCCAGCAGCGACCAGCGCGCCTCGCCGCACAGCGCGGAGGCCTCCTCGTGCACCGCCTCCACCCGGTCGAGCAGGCCGGGGAAATGCGGCATCAGCTCCCGCCGCTTGAAGGCGATGGCGCGCATCGTGTGCTCCACCGCCGCCCAGGCGGCCTTGCCGGCCTGCGGGAACTCCTCCGTCTCCGCCCGCAGCAACGGGCCGATCCAGCGCGCCTCGCCGCCGGCGGCCAGGACGGCCAGCTCGGCACGCAGCCCGGCCAGCGCCCGGTCCAGCCCCAGCTCCGCCGCCGCGATGGCGGCCTCCGCCGCCGCGGCCGTGACATCGGGGGTGAAGGGGGCCAGCCAGCCCTCGTCGAAGAGGCTGCGGGTCGCGAAGGTCATCGGGAGCCTGCCGGGGACGCTGTAAAGGAAACGGTCAGCCGTCCGTTTGCATACGGGCGACGATCGCCTCCAGTACCGCGTCGGCCTTGTCGTTGTCCACCTGGCAGGTGCCGGCCGCCTCGTGCCCGCCGCCGCCCTGTTCCAGCATCAGCAGGCCGATGTTGGTGCGGGAGCTGCGGTTCAGGATGGACTTGCCGCAGGCGAGCACGGTGTTCTGCTGCTTCAGCCCCCACATCACGTGGATCGACACGTTGGCCTGGGGGAACAGCGCATAGATCATGAAGCGGTTGCCGGCATAGATCGTCTCCTCCCGCCGCAGGTCGAGGACGACGACGTTGCCCCGCTGGGTGGCGCAGCGGTCGATCTGGTCGAGGAAGTAGCCGGTGTGCTGCTGGTAGAGCTCCACCCGCTCCTTCACGTCGGGCAGGTCCAGGATCTGCTCGATGGTATGGTTCCGGCAGTAGTCGATCAGATCCATCATGAGCTGGTAGTTCGACACCCGGAAGTCGCGGAAGCGGCCGAGCCCGGTGCGCGCGTCCATGATGAAGTTCAGCAGGGTCCAGCCTTGCGGGGCCAGGATGTCCTCGCGGCTGTAGCGGGCGGAGTCGGCCTGGTCGACCGCCGCCATCATCTCGTCGGAGATGGTGGGGAAGCGCTGCTTGCCGCCGTAGTAATTGTAGACGACGCGGGCGGCGGAAGGGGCGGCGGGGTCGATGACGTGGTTGTCGCGCCGGCCGACCCGCACCGTCTCCGACAGGTGGTGGTCGAAGACGAGGTGGGCGCCCTCGACATAGGGCAGGTTGGTGGTGATGTCGCGGCCGGTGATCTCGATCTTGCCGTCCTGCATGTCCTTGGGATGCACGAACTTGATCTCGTCGAGGATGCCCAGCTCCTTCAGGAGCACGGCGCACACCAGCCCGTCGAAGTCGGAGCGAGTGACGAGACGGTACTTCTCGTGGTCGGACATGGAACCTTCCCTGCCATCCGTTCGGGTTGCGCTGTGCCGGAGGATGGACGACCGATCCCCCGGCACGCAACCCCTATCGAACGGAACCCGTCGGGCGGGAAGGCTCAGCCCCAGGGGCCGCGGGGGCGCTGCGGCGGAACGTCGCCGGGCCGGGTCCAGCCGCCGCTGCTGCGGCTGCCGCCGCCATTCCAGCCACCACCACCCCGGCCGCCGCCCCAACCGCCGCCAAAGCCGCCGCCGGAGCCGGCCATCACCTGCAGGCGGTGGACCCGCTCCTCCATCGACGGGTGGGTGGAGAACAGGTCGGCGAAGCTGCGGCCATGCAACGGGTTGGCGATGAACAGGTGCGCGGTCGCCGGATGCACCTCGGCCTGCGGGTTGGGGATCTGGTTGGCGTAGCCGTGGATGCTGGCCAGCGCGTCGGCCAGCCAGAGCGGACGGCCGCAGATCTCGGCACCGATGCGGTCGGCCTCGAACTCGCGGGTGCGGCTGATCGCCATCTGGACGACCATCGCGGCGATCGGCGCGAGGATCGCCACCAGGATGCCGCCGACGACGCCGAGCGGGCTGCCGCCGCGTTCGTCGTTGCTGCCGCCGCCGAAGAACAGGCCGAAGTTGGTGAGCATGGAGATGGCGCCGGCGATGGTCGCCGTCACCGTCATGATCAGGGTGTCGCGGTTCTTCACATGCGCCAGCTCGTGCGCCATGACGCCGGCGATCTGCTCGGGCGTCAGCATGCGCAGCAGGCCGGTGGTCGCGGCGACCGCGGCGTGCTCCGGGTCGCGGCCGGTGGCGAAGGCGTTGGGCTGGTCGGTCTCGATGATGTAGACGCGCGGCATGGGCAGGCCGGCGCGCTCGGCGAGCTGGGCCACGATCGCGTGGAATTCGGGGGCCGTGTAGCCGTCGACCTCCCGCGCCCCGTACATGGACAGCACCATGTCGCCGGAGTTCCAGTAGGAGAACAGGTTCATCGCCATCGCCACCAGGAAGGCGACGATCAGCCCGCCCTTCCCGCCCAGCAGATAGCCGACCCCCATGAAGAGGGCGGTCAGGCCGGCGAGGAGGACTGCGGTCTTGAAATAGCTGGTCATGGTCCGTCTTGCGTCGTCGTCACGCCCGCGGCGCGGGTCTTCCCGCCGGGCGTTACCGATGATATGGGCTTGCCGGGAGACCCCGTTCAAGGCGGCGATCCGCCGCTGCAATCCCCCGCCCGCCGTCCCATATGATTGCCATGACCGACAAGACCCCCACCCCCGCCACCACTCCGCCCGCCGATCCGCAGGCGGATCCGAACCCTGCGGCCAAGGACGCCGCCGAAGCCGTGCCGGCCGGCACCCTGACGGGACCGGAGCAGAAGCCGGGCGAGATCGGCGGACCCAAGGGACCGGAACCGACCCGCTACGGCGACTGGGAGTTCAAGGGCCGCTGCTCCGACTTCTGAGATCCGGCCCCTCGGCCGGGCGCCGGGCGAAGCGGGCGAGATCCTGCGGATCGTGGGAGCAGAACAGCCGGACCTCGCCGCCATGGTCGCGGACGAGGCCGCGCAGCCTGTCCTGGTTGGCGAGACGGGCGGCCCGGTCGCTGTCCATCATCCGCTGATAGGCCCGTGCTCCCGGCGGGCACCAGGGGCGGTCGGGATCGACCTCGCGATGGAAGAAATAGGCGTCGCCGGCGTGGAGCAGCCAGCCCCCGCCGTCGCGCACCGCGACGCCGCAATGGCCCCAGGTATGGCCGACCAGCGGCACCAGCAGGATGTCCGGCGGCAGCCCCTTGAGGTCGCGCACCGCGTCGAAGCCGAACCAGGGCTCGCCGCCGGCCTCGTAGGCCTGCCAGTTCACCCCCTCGTCCCACTGGAGCGGGCGGTAGCGCCGCGACCCGGTAAAGCCCTGCCGCCGGGTCCGCGCCGCCTCCAGCTCGCGGCCGAAGACGTGGACGGTGGCGTTGGGGAAATCTTCGATCCCGCCGGCATGGTCGAAGTCCAGATGGGTCACCACGATGTGCCGCACGTCGGCGGCGTGGAATCCCAGCCGCTCCACCGCGCGCAGCGCCGTGTCCTCCTCGCGCAGGCGGATGCGGTCGAGCGCCAGGAAGAAGGCGCTGAGCCGCGGCAGCGGCCGGCGGACGTCGCCCAGCCCGAAGCCGGTGTCGACCAGCACCAGCCCCTGCGCCGTCTCGATCAGCAGGCAATGGCAGACGAGATGGGCCGACACTCCGCGGCTGGTGCCGTCCATCAGCCAGCCGCCGAACGGGCACATCGTCCCGCAGTTCAGATGATGGATGCGCATGTCCACCCGCCCCGTTGTCCGCAGTCCAGACGAGAACAGCGGCCGGGGACGGCCATTCCCGGGGATGGCCGTTCCAGGTGGGCTTTGCCGTGGGCCATGGCCATGGTAAGGTCGCGGGCAAGGAGGTGACGCGCCGTCCGGGCTCCTGAGGTGGGGCCGGTTTCCCGACCCCACCCTTGCGGTTCCTAGCTGTCCCCGGTCCTGTTGAAGCCGGCTTCGAACTCGATCTTCAACCGGAACCAGAAACGGCGGAACCACTTCAGGTAGCTTTTCAAGCGCGTCACCTCCTTTCGCGTCGTCCGGGAACGGCCCGTCCGACCGGAGCAGGATATTGGGGCGGCCGGCCGCGGGCCAGCCGGAAAAGAGTACATCCGCGTGTCGACTCGCGCTTGTGGACGCGTGCCGGGCGGTGGAGTTCGCCCGGTTCTCCGCGCCCCCCCCGCAAGTGGTGGCGGACGCCCCTGGGGAGATTCGACGGACGGGCAGACCCGCGCGTCAAATCGATTCCGATTTCGCGCGATCCGCTCTAGGGTTGCCGGCATGATCGTTCTTGGACTCGAAACGAGCTGCGACGAGACGGCGGCCGCGGTGGTGACCGACGCGCGGGAGATCCGCGCCGACGTCGTGCTCTCCCAGCTCGACGACCACACCCCCTATGGCGGCGTGGTGCCGGAGATCGCGGCCCGCGCCCATCTGCAACATCTCGACGGGCTGATCCGCCGCGCCATGGCCGATGCCGGAATCGGCTTCGGCGACCTCGACGCGGTGGCGGCGACCGGCGGGCCGGGGCTGATCGGCGGCGTGATCGTCGGGGTGATGACCGCCAAGGCCATCGCCGCGGCGCGCGACCTGCCCTTCGTCGCGGTCAACCATCTGGAAGGCCATGCGCTGACCGCCCGGCTGACCGACGACGTGCCCTTTCCCTACCTGCTGCTGCTGGTGTCGGGCGGCCATTGCCAGCTCCTGGTGGTGGAGGGGGTCGGGCAGTACCGGCGGCTCGGCACCACCATCGACGACGCGGTGGGCGAGGCGTTCGACAAGACCGCCAAGCTGCTCGGCCTCGGCTATCCCGGCGGGCCGCTGGTGGAGAAGGCGGCGGCCCGCGCCGCCAACCCCGGCCGGTTCGAGCTGCCGCGCCCGATGATCGGGCGGCCGGGCTGCGACTTCTCCTTCTCCGGCCTGAAGACGGCGGTGCGCCGCCATGTCGAGGAACTGGGCGGCCGGCTGACCGACGCCGACCGCGACGACCTCGCCGCCGCCTTCCAGGCGACGGTGGCGGAGGTGATGGCCGACCGCTGCGCCCGCGCCATGAGACTGTTCCGGCAGGCCCACCCGCAGGGCGGCGCGCTGGTGGTGGCCGGCGGGGTCGCCGCCAACAAGGCGCTGCGCGCCCGGCTCGCGTCGCTGGCGGAGCGGGAAGGGATGCCCTTCGTCGCGCCGCCGCTGCGGCTGTGCACCGACAACGCGGCGATGATCGCCTGGGCGGGGATCGAGCGGCTGCGCCGCGGCGAGACCGACCCGCTGAGCTTCGCGCCGCGCCCGCGCTGGCCGCTCGACCCCTCCGCCGCGCCGGTGATCGGCCGGGCCGGGGTGGGGTCGGGCGTGAAGGCCTGACGGGGGCGGCGATGACCGGGACCGGCGCCCTGCGATTCCGCGTGGCCGGGAAGGCCGACCTGCCGGCGCTGGTGCGGCTGATCGCCGACGATGCCCTGGCCACCGGCGGCGACGTTTATGGTGAGCCGCTCGACCCCGCCTATGCCGAGGCCTTCGACCGCATGGCAGCCCAGCCGGGCAACCGCTTCGTCCTGGCGGAGATCGCGGGCGAGGCGGTCGGCTGCTTCCAGGTCACCGTGACGCACGGGCTGTCGCGCCGTGGCGCCGCGCGGGCGACCATCGAGTCGGTGAAGGTGGCGAGCGGCCGGCGCGGCCAGGGCATCGGGGCGGCGATGATGCGCCATGCCATCGCGCTGGCCGAGGCGGAGGGCTGCGCCCTGGTGCAGCTGACCACCCAGACGGCACGCGCCGACGCCCACCGCTTCTACGAGAGGCTGGGTTTCCGCGCCACCCATCTGGGCATGAAGCTGGCACTGCCCGCGAAAGGCTGAGCCGCGCGCTTGCAGTCGACATATCGCTTTGCCTAAACAGGGCCGGCTTATCCGGATCGGCAGCAAGGGCATTCCCATGACTGAGTCCCAGCGGGCGGCATTCCAGTTCCGGCGCATCGGCGTCATCGGTGGCGGGGCCTGGGGCACCGCGCTGGCCCTGGCGGCCCTGCGCGCCGGCCGCGAGACCCTGCTGTGGGCCCGCGAGCCGGCGGTGGTCGAGGCCATCCGCGCCACGCGGGAGAATCGCGACTATCTGCCCGGCGTGCCGCTGCCCGAGGCGCTGGAGGTCACCGACGATCTTGCCGGCATCGGCGCCTGCGACGCCGTGCTGCTGGTCAGCCCGGCGCAGCACGCCCGCGCCGTGTCGGCCCGGCTCGCCCCCCATCTGCGGCCCGGCGTCCCGGTGGTGATCTGCGCCAAGGGGATCGAGCTGGACAGCCACGCCCTGATGAGCGAGGCGGTGGGCGCCGCCCTGCCCGCCGGCCAGCCGGTCGCCGTGCTGTCCGGCCCGACCTTCGCGGCGGAGGTGGCGCGCGGCCTGCCCACCGCGGTGACGCTGGCCTGCGCCGACACGGCGCTGGGCACCGCGCTGGTCGAGGCGCTGGGCAGCCGGACCTTCCGCCCCTACCGGTCCGACGACGTGGTCGGCGCGCAGGTCGGCGGGGCGGTGAAGAACGTGCTGGCCATCGCCTGCGGCGTGGTGGAGGGGCGCCGGCTGGGCGACAACGCGCGGGCGGCGCTGATCACCCGCGGGCTGGCCGAGATCACCCGGCTGGCGCTGGCGCTGGGCGGCCGGGCGGAGACGCTGATGGGGCTGTCGGGGCTGGGCGACCTCACCCTCACCTGCTCCAGCCTGCAGTCGCGCAACATGTCGCTGGGGGCGGCGCTGGGCGAGGGCAGGACGCTGCAGGACATCCTGGCCGCCCGCCGCTCGGTGGCGGAGGGCGTCTACACCGCCGCCGCCGTGGTCGGGCTGGCGGCGAAGCGGGGGGTCGACATGCCGATCTGCCAGGCGGTCGACGCCACGCTGAACCACGGCGCCCGGCTGGAGGAGACGATCGACGGGCTGCTGTCCCGCCCCTTCCGCGGCGAATGGCACTGACGGGCCGGGGGTGATCCGCGTGCTTCCGCCCCGGCCGCGGCTGCGCTAGGCTCCCCCTCCATCGATCGGGGAGGAGACGTCCCATGCTCTACATGTTCCATTGCACCGACAAGGCCGGCGCCGCCGAGATCCGGCAAACCAACCGCGCCGCCCATCTGGCCTATCTGGAGGCCAGCGCCGCCCGCATCTTCGCCGCCGGCCCGCTGCTGTCCGACGACGGCCAGGGCATGGTCGGCAGCCTGCTGGTCGTGGAGTGCGCCGACGCCGCCGAGGCGCAGCGCTTCGCCGACGAGGACCCCTATGCCAGGGCGGGCCTGTTCGAGAGCGTGGTGATCCGGCCCTGGCGCCGGGTCTACCCGAAGGGCTGAGCGGGGAGCGGTCGCGCCATGGCCCACTGGCTGGTCAAGTCGGAGCCCGTCAAGTACTCCTGGGACCGCATGGTCGCGGACGGCGTCACCCATTGGGACGGCGTGCGCAATCACCAGGCCTCCAACAATCTGAAGGCGATGCAGGTCGGCGACCGCGCCTTCTTCTACCATTCGAACGAGGGGCTGGAGGTGGTCGGTGTCGTCGAGGTCGCCCGCACCTACTATCCGGACCCCAGCGACCCCGCCGGCCGGTTCGGCATGGTGGACATGCGGGCGGTGATGCCGGTGCAGACCCCGGTCACGCTGAAGCAGATGAAGGCCGACCCGCTGCTGCAGGGCATGGCGCTGGTGCGCCAGTCGCGCCTGTCGGTCTGCCCGGTGACGGACGAGGAGTGGGCCCGCGTCTGCGAGCTGGCGGGGATCGAAGCCTAGGACGGGAAGAGCGGCCGGGCCGCGGCGGCTTTGCCGGTCGCTCCGCGGCCGCTCACTCCACGGGTTGCGGGGCCGGCCGGGAGGCCGCCTGCGCGCCCGGCGCATCCTGCATGGCGGCGCGGAAGTCGCGCGTGGCCTGGAGCATGCGGCGCGCCATCGCCGCCACCTGGGCGGCGCCATCGGCGTCGCCCGTGGGATGGGGGCGGTCGGCCTCGCCGCCGGGGACGGCGCGCAGAACCGTGTCGATCGCCATCAGGCAGCTTCGGTTGGCGATCAGGGCCATGCGGTCGCACGCCTCGCCGCCGAACCCGTCATCGACCCCATCGAGCGTATTATTTCCAGCCATGCCGCCGACACCACCGCAAGGACGTCCCGCCCCTGCACGCTAGTACCGGTGCGTTAATGGCCGGTTAAGCTGGACAAGCAAAGCCTGGGCCGCGGCCAGTCATCGCGGCAAACCGTCGCATCGCTGACGTCGCGGAAGGTTTGTGCGACGCAGAATTGACACCTTGGCCCTTCAGAAGAGCGAACTCAACCCTACAATGGTCGGGGTGCTGGAGACCCGAATTGCTTGTGACCCCTCGTATATGTGTGGATAATGCACGCCAATTCGGGCGGCGGCCCGCCGCCTTCAAACCTGCTGGAACCAGCAGAAACTCAGGGGGATACGCGCAGCAATGACCGACAACACCTATTTTCCGGTGAAGCCCGAGGTCGCCCAGGCCGCGCACGTGGACGAGGCGGCTTACGCCCGCATGTACGAGCAGTCGGTCAAGGACCCGGAAGCCTTCTGGGGCGAGCACGGCAAGCGCCTGGACTGGATCAAGCCCTATTCCAAGGTGAAGGACGTCGACTACACCGGCGACGTGCACATCCGCTGGTTCTATGACGGCACCCTGAACGTCTCCGCCAACTGCATCGACCGCCACCTCGCCACCCGCGGCGACCAGACGGCGATCATCTTCGAGGGCGACGATCCGTCCGTCTCCAAGCACATCACCTACAAGGACCTGCACGAGCAGGTCTGCCGCCTCGCCAACGTCCTGAAGAAGAACGGCGTCAAGAAGGGCGACCGCGTCACCATCTACCTGCCGATGATCCCCGAGGCCGCCTATTCGATGCTGGCCTGCGCCCGCATCGGCGCCATCCATTCGGTGGTCTTCGGCGGCTTCTCGCCCGACAGCCTGAAGGACCGCATCGTCGACTGCGACAGCCACTTCGTCATCACCTCGGACGAGGGCCTGCGCGGCGGCCGCAAGGTCCCGCTGAAGGCGAACGCCGACAAGGCGGTGGCCGGCGCGCCGGGCGTCAAGCATGTCCTGGTGGTCAAGCACACCGGCGGCGACGTCGCCTGGACCGAGGGCCGCGACCTCTGGTACCACGAGGAGGTCGCCTCGGTTTCCGCCGACTGCCCGCCGGAGGAGATCAACGCCGAGGATCCGCTGTTCATCCTCTACACCTCGGGCTCGACCGGCAAGCCGAAGGGCGTGCTGCACACCTCGGGCGGCTATCTCGTCTACGCCTCGATGACGCACGAGTACGTCTTCGACTACAAGCCGGGCGAGATCTACTGGTGCACCGCCGACGTGGGCTGGGTCACCGGCCACAGCTACATCGTCTACGGCCCGCTGGCCAACGGCGCCACCACCCTGATGTTCGAGGGCGTGCCGACCTACCCGGACGTGTCGCGCTTCTGGCAGGTGGTCGACAAGCACAAGGTCAACATCTTCTACACCGCCCCGACCGCCATCCGCTCGCTGATGCGCGAGGGCGAGGCGCCGGTGAAGAAGACCTCCCGCGCGAGCCTGCGCGTCCTGGGTTCGGTCGGCGAGCCGATCAACCCGGAAGCCTGGCTGTGGTACTACAATGTGGTGGGCGACGCCCGCTGCCCGATCGTCGACACCTGGTGGCAGACCGAGACCGGCGGCATCCTGATCACCCCGCTGATCGGCGCCATCGGCCAGAAGCCGGGCTCGGCGACCAAGCCCTTCTTCGGCGTCCAGCCGGTGGTGGTGGACAACGAGGGCACCATCCTGGACGGCGAGACCGAGGGCAACCTGTGCATCGCCGACAGCTGGCCCGGCCAGATGCGCACCGTGTTCGGCGACCACGAGCGCTTCGTCCAGACCTACTTCTCGACCTTCCCCGGCAAGTACTTCACCGGTGACGGCTGCCGGCGCGACGCCGACGGCTATTACTGGATCACCGGCCGCGTCGACGACGTGATCAACGTGTCCGGCCACCGCATGGGCACCGCGGAGATCGAGAGCGCGCTGGTCGCCCACCCGAAGGTGGCGGAGGCGGCGGTCGTCGGCTATCCGCACGACCTGAAGGGCCAGGGCATCTACGCCTACGTCACGCTGAACGCCGGCGAGACGCCGTCGGAGGAGCTGCGCAAGGAGCTGGTGAACTGGGTCCGCAAGGAGATCGGCCCGATCGCCTCGCCCGACCTGATCCAGTGGGCGCCCGGCCTGCCGAAGACCCGCTCGGGCAAGATCATGCGCCGCATCCTGCGCAAGATCGCCGCGAACGAGCACGAGAGCCTGGGCGACACCTCGACGCTGGCCGACCCGACGGTCGTCACCGAGCTGATCGACAACCGCATGAACCAGGCCTGATCGGGCCGGGACCGAAGCAACCGGGGCTGACCGCCCCCTTCATCGACGACGCTGCGGCCGGGGGCCTTCCGCGAGGAGGGTCCCCGGTTTTCTTTCGCCCCCGCCGCGGTCGCACGGACGCGGGGTTGCGAGGCCCGCCGCCCTGCCCTGTCCGCCGGCCGGGCTTGACGGATACCATCCGACTTAACATTTCCGGGGCTAGCCGTTATGCCTAGCGCCGCTTCCTCCCCAGTCAAGGGTCCTGCGACCGTGGCCGTTCATACCCGCCCCCTCGTCATTGCCATCGATGGTCCCGCCGCGTCGGGCAAGGGCACGCTCGCCAAGCGCGTCGCCGCCGCCTATGGCTTCGCCCATCTCGACACCGGCTCGCTCTACCGCGCGGTCGGCGTCGCGGTCCTGCGGGCGGGCGGCGATCCGGCCGATCCCGCGGCGGCGGGCCGCGCCGCCCGCGACCTGCATCCGGAGGACGGCATCCTGGCCGACCCGGATCTGCGCACCGACGAGGCGGCGCAGGCCGCCAGCAAGGTGGCCGCGGTGCCGGAGGTGCGCGCCGCCCTGCTGGAGTTCCAGCGCCGCTTCGCCGAACAGCCGCCGGGCGGCGCCCCGGGGGCCGTGCTCGACGGGCGGGACATCGGGACCGTCGTCTGTCCCGGCGCCGACGCCAAGCTGTTCGTTACCGCTTCGGTAGAGGTGCGGGCCGACCGCCGACTCAAGGAGTTGCAGGGACGGGGGATTCCGGCTATACCGTCCGACGTCCTGGAGGACATGAAGGCTCGTGACGCGCGCGACAGCCAGAGAGCGGTAGCCCCGCTCCGTCCGGCTGCCGACGCTTTTGTGCTTGATACGTCCGCCCTCGACGCCGACCAGGCGTATGCAGCGGCGATCGCCCATATCGGTTCGAAGACCGGTCTCGGCCCAAAGGCCTGAGCGGCGCGTCCCGGGGCTTCCTGCTCTCCACGGAACCATTCAACCAAGTCGTCGGGCGTGGTGCCCGGCGCGGCGGTCCGTCGAGGTCCCCTCCGTTTTGCCGCGGGGGCGACCGGGATGGGCCGTTTCTGGCCAACCTTAGGAGTTTCAATGGCACAAGCTATGGCCCGGACCGGCGAGAAGGAAAGCTTCGCGGCTCTGCTCGAGGAGTCGCTCGGTGCGGCTGAGTCCCTGGAAGGCACCGTCGTCAAGGGGCGTGTCGTCTCCGTCGACAACGACATGGTCACCATCGACGTCGGCCTGAAGTCCGAGGGCCGCGTCCCGCTGAAGGAATTCGCCGTCGCCGGCCAGCCGCCCGAACTGAAGGCGGGCGACACGGTCGAGGTGTACCTGGAGCGCATGGAGGACAAGAACGGCGAGGCGATGCTGAGCCGTGAGAAGGCCAAGCGCGAGGAAGCCTGGGCGCTGCTGGAGAAGTCCTTCCAGGACCAGACCCGCGTCACCGGCGTCATCTTCGGCCGCGTCAAGGGTGGTTTCACCGTCGACCTGTCGGGCGCCGTGGCGTTCCTGCCGGGTTCGCAGGTGGACATCCGTCCGGTCCGCGACATCTCCCCGCTGCTGGGCACCCCGCAGCCCTTCCAGATCCTGAAGATGGACCGCTCGCGCGGCAACATCGTGGTGTCCCGCCGCGCCGTGCTCGAGGAGAGCCGTGCGGAGGCCCGTTCGGAGCTGGTGGCCAACCTCAAGGAAGGCCAGGTCCTGCAAGGTGTGGTCAAGAACATCACCGACTACGGCGCGTTCGTGGATCTGGGTGGTGTCGACGGCCTGCTGCACGTCACCGACATCGCGTGGCGCCGCATCAACCACCCGTCGGAGGCCCTGCAGATCGGCCAGACCGTCACGGTGCAGGTCATCCGCTTCAACCCGGAGACCCAGCGCATCAGCCTCGGCATGAAGCAGCTCGAGGCCGATCCGTGGGAGGGCGTGGAAGCCAAGTACCCGGTCGGCGCGAAGTTCAAGGGTCGCGTCACCAACATCACCGACTACGGCGCCTTCGTGGAGCTGGAGCCGGGCATCGAGGGTCTGGTCCACGTCTCCGAGATGTCCTGGACCAAGAAGAACGTCCATCCGGGCAAGATCGTGTCGACTTCGCAGGAAGTCGAGGTCATGGTCCTGGACGTCGATCCGCAGAAGCGCCGCATCAGCCTGGGCCTCAAGCAGTGCCTGGACAACCCGTGGGAGACCTTCCTCGACAAGTTCGGCCCGGGCACGGAGCTGGAAGGCGAGGTCAAGAACATCACCGAGTTCGGTCTGTTCGTCGGTCTGCCGGGCGACATCGACGGCATGGTCCACATGTCCGACCTCGACTGGAACAAGTCGGGTGAGGAGGCCATCGCCGAGTACAAGAAGGGCGACCGCGTCAAGGTCAAGGTCCTGGACGTGGACGTCGAGAAGGAGCGCATCAGCCTCGGCATCAAGCAGCTCGCGAGCGATCCGTTCGAGACTGCCGCTGCCGGCCTGAAGAAGAACGACGTCGTCACCTGCACCGTGACCCAGGTCACGGACGGCGGTATCGAGGTCGCCGTCGGCGAGGGCTTCACCGGCTTCATCCGCAAGTCGGACCTGTCCCGCGACCGCTCGGAGCAGCGTCCGGACCGTTTCGCCGTCGGCGAGAAGGTCGACGCGAAGGTCACCCAGATCGACCGCGGCTCCCGCCGCATCTCGCTGTCCATCAAGGCCCGCGAGATGGAGGAGGAGAAGCAGGCGATGGCCGAGTACGGCTCGTCCGACTCGGGCGCCTCGCTGGGCGACATCCTGGGCGCCGCTCTGAAGCGCAAGCAGCAGAACGACGAGTAATCCTTCGTCCCCTCCCCCGCCCTCCGGCCTGGCCGGCGGGCGGGACGGGCATGGACCTCAGGGTAAGGAAAAGGCCGCTTCCCATCGGGAGGCGGCCTTTTTCGTCGGCGGGGCCTGACGTCTTCCGTCGCCTCCCCGGAGGCGTTCCCGGTGGCCTCCCCGGTAGCGTTCCCGGCTCCGCGGTATCAGTCGGCGACCAGGGCGGCCAGCACTTCGGAGGCGAGCAGCGCCGGCTTGATCGGCTTGCTGATCACCCGGCGGATGCCGAGCTTGGCGAAGGCGGCGGCGGTCAGGTGACTCGGCACGCGCTCGTCGATGGCCGACAGGACGATGATGCGGATGCCGGGACGCAGGTTGCGGGCGGCCTGCACCATCTCGAACCCGTCATGCTCGGGCATGATGATGTCGGTGACCAGCAGGTCGAACTCGACGAAGGACAGGGTTTCGATCGCCTGCAGCACGCCGGAGCAGGCGGTGACCTCATGCCCTTCCTTCTTCAGGATGGCCTCGACGAGGCCTCGCGACACCGGATCGTCGTCGACGACGAGTAGTTTTGCCATGACCGCACGCTCCGGCTGTTCAAGGTCGGGGCGATAGCACAGACCCCGGCCGGAATCCATTGGGGATGAGGGCC
Source organism: Azospirillum thermophilum (assembly GCF_003130795.1). Classification (NCBI taxonomy): domain Bacteria; kingdom Pseudomonadati; phylum Pseudomonadota; class Alphaproteobacteria; order Rhodospirillales; family Azospirillaceae; genus Azospirillum; species Azospirillum thermophilum. Next base: position 2,285,672 of record NZ_CP029353.1, read on the forward strand.
GATCCCGCGAAAAAGCCTCAATGGTCGATCGCCGGCAGCTCCAGCACCGCCAGCAGCCCGCCGGACGGCGCCGGCTCCAGCCGCAGCGCCCCGCCATAGAGCGTGGCGAGGTCCTGGACGATGGCAAGGCCGAGGCCGCTGCCCGGAACGCTCTCGTCCAGCCGGACGCCGGGGGCCAGCACCTTGCGGCGCTGGTCGGCGGGCAGGCCGGGGCCGTCGTCCTCCACCCGCAGCTCCAGCCGCCCGGGAGCCTTGCGGCGCACCGTCACGCGCACGCCGCGCGCCGCCCATTTGCAGGCGTTGTCCAGCAGGTTGCCCAGCATCTCCTCGAAATCCTGGCGGTCGCCGCGGAAGACGGCATCCGGCGGCACCTCGGCCACGATGTCGAGCGCGCGGTGGTCGTAGAGCCGCTCCAGCGTGCGGACCAGCCGGGCGACCGCGTCGGGCAGCGGGGTCGCCACCCCCGGCACGCCCGACGAGGCGGCGGCACGGGCGCGGGCCATGTGGTGGTCGATGTGGCGGGTCATCACCGCCACCTGCGCGGCGATGCGCGGGCCGATGGTGGCGGCCGTCCCCGGCGTCAGGCCGTCCGCCTCGTTGCCGAGCACCGCGAGGCTGGTCTTCAGCGCATGGGCGAGGTTGCCGGCCTGGATGCGGGCGCGGGTCACCACCTCCTCGTTGTGGTCGAGCACGGCGTTCAGGTCGTCGACCAGCGGGCTGACCTCCGCCGGCATGCCGCCGGGCAGGCGCCGCGCCCGGCCGCGGCGGATTTCGGCGAGCTGGCGGCCCAGCCGGGCGAGCGGGCTGAGGCCGACCTGCACCTGCACCAGCGCCGCGCCGATCAGGGCCGCCGCCAGCACCAGCAGCGACAGGGCGAGCGTCCGGTTGAAGCTGGTCTCGGCGGCGGCCAGCTCCGCCTCGTCGCCCGCCACGGCCAGCCGCAGGGGGGCGCCGTCCGGCAGGACGACCGTGCGCTCGCGCACCGTCAGCCGCTGCCCCTCCGGCCCGGCCATGCGATGGGTGTGGATGACGCCGTCGGCGAGCCGGTCGGGCGGCAGCGCCAGCGCCCGGTCCCACAGCGAGCGCGAGCGCACCGCCTCCCCCGCCGCCCCTTCCACCTGCCAGTAGAGGCCGGAGAGCGGGCGGCGGAAGCGCGGGTCGCTGAGCGGGGTGCGCACCAGCGGCGCGCCGTCCGGCCCGCGTTCCAGCGCGGCGGTGAGCTGGTCGAGATGGGTGGTCAGCTCCGCCTCGAAGCGGGCGCGGACATGGGTGCGGAACAGGTCGGCCAGCAGCAGCCCGGCCAGGGCCAGCGCCAGCGTCACCCACACCGCCGCCCCGGCGAGCAGCCGGAAGCGCAGCGACCCGGCGAAGCGGCGGACGGCCGCGGGAAGGGCCGGACGCGGTCTCACGGCTCGTCGATCCGGTAGCCGAGCCCGCGCACGGTGCGGATGGCCTCCACCCCCAGCTTGCGCCGCAGCCGGCCGACGAACACCTCGATCGTGTTGGAATCGCGGTCGAAGTCCTGGGCATAGACATGCTCGGTCAGCTCGGTGCGCGACACCACCTGCCCCTTGCGGTGCATCAGGTAGGCGAGCACGCGGTATTCGAAGCTGGTCAGGTCGACCACCCGGCCGTCCACCGTCACCCGGCCGCTGCGGGTGTCGAGCAGGATGGGACCGCAGGCGATCTCCGCCGCCGCATGGCCCTTGGCCCGGCGGATCAGGGCGCGCAGCCGGGCCTGCAGCTCCTCCATGCGGAAGGGCTTGGCGAGATAGTCGTCGGCCCCGGCGTCGATGCCCTCCACCTTGTCGTGCCAGTGGTCGCGGGCGGTCAGGATCAGCACCGGCACCGCGATCCCCTGGCGCCGCCAGCTACGCAGCACGGTCAGCCCGTCGACCTTCGGCAGGCCGAGGTCGAGCACGACGGCGTCGTAGGGTTCCGTCTCGCCGAGGAAGCCGCCCTCCTCGCCGTCCGGCGCGGTGTCCACGGCGTAGCCCTCCGCGGTCAGCGTGTCGCGGAGCTGCCGGGACAGGGTCGGATCGTCCTCCACCACCAGGATGCGCATGGCCCGGTCCTACTCCTTGCGGTCCTGTGGCCTGTCGGAGGGCGGCCGGCCGTGATGGCCGGACCTGCGGCCACGGGCGGCCAGCAGTTCGCCGCTGGCGGCGTCGTAGACCAGCTTCATGATGCGGCCCCCCGGCGTCAGCAGCTTGATCTCGTAGACGAAGGGGGGCAGGTCGGGATCGTCGTCGTCGTCGTGGTCGTGCTCCTCGATCTCCACGTCGAGCACGGTGCCGCCGAACGTCGCCACCGCCTTGTCGACGATGCCCTCCAGCGGCAGGATCCGGCCGGCCCGCAGCGCCTCGCGCGCCCGGTCATGGTCCTCGCGGTCGGCCCGCGCCGCGCCGGGCAGGACCAGCAGCCCGGCGAGGATCAGGACGACAGACGGAACCAGGCGGAACGGCAGGCGGAGCATGGGCGGGCACCGTCTTGGGAAAGGGAGGAGGCCGCGGCGAACGATGGCCGCTGCCCCCTCCGGCGTCAATGCGCGTCGATGCGCGGGATCAGCGCTGCTGGTGACGGGCGAGGACGGAGCCGTCCGCGCGGATGATCTGGCGGGCGTCGAACTCGTCGCCGTCATCGTCCATGTGGCCGATCACGGTGACGGTGTCGCCCGGCTTCAGCCCGGCGGCGTCCTTCGTCTTGTTGTCGATGTCGATCCGGCGCACGCCGTCGCTCAGCACGAAGTCCTCCTCGTCCATCGACAGGATGGTGCCGACGATGGTGCCGGCCCCGGTCCGCGCGACCTCGTCGATGCTCATGGGGGCGGTGGCGACCTGCTGCCAGCCGCGGTGCCGTTCGCCGGCGAGTGCGGTTCCGGCCACGGTTCCGATCAGGACGACAAGGGCGGACGTGACGATGGTGGGAGTGCGCATGGAGTGGATTCCTTTGGCGAGAGGGAGATGGACGACAGCGCCGTCCGTCATGGGCGCCACTCTGCCCTCCCCTGCCTGAACCGGGCCTGAGCGGCGCGTTCAGATGCCGTTCAGCTTTGCGGATTGATCCGGGCAGATTGATCCCGGCGGATTGATCTGGCCCCTTGCCTCCGCCGGCCGCAGCCGCCAGGGTGGAACCGTTCCAACCCCGGGGGAATGAGGAGAAGAGCCGCGTGCGCCGGAGCCGCATCGACGCCGCCAGGCTGGGCACCGCCCAGTGCCGCAGTTGCGCCATCCGCGACCTCGTCCTGTTCGGCGACCTGCAGGAGGGCGATTTCGACCTCATCCACCTGCCGATCGACGAGCTGCGGCTGGCGCCGGGGGCTGCGCTCTACCATGCGGGCGAGGAGGGAAGCGCCCTCTTCACCATCCGCAGCGGCCTCGTCAAGCTGGTGCAGTTCCTGCCGGACGGCACGCAGCGGATCGTCCGGCTGCTGCGCCGCGGCGCCGTCGCCGGGCTGGAGGTGATGGTCGGCCGCCCCTACGAGCACACCGCCATCGCGCTGCAGGAGGTGGAGGCCTGCCGCCTGCCGCGCGAGGTGGTGGAGCGGCTGAGCCGCGAGACGCCGCGCCTGCACGGCCGGCTGATGGAGCGCTGGTACCAGTCGCTGCATCAGGCCGACGAATGGCTGACCGAGCTGTCCACCGGCAGCGCGCGGCGCAGGCTCGCCCGGCTGTTCCTGAAGCTGGCGGCCGACGCGCCGGACGAACCGGTGCTGCTGTCCGGCCGCGAGGATCTCGGCGCCATGCTCGGCATCGGGATGGAGACGGCCAGCCGCACCGTCGCGGAGTTCAAGCGCTCCCGCCTCGTCCGCGAAACCGCGCCCAACGTCTTCCTCTGCGACCTGCCGGCCCTGGAGGCGGTGGCGACCGAGGGCTGAAACGGCTTGCACCTCGCCTGCGACATAGCGGCGCTACGGCCGGTACCCGCCGCCCGGCGCCTGCAGGCTTTGCGGATTCGCAAGGCGAAGAACCGCGCCCGTCACTAGCGTGGCCCATCCCCGGCAGCGGGGTGGTGCACCATGGACGAGTGACGATGACCGTTTCCAGCCTCGCCGAAAAGACGGACCGGAACGGCGACGGGGCCCAGGCCGAGCCCCCGCGCCGCACCTCCTACTTTGCCGAACACCAGAAGATCCATCCCAAGTCGGTCCGCGGGACCTTCCGCCGGCTGAAATGGGCGGCGCTGATCCTTCTGCTGAGCCTCTATTACGTGACGCCCTGGATCCGCTGGGACCGCGGGCCGAACGCGCCGGACCAGGCGGTGCTGGTCGACATGCCGGGCCGCCGCCTCTACTTCTTCTTCGTCGAGCTGTGGCCGCAGCAGATCTATTACCTGACCGGCGTGCTGATCCTGAGCGCCGTCGGCCTGTTCCTCGCCACCGCGCTGGCCGGCCGCATCTGGTGCGGCTACGCCTGCCCGCAGACGGTGTGGACCGACCTGTTCATGTGGGTCGAGCGGCTGGTGGAAGGCGACCGCAGCGAGCGCATCCGCCTCGACAAGGCCCCCTGGTCCTTCGGGAAGCTGCGCAAGCGCGCGACGAAGCACGCCGTCTGGCTGCTGATCTCGCTGGCGACCGGCGGCGCCTGGATCTTCTACTTCAACGACGCCCCGACGCTGGTCGGCGAGATGCTGCGCTTCGAGGCGTCCGGCAACGTGCTGTTCTTCATCGGGCTGTTCACCGCCACGACCTATCTTCTGGCCGGCATGGCCCGCGAGCAGGTCTGCATCTACATGTGCCCCTGGCCGCGCTTCCAGTCGGCGATGATCGACGAGGAGAGCCTGGTCGTCACCTACGAGGCCTGGCGGGGCGAGGGGCGCGGACCGCTGCGCAAGTCCCAGTCGGCGGAGGAGCGCAAGGCGGCCGGCCTCGGCGACTGCATCGACTGCGGCGCCTGCGTCCATGTCTGCCCGACCGGCATCGACATCCGCAACGGGCCGCAGCTCGCCTGCATCGGCTGCGGGCTGTGCGTCGACGCCTGCAACGACGTGATGGCCCGCATCGGCCGCCCCGGCGACCTCGTCCGCTTCGATACGCTGAACGCCCAGGTCGCACGCACCGCCGGGGAGTCGCCGAAGTTCAAGCTGATCCGCCCGCGCACCATCATCTATTCGCTGATCCTGCTGGTGGTCGGCGGGGCGATGGTCGCCGGGCTGGTCTTCAAGCCGGCGCTGGACGTCAACATCCTGCGCGACCGCGCCCCGCTGTTCGTGCAGCTTTCCAACGGCGATCTCCAGAACGCCTACACCATCAAGATCCTGAACATGACCCGCGAGCCCCGCGACTACCGGCTGGAGTTCACGGGCCTGGCCGGCGCCAGCCTGTCGGTCGCCGGGGCGGAGGGCGCGGCCGGACAGACGGCGACCGTCCATGCCGATCCCGACAGCGTCGCCACCCACCGCATCCTCGTCCGCGTGCCGCGCGGCAACGTGACCCGGCCCTCCACCGACACCGAGTTCATCCTGACACCACTCGGCGGCGGGTCCCCGGTGCGCCACGGCACCGTCTTCCTCGGCCCCTGACGGGCCACCTCACCACGGGAGAGCAGCCATGAACTTCGACACCACCACCTACATCGCGCTCGCCGGGGCCGTCAGCGTCTTCGCGGTCACCATCGGGGTGTTCGTCTTCCTGCTGACCCGCGGCGGCAAGTAAGGCCCCGCCCGGCGCTGCGGGACCGCCGCATATACGCCTCCTATATGCGGCGACCGCCCCGGCCCCCATCGTTTTTATATGCGGGCCGGGTGCACTCTTGATCCTGCCAGCCCCGCCGCCCCGGACGATCCTCCGGACGGCGGGGCGCCGGTTCAGGAGGAATGAACATGCTGGACATCATCGTGCTGGCGGTCGCCGGGGCCTTCTTCGGCCTCGCCGTCGCCTACGTCTACGCCTGCGACCGGCTATAGGGAGCGGGCGGCCATGATGATCGACCTTCTGCTGAGCGGCGCGGTCGCCGCCGGGCTGCTCGGCTATCTCGTCTACGCCCTGGTCCGGCCGGAACGGTTCTGAGGAGACATCCCCATGACCGTGAACGGCTGGATCCAGATCCTGCTTTTCGTCGCCCTGGTGGCCGCCCTGGCGCGGCCGCTCGGCGGCTACATGACACGCGTCTTCACAGGCGGGCGCACCCTCCTCTCCCCCGTCCTGCGCCCGGTCGAACGGGGCCTCTACCGCCTCGCCGGCGTCGAGGAGGCGGAGGAGCAGCACTGGACGACCTACGCCGTCGCCATGCTGCTGTTCAACCTCGCCGGCCTGCTGCTGCTCTATGCGCTGCTGCGGCTGCAGGCCGCGCTGCCGCTGAACCCGCGGGAGATGGCGGCGGTGCCGCCCGACCTCGCCTTCAACACGGCGGTCAGCTTCGTCACCAACACCAACTGGCAGAACTACGGCGGCGAAACCACGCTCGGCCACCTCGTGCAGATGGCCGGGCTGACGGTGCAGAACTTCGTCTCCGCCGCCACCGGCATCGCGCTGGCCCTGGCGCTGGTGCGCGGCTTCGCGCGGGAGACGGCGCGGACCGTCGGCAATTTCTGGGTCGACCTGACCCGCGCCACCCTCTATGTGCTGCTGCCGCTCTCGCTCGTGCTGGCGCTGGCGCTGGTGTGGCAGGGCGTGCCGCAGACGCTGGCCGGTTCGGTCGAGGCGACCACGCTGGAAGGGGCGAGGCAGACCATCGCGCTCGGCCCCGTCGCCTCGCAGGAGGCGATCAAGATGCTGGGCACCAATGGCGGCGGCTTCTTCAACGTCAACTCCGCGCATCCCTTCGAGAACCCGACGGCGCTGACCAACCTGCTGGAGATGCTGGCGATCTTCGCCATCGGCGCCGGGCTGACCAACCTGTTCGGCCGCATGGTCGGCGACGAGCGGCAGGGCTGGGCGATCCTCGCCGCCATGGGCGTGCTGTTCGTCGCCGGCGTCGGGGTCGCCTATTGGGCGGAGGCCCAGGGCAACCCGGCGCTGGCCGCCCTCGGCGTCGATCCGGCCGCCGGCAACCTGGAGGGCAAGGAGACCCGCTTCGGCGTGGCGCTGAGCGCCCTGTTCGCCACGGTGACCACCGCGGCCTCCTGCGGCGCGGTCAACGCCATGCACGACAGCTTCACGCCGCTCGGCGGCATGGTGCCGCTGGTCAACATGATGCTGGGCGAGATCATCGTCGGCGGCGTCGGGGCCGGGCTCTACGGCATGCTGCTGTTCGCCATCGTCGCCCTGTTCGTCGCCGGGCTGATGGTCGGCCGCACGCCGGAGTATCTCGGCAAGAAGCTGGAGGCGAAGGAGGTCAAGATGACCATGCTCGCCGTGCTCTGCCTGCCGCTGATGATGCTGGGCTGGACCGCGCTCGCGGTGGCGACGCCCGCCGGCACCGCCGCGCTGGCCAATGCCGGCCCGCACGGCTTCACCGAGGCGCTCTACGCCTATGTCTCGGCCGCGGCCAACAACGGCAGCGCCTTCGCCGGGCTGGGCGGCAACACGCTCTGGTACAACCTGACGCTCGCCGTCGCCATGCTGGTCGGCCGCTTCTTCGTCATCGTGCCGATGATGGCGATCGCCGGATCGCTGGCGGGCAAGCGGCGCGCCCCGGCCTCGGCCGGCAGCTTCCCCACCCATGGCCCGCTGTTCGTCGGGCTGCTGGTCGCGTCATCCTGATCGTCGGCGGCCTCACCTTCTTCCCGGCCCTCGCCCTCGGCCCGCTGGCCGAGCATCTGGCGATGGCGGCCGGCACCCTCTATTGATCGGGAGCTTTCCGATGAAAGCCCACAAGACGCGCAAGGCCGCTTCCGGCCGGCGCCGCTCGGCCGCCACCCTGCTGGACCCGGCCATCCTGGGGCCGGCGGTCGGCCAGTCCTTCCGCAAGCTCGATCCGCGGATCATGATCCGCAACCCGGTGATGTTCTGCGTCGAGGTGGTGGCCGCCCTGACGACCCTGCTGTTCCTGCGCGACCTCGCCGCGGCTGTTCCTGCGCGACCTCGGCGGGCACGGCGCAGAACCCCGGCTTCGCCCTGCAGATCATCCTGTGGCTGTGGTTCACCCTGCTGTTCGCCAACTTCGCCGAGGCGGTGGCGGAGGGCCGCGGCAAGGCCCAGGCCGCCACGCTGCGCCGGACCAAGACCGAGACCAGCGCCCGGCTGCTGGCGGCGGACGGTTCGGTCGGCGTCGTCCCCGCCACCGCCCTCAAGCCCGGCGACGTCGTGCTGGTGGAGGCCGGCGACCTGATCCCGTCGGACGGCGAGGTGGTGGAGGGGGTGGCCTCCGTCAACGAAGCGGCCATCACCGGCGAGTCCGCCCCGGTCATCCGGGAATCGGGCGGCGACCGCTCGGCCGTCACCGGCGGCACGCAGGTGATCTCCGACTGGATCAAGGTGCGGATCACCGCCGCCCCCGGCTCCACCTTCCTCGACCGCATGATCTCGCTGGTGGAGGGCGCGCAGCGCCAGAAGACGCCGAACGAGATCGCGCTGAACATCCTGCTGGCCGGCATGACGATCATCTTCGTCATCGCCGTGGCGACGGTGCCGAGCTTCGCCGCCTATGCCGGCGGATCGGTCGGCGTGCCGGTGCTGGTGGCGCTGTTCGTCACGCTGATCCCCACCACCATCGGCGCGCTGCTGTCGCCATCGGCATCGCCGGCATGGACCGGCTGGTGCGCTTCAACGTGCTGGCCATGTCCGGCCGCGCGGTGGAGGCGGCCGGCGACGTCGACACGCTGCTGCTCGACAAGACCGGCACCATCACGCTGGGCAACCGGCAGGCGGCGGAGTTCATCCCGCTGGCCGGCGTGACGGAACGCGACCTCGCCGACGCGGCGCAGCTCGCCTCGCTGGCCGACGAGACGCCGGAGGGTCGCTCCATCACCGTGCTCGCCAAGGAGAGATACGGCATCCGCGGGCGGGCTGGCGGAGCGCGGCGGAGCGGCACGCCACCTTCATCCCCTTCTCGGCCCAGACCCGCATCAGCGGGGTGGACTGCGACGGGATGGTGATCCGCAAGGGGGCGGTGGACGCCGTGCTGGCCCATGTCAGGGAGGCGGGCCGCCGCCCCGCCACGGCGGAGCGCGAGCTGCAGGCCGTCGCCGAGCGGGTCGCCAAGTCCGGCGGGACGCCGCTGCGGTGGCGAAGGACGGCCGGCTGCTCGGCGTCATCCACCTGAAGGACATCGTCAAGGGCGGCATCCGCGAGCGTTTCGCCGCACTGCGCCAGATGGGCATCCGCACGGTGATGATCACCGGCGACAAACGCCATGACCGCCGCGGCCATCGCGGCGGAGGCCGGGGTGGACGACTTCCTCGCCCAGGCGACGCCGCGAGACCAAGCTGCAGCTCATCCGCGACGAGCAGGCGAAGGGCAAGCTGGTCGCCATGTGCGGCGACGGCACCAACGACGCCCCGGCGCTGGCCCAGGCCGACGTCGGACGTGGCGATGAACACCGGCACCATGGCGGCGCGCGAGGCCGGCAACATGGTCGACCTCGACAGCGACCCGACCAAGCTGATCGAGATCGTGGAGATCGGCAAGCAGCTCTGATGACCCGCGGCGCCCTGACCACCTTCTCCATCGCAACGACGTGGCGAAGTACTTCGCCATCATCCCGCGATGTTCCTGGCGGTCTACCCGCAGCTCCAGTCGCTCAACGTCATGGGGCTGAAGAGCCCGGAAAGCGCCATCCTGTCGGCGATTCATCTTCAACGCGCTGATCATCGTGGCGCTGATCCCGCTGGCGCTGAGGGGCGTGCGCTACCGCCGCGTCGGCGCGGCCGCCCTGCTGCGCCGCAACCTGCTGGTCTACGGCCTCGGCGGGCTGCTGGTGCCCTTCCTCGGCATCAAGCTGATCGACCTGCTGATCACCGCCGCCGGCCTCGTGTGAGGAGCCCTTCCATGCTGAAGCAACTGCGTCCCGCCCTGACCCTGATCGTCGCGATGACGGTGCTGACCGGCTGGCCTATCCGGCTGGCGGTCACCGGGCTCGCCCAGCTCGCCTTTCCGCGGCAGGCCAACGGCAGCCTGATCGAGCGCGGCGGCACGGTCGTCGGCTCCGCCCTCATCGGGCAGTCCTTCGCCGGCCCCGGCCGGTTCCACCCGCGCCCCTCCGCCACCGCCGGCCAGCCCTACGACGCGGCATCCTCCGGCGGCTCCAACCTCGGCCCGACCTCCGCCGCCCTGGCGGAGCGGGTGCGCGGCGACGTCGCGGCGCTGCAGGCGGCCAATCCCGGCCGGCCGGTGCCGGCCAATCTCGTCACCGCCTCGGGCAGCGGCCTCGACCCGCACATCACGCCGGCCGCCGCCGCGTATCAGGTCCCCCGCGTCTCGCGCGAGCGCGGCATCGCGGAGGCGGAGCTGCACGCCCTGGTCCGGGCGCACACCACCCCGCGGCTGCTCGGCGTGGTGGGCGAGCCGGTGGTCAATGTGCTGACGCTGAACCTTGCCCTGGACGAGGCCGCCGCCAGGCGGTAACGAGCCGGAAGGATCCCGAAGGGAAGCGCCGATGAAGTCCGACCGCCTCGACCGTCCCTCGCCGGAAGCCCTGCTGCGCCAGGCGGAGCGGAGGAGCGCGGGCGGCTGAAGATCTTCCTCGGCGCCGCCCCGGCGTCGGCAAGACCTACGCCATGCTGCAGGCGGCCCATGCCGGCTGGGCGAGGGCGCCGACCTCGTGGTCGGGGTGGTGGAGACCCATGGCCGGGAGGAGACCGGCCGGCTGCTCGCCGGGCTGGAGCAGGTGCCGCGGCGCCGGGTTCCCTACCGCGGCCATCTGCTGGACGAGATGGACCTGGACGCCATCCTGGCCCGCCGGCCGAAGATCGCGCTGGTCGACGAGCTGGCCCACACCAACGCCCCCGGCAGCCGCCACGCCAAGCGCTACCTCGACGTCGAGGAACTGCTGGCGGCCGGCATCGACGTCTACACCACGCTGAACATCCAGCATCTGGAGAGCCTGAACGACGTCGTCGCCAAGATCACCGGCGTCCGGGTGCGCGAAACGGTGCCCGACTCGCTGCTCGACCGCGCCGACGACATCGAGGTGATCGACCTCACGCCGGAGGACCTGATCCAGCGGCTGAAGGAGGGCAAGGTCTATGTCCCCCGCACGGCGGAGCGGGCGATCGTCCATTACTTCTCCCCCGGCAACCTGACGGCGCTGCGCGAGCTTGCGCTGCGCCGCACCGCCCAGCGGGTGGACGAGCAGTTGCTGACGCACATGCAGGCCAACGCCATCCGCGGCCCCTGGGCGGCGGGCGAGCGGCTGCTGGTCTGCGTCAACGAGCATCCCAACTGCGCCGCGGTGGTCCGCTACGCCCGCCGGCAGGCGGAGCGGCTGCGCGCCCCCTGGACCGCCATCCATGTCGAGACCACCGCCACGCTGCGGCTGGGCGAGGTGGAGCGCGACCGCATCGCCGACGCCCTGCGGCTGGTGGAGCGGCTGGGCGGCGAGGCGGTGACCATCCCCGGCCGCGACGTGGCGGACAGCGTCGTCGACTACGCCCAGGCCAACAACATCACCCACATCGTCATCGCCAAGTCCGGCCGGCCCCGCTGGTCGGAGATGCTGCACGGATCGGTCGCCCATACCCTGATCCGCCGCGCCGGCGACATCAGCGTCCATGTCATCGCCGCCGACTCCGGAGAGCCGATCCCGGCCAAGACCGTCCGCACCGCGCCGCCACGCCGCCACCGCATCGACGGCTGGCCCTTCCTCGCCGCCGCCGCCTATGTCGCGGTGGCGCTCGGCGCCGGGCTGCTGCTCGAGATGGTGCTGGAGGTCGGCAACATCGCGCTGGTCTTCCTGATGGCCGTGCTGGCGAGTGCGGTGACCGGCGGCCTCGCCGTGTCGCTGTTCGCCAGCCTCGCCAGCGTGCTGGCCTTCAACTTCTTCTTCCTGCCGCCGCTCCACACCTTCACCATCGCCGACCCGGAGAACATCGTCGCCCTGTTCTTCTTCGCGGTGGTGGCGGTGATCGCCAGCAACCTGACCGCCCGCATGCGCGCCCAGGCGCTGGCCGCCCGCCAGAGGGCGAAGACGACGGAGGACCTGTATCTATTCAGCCGCAAGCTGGCGGCCGTGGTCACGCTGGACGACCTGCTGTGGGCGACCGCCTACCACATCGCCGCCATGCTGACGGTGCGCGTGGTGCTTCTGCTGCCGGAGGGCGAGGGCATCGCGGTGCGCGCCGGCTATCCGCCGGAGGACATGCTGGAGGAGGCCGACCTCGCCGCCGCGAGATGGGCGTGGGACCACAACCACCCGGCCGGCCGCGGCGCCGACACGCTGCCCGGCGCCAAGTGGCTGTTCCTGCCCATGCGCACCGGCCGCGGCGCGGTCGGGGTGGCGGGAATCGACGGCGGGCGGTCCGGCGCGCTGCTGACGCCGGACCAGCGGCGCCTGCTCGACGCGCTGCTCGACCAGGCCGCCTCGGCGATCGAGCGGATCAACCTCGCCGCCGACCTCGACAGCGCCCGGCTGGCGGCGGAGACGGAGCGGCTGCGCTCGGCCCTGCTCACCTCCATCTCGCACGACCTGCGCACGCCGCTGGCCTCCATCCTGGGGTCGGCGACCAGCCTCAACAGCTACGGCCCGATGCTGGACGACGAGCAGCGCCGCGAGCTGACCACCACCATCCAGGAGGAGGCCGAGCGGCTGAACCGCTTCATCGCCAACCTGCTGGACATGACGCGGCTGGAAGCCGGCGCCATCCGGCCGGACAGCGGCCCGGTCGACCTCGGCGAGATCGTCGGCAGCGCGCTGGAGCGCACCAGCCGCATCCTGGCCGGCCATCGGGTCGAGGTCGACCTCGCCCGCGACCTGCCGATGCTGAAGGTCGACTCGGTGCTGTTCGAGCAGGTGCTGTTCAACCTGCTGGACAATGCGGCGAAATACGCCCCGCCGGGCTCGCTGGTCGAGCTGCGGGCCTGGCGGGAGGGAGAGGGCGTGCGCATCGAGATCCGCGACGAGGGGGACGGCATTCCCCCCGCCGATGTGGACCGCATCTTCGACAAGTTCTACCGTGTGAACGCCCGGGACCGGCAGCGCGCCGGCACCGGGCTCGGCCTTGCCATCTGCCGCGGCTTCGTCGAGGCGATGGGCGGCACCATCACCGCCGGCAACCGCGGCGACCGCAGCGGCGCCGTCTTCACCGTGATCCTTCCGGCGGCACCCGACCCGCCGGAGATGGAGGAGGAGAAAGAGGGCCACCCGCGATGAAGTCCGACACCGTTGCGCGCCGCGTCCTGGTGGTCGACGACGAGCCGCCGATCCGCCGCTTCCTGCGGGCGACGCTGGCCTCCCAGGGCTACGAGGTGGCGGAGGCCGCGGACGGCGCCGCCGCGCTGGAGGAGGTGCGCCGCCGCCCGCCGGACCTGCTGATCCTCGACCTCGGCCTGCCGGACATGGACGGGCTGGAGGTCATCCGCCGGCTGCGCGGGTCGGGCGTCGTGCTGCCCATCATCGTGCTGTCGAGCCGGCTGGACGAGGCCGGCAAGGTGGAGGCGCTCGACCTCGGCGCCGACGACTACGTCACCAAGCCCTTCGGGATGGAGGAGCTGCTGGCCCGCCTGCGCGCCGCCCTGCGCCACCGGCTGCAGCGCCAGGGGGAGGCGCCGGTCTTCCGCAGCGGCGACCTGTCGGTGGACCTCGTCCGCCGCCTCGTCACCCTGGCGGGCGAGGAGGTGAAGCTGTCGCCGCGCGAGTACGACCTGCTGCGCCTGCTGGTCGCCCATGCCGGCAAGGTCCTGACCCACCGCTTCATCCTGAAGGAGGTTTGGGGGGCGGAGACGGACATCCAGTATCTGCGGATCTACATCCGCCAGCTCCGCCAGAAGATCGAGCCCGACCCGGAGCGCCCGCGCCACATCCTGACCGAGACCGGCGTCGGCTACCGCCTGCGCGCCCCGGACTGAGGGGGCGCTTCGCATGGCGAAGACCCTGCCCGCCTGCCGGCGGCGGACCGGAACGCAGCAAGGGCCCGGCGATCGCTCGCCGAGCCCTTGCTTGATTTGGTGGAGCCAAGGAGGATCGAACTCCTGACCTCTACAATGCCATTGTAGCGCTCTCCCAGCTGAGCTATGGCCCCGAAACCCTGGGATGCTGGCCGTTTCGGCCGGCGTCGGTGGAGCGGGATATTAGCCAGGAGAGGAGGCGATGCAAGAGAAAAATTCAGCCCCTCTCCACTTTTTTCCCGGACCGCCGGAGAGGGCGCCTCAGCGCTCCTCCTCGTCCTCGCCCTCGACGTCGACGACCTCGTCCATGTCGTCCTCGCCCAGCTCCGAGGTGTCCTCGATCAGGACGTCGTCCTCGTCCTCGGCCGTCTCGTCCGCGTCGTCGATGTCCTCCACCGCGACCTCGTCCTCGACATCCTCCAGCTCGGCAGCCTCCTCGTCCTCGGCGCCGGTCTCCGCCTCCTCGTCATCGACCAGCGGAGCCTTCTTCACGTCGTCGACCGGCACCGGGCGGGCCTTGCGCGACTTCAGCAGCGCCTCGGGGTCGAACTGCGCGCCGCAGCTCGGGCACACAGGCGGGTCCTTGCGCATGTCGTAGTAGCGGGCGCCGCAGCTCGGGCAGATGCGCTTGACGCCCCATTCGGGTTTGGCCACGACACGTCCTCCGTCAGAATCCTTGGAATTCAAGAGGCGCCCTTTGCCATGGCGGCGGGCGCTTGTCAAAAAAAAGATGTGATCCGGCTACAGCCGTGCCCTTACGACGCACGCCGCCATCGGCCGGGCGAAGGCTTATGCCATCGGGGCAGGAGTTTCTTCACCTGCTATTAACCATAATTGGTTGATGATGCTCCTGCACATCGTGCAACTCCTCCATTTGGTTTCCTCCCTCGACCTCAAGGCCGCGTCCCGCGCGGCCTTTTTTGTGCGCCCCGTCTCCGCGCTCCCCGTTTCCATGACCCCGGCCGCGCATCCCGTCCCGTGGCGAAACGGTGCATCGGCGGGGCGGGAACGGTTCGATGCAGTGGGCAAGAACGGGTCGGCTGTGCTAGGTAAACCGGCCATATTCTTTCGCTGACCATCAAGGACCTTTCCCCATGTCGCAGGCGAAGCCGCTGCGCTCTTCCTCCACCGGCGCGCTCACGGGCACCTTGCGGGTGCCGGGCGACAAGTCGATCTCGCACCGCTCCCTGATGTTCGGCGCCATCGCGGTCGGCGAGACCGTGATCCATGGCCTGCTGGAGGGCGAGGACGTCCTTCACACCGCGGCGGCCATGCGGCTGCTGGGAGCCACGGCCGAGCGCGACGCGGCCGGCGTGTGGCGCGTGCGCGGCGTCGGGCTCGGCGGGCTGGCGGAGCCGGCGCAGGTGCTCGACATGGGCAACAGCGGCACGGCGGCGCGGCTGCTGATCGGTCTGGTCGCCTCCCATCCCATCACCTGCGTGTTCACCGGCGACGCGTCGCTGAACAAGCGGCCGATGGCGCGCGTCACCACGCCGCTGGAGCAGATGGGCGCCCGCTTCGTCTCCCGCTCCGGCGGGCGGCTGCCGCTGACCGTGATCGGCAGCGACCGCACCGTGCCGGTCACCTACCGGCTGCCGGTCGCCTCGGCCCAGGTGAAGTCGGCGATCCTGCTCTGCGGCCTCAACACCGCCGGCACCACCACGGTGATCGAGGCGGAGCCGACCCGCGACCACACCGAGCTGATGCTGCGCCATTTCGGCGCCACCGTGACGACCGAGCGGCTGGAGGACGGGGCGCTCGCCGTGTCCGTCACCGGCCAGCCGGAACTGACCGGGCGGACCATCCAGGTGCCGGCCGACCCCAGCTCCGCCGCCTTCCCGGCGGTCGCCGCCCTGCTGCGGCCGGGGTCGGAACTCGTGCTGCTGGAGGTCGGGATGAACCCGCGCCGCACCGGCCTCTACGACACGCTGGTGGAGATGGGGGCCGACATCGCCTTCGAGAACCGCCGCGATCTGGCCGGCGAGCCGGTGGCCGACCTGCGGGTGAAGCACGGGCCGCTGAAGGGCGTCGTGGTCCCGGCCGACCGCGCCCCCAGCATGATCGACGAGTATCCCATCCTCGCCGCCGCCGCCGCCTGTGCCGAGGGCACCACCGTGATGCTGGGCCTCAAGGAGCTGCGGGTGAAGGAGAGCGACCGCCTCGCCATGGTGGCCGAGGGCCTGACCCGCTGCGGCGTCCGGGTCGAGGTGGGGGCCGACGACAGCCTGACCGTCCACGGCACCGGCCGGCCGCCGCAGGGCGGGGCGACGGTCGCCACCGCCATGGATCACCGCATCGCCATGAGCTTCCTGGTGCTTGGCATGGCTTCGGCCGAGCCGGTCCAGGTGGACGACGGCGCCTTCATCGACACCAGCTTCCCCGGCTTCGTGTCGCTGATGAACGGGCTGGGCGCCAAGATCGCCGACGCGGCCTGAGGCGGAGCGCGTGAACCCCGGCACGCCGGCCGGCGACGGCAGCATCCTCTACTACGACGCCGATTACCCCTCGCTGGAGCTGGGGCCGGCGCGGGCGGAGGATGTGGCGGCGCTGGCGCGCGTCGGGATGCTGGGCGACGTCGCCTTCTACCTGGAGGCGGCGGCCGGCCTGGACAGGGTGCTGGAGGTCGGCTGCGGCACCGGCCGGCTGGCCATCCCGCTGGCCCGCCAGGGGGCGGAGCTGCTGGGGGTCGACGTGTCGGGCCCCATGCTGGACCGGCTGCGCGCCCGGCTGGCGGCCGAGCCGCCGGAGGTCGTGCGGCGGGTGCGGCTGATCGAGGGCGATGCCGCCGACCTCGACCTGTCCGCCCCGGATCCGGCGTATCCGGACCTTGCCGGCTGGCGCGCCGACCTCGTCCTGCTGCCCTTCAACCTGCTGATGCTGGCGCCCGATGCCGGCCATCAGCGGCGGGTTCTCGCGGCGGCGGCACGCCATCTGCGGCCGGGCGGCCGGCTGGTGCTGGACGTGATGAACCCGCTCGCCCTGCCGCTGGAGGCCGAGCGGCGCCCATCCCCCTCGCAGCCGCGCGTGAACCCCGAGACCGGCAACCGCTATGTCCGCCATGCCCAGGCCGCCGCGATGGACGAGACGCAGGTGCAGCGGCTGAGCGGCTGGTACGACGAGCTGCTGCCCGACGGCGGCATCCGCAGCACCTCCTTCGCCTTCGCCTGGCGGATGGTCTACCGGGAGGAGCTGGAGCGGATGCTGGCCGAGACCGGCTTCGCGGTCGAGGCGGTGTCCGGCGGCTTCGACGGCACCCCATGGACGGAGCGGAGCAGCCGGATCATCGTCCGGGCCAATACAATCGTCTGAATTCCCGGCCGGAGGGCGGGCCGAGGCTTGCAAACCGCGCGGGATCCCCTAGAACACGGAACCATGACCCATCCGCTCCGCATCGGCACCCGCGGCAGTCCCCTCGCGCTGGCGCAGGCCCACGAAACCCGCGACCGGCTCATCGCCGCCCACCCGCATCTGGCTGCTCCCGGCGCCATCGAGATCGTCGTCTTCAAGACGACGGGCGACCGCATCCTGGACCGCACCCTGGCGGAGGCCGGCGGCAAGGGCCTCTTCACCAAGGAGCTGGAGGAGGCGCTGTACGACGGCCGCGCCGACCTCGCCGTCCACTCGATGAAGGACGTGCCGACCGTCCTGCCGCCGGGGCTGGAGATCGCCGCCCTGCTGCCGCGCGAGGACGTGCGCGACGCGCTGTTCACCCGCGGCGGCCATGGCCTGGACGACCTGCCGGCCGGGTCGCTGGTCGGCACCGCCGGGCTGCGCCGCCAGGCCCAGATCCTGGAGCGGCGGCCCGACCTGCGGGTGGTGCCGCTGCGCGGCAACGTCCAGACGCGGCTGTCCAAGCTCGACGCCGGGGAGGTGGACGCGACCCTGCTGGCGCTGGCCGGCCTGCGCCGGCTCGGCCTGACCGAGCGGATCACCGCGGTGCTGGAGCCGGAGGTCATGCTGCCGGCGGTGGCGCAGGGCGCCATCGGGATCGAGATCCGCAGCGACGACGCCACCACCCGCGCCCTGCTGGCGCCGCTGCACTGCGCCGGCACGGCCAGCCGCGTGATCGCGGAGCGTGCCTTCCTCGGCGCGCTGGACGGTTCCTGCCGGACGCCGATCGCCGCCATGGCGGTGCTGGACGGCGGCCGGCTGCACATGCGCGGCAAGGTGCTGTCGACGGACGGACGGCAGGTCTTCCGCATCGAGCGCAGCGGTCCCGCCGCCGACGGGCCGGCGATGGGCGCCGATGCCGGGGCGGAGATCAAGGCGGCGCTTCCGCCCGACTTCTTCCTGCCGTAACAGACCCGTACCGCCGGCCGGCCGCACCCCTGGCGTACAGGAGGTACGCCGGACGTACAGGCGCCGCCTCCCCTTCCGGCGTAGCCCATCGGCGGCCCGCATCCGGAGTCGCGGCGCCGGCCGCGCCCCGTACAGGCCCGTACGTCCTTCCAGGCGCCGGTACGCCGCCCCACCCCCGTCGCACAGGCGGGGTGCTTCGCCATGTCGCAGGGGAGTGGAGAGCTGCCGGCGCGGCGATCGTTCCGGGTCCGGCAGTCCGGACGAACCCGCAGCGGGGCTGCCGTACGACTCGCCCGGGGCAGGCCCGTGCCCCTCCGGTTCTCCGACGGGACGGGCGCCGCGATCCGTACGCATGACCTCCACGGGGTGCTGTTTTTCTCTCCCCGGACACCCCCCGGCTTTGTTAGGTTGGTGGCCCAGGCGGGGCCGGTCGATCCGTGCCGTACGATCGATGCGCTCTGCCTCAGCCCCGCGGTTGCGGATGCTGCCCGCACGTACGGCGCCCCGGGAGGCACGCCGCAACGGAACGTACGGGCCGCCGCCCGACCGGCGCAGGAGGCTCCGACCGCCCCGCTGCCGGACGACGTGCCGGCGATCGGCGCGGCCCGGGGGAGCCGCCGGGGCTGCGGCGTCAGACGAACAACAGCGACCAAGAAGGCACCCCCGATGACCTCTCGTTCAGGCTCCGACCGACCGACACCAGACCAGGAGAGCGAGCCGGGCGGCTCCGCCCAGGGTGGGGGTGCCGTTGACCGCATCGTCGAGCGTTTCGGCGGCATCCGGCCGATGGCCCACAAGCTCGACATTCCGGTGACGACGGTGCAGGGCTGGAAGAAGCGCGGCGCCATTCCGCTGGCGCGCCATGCCGACCTGCGCGCCGCCGCCGCCAGGCACAAGATCACGCTGGACGAGGCCGATCTCGAGGCCGCGACCCCGAGCGAGGACAAGCCCGCCGCCGACACCACCCCGGCCGGCGTCACGGTGGTGGACGCCCCGGTGGTCGAGTCGATCGATCCGGTGACCTCCGCCCCCGTCCCCGCCGACCCGGCTGCGGGCGAGCCCGTGGCGGCCGCCCCGGCGGAACCGCCGGCCGCCGAGGCCAAGCCGGAAGACGCAAAGCCGGAAGACGCAAAGCCGGACGCCGGGAAACCGGCGGAGACGGTCGAGACCACCGCCGGACCCGAGCCCTATGCCGCCGCCACCGCGGCGCCGGAGCCGGCCGAGCCGCGGCGCGCCGAGACCATCCGCGACGTGCCGCCGCCCTATGTCGACGAGCCGCGCTCCGGCAGCGGCTTCGCCACCGCCCTGTCGCTGGTCGCCCTGCTGGTCGGCGCCGCGGCGCTGTCCGAGCCCTGGTGGGGCCCGAAGGTTCCCGGCTGGCCGGGCCGCGACGCGGCGGTCTCCGTCCCCGCGGCGGCTCCTGCCGCCGACCCGGCCCTGCGCAGCCAGCTCCAGCAGCTCGCCGACCGCGTCGGCAAGCTGGAGCAGCGGCCCGCCGCCAATGGCGCGGCCGGCGGCGCGGCCGGCGGCGCGGCCCCGGTGGACACGGCGGCCATCGACGGCGCCCTGCGCCAGCTCGCCGGCCGGATCGACGCGCTGGAGAAGCGCCCGGCCCCCGCGGCGGCGGGCAATGCCACGGCCGCGGCGCAGCCCGACCCGCGCGTGGACGAGCTGAACACCCGCCTCGCCGGGCTGGAGCAGCGGCTGGGCGCCGTCGCCAGCACCAGCCAGGCCGCGCAGGATCTGCGCAAGGACCTGGACGCGGTGCGCCAGCAGCTCACCGGCGTGTCGAGCGCCGTCGAATCGCAGCGCAACGCCGCCACCTCGGCCCAGGCGCTGGTGCTCGCGGCCGGCCAGCTCCGCTCGGCGCTGGCCGCCGGCCAGCCCTTCCAGCAGGAGCTGCAGGCGGTGCGCGGTCTCGGCGTCGCCGACCCGTCCATCACGCAGCCGCTCGACGCGCTGGCTCCCTACGCCGCCAAGGGCGTGCCGACCCAGCCGCAGCTCACGGACCGCTTCAAGCCGCTGGCCTCCGAGATCGTGCGCGCCGCCAACCGCGGCGAGGGCAACGACTGGGTGGAGCAGGTGACCGGCAAGCTGGCGACGCTGATCACCGTCCGCCGCCAGGGCGGCGGCGTGGTCGGCAACGGGCCCGAGGCCATCGTGGCGCGGGCCGAGGCCGCGGTGGACGAGAACAACCTGCCCCGCGCGGTGGAGGAACTGTCGGCCCTGCAGGGTCCGGCCGCCGAGACCGCCGCCCCGTGGGTCGCCGACGCCAAGGCGCGGCTGGCCGCCAACCAGGCCGGGCAGCAGTTGACCACCAAGGCCATCGCGCTGCTGTCCGCCGCCTCGGGCGCGAAGGGAGCCGGCCAATGATCCGCGCGATCTGGTTCCTCATCAAGGTCGCGGTCGTCATCGCGATCGCGGTCTGGCTGGCCGACCGGCCGGGCACGGTGACCGTCACCTGGCTCGGCTACGTCATCGAGATGTCCTTCGCGGTGGCGGTGCTGATCGGTCTGGCCGCCCTGGCGCTGGCGGCGCTCGGCTACCGCTTCGTCCGCGGGCTGCTGCGCTCGCCGGGCAAGCTGCGGCGCTACGGCCGCTCGCGCCGGCGGGAGCGCGGCTACCGCGCCCTGACCCAGGGGCTGGTGGCCGTCGCCGCGGGCGATGCCCACACCGCCCGCAAGATGGCGCGCAAGGCCGACGGGCTGCTGAACGAGCCGCCGCTGACCATGCTGCTGTCGGCCCAGGCGGCCCAGCTCCAGGGCGACGACCGCGCCGCCCGGGAGTATTTCACCGCCATGCTCGACCGGCCGGAGACGGCCTTCCTCGGGCTGCGCGGCCTGCTGACCCAGTCGCTGAAGGCCGGCGACCGGGTGGAGGCCCTGCAGCTCGCCCGCCGCGCGCGGTCGCTGCAGCCGAACACGCCCTGGCTGCTCGGCACGCTCTACGACCTGGAGGCGCGGGCCGGCGACTGGGCGTCCGCCGAGGGCACCCTGCAGCAGGCCATCCAGGCCGGCGCCATCCCGGCCGAGGACGGGCGCCGGCACCGCACCGTCCTGCTGCTGGAGCGCAGCTTCGAGGCGGAGCGGCGCGGACGCGGCGACGCCGCCCTGTCGCATGCCCAGCAGGCGCACGACCTGATGCCGGGCTTCGTGCCCGCCGCGGTCCGGCTCGCCCGGCTGCAGCTCGCCGCCGGCCGCCACAAGCAGGCCTCCAAGGTGATCGAGCGGGCCTGGCGCCAGGGGCCGCATCCGGAGCTGGCCGACGTCTACCGCGAGGTGACCGACGGCTATGACCCGGTGGCGCGGGTGAAGCTGTTCGAGAAGCTGCTGACCCAGGCGCCGAACAGCGTCGAGTCGCAGATCGCCGTCGCCCGCGTGGCGATGGAGGCCAAGCTGTGGGGCGAGGCGCGCAACCGCCTGACCCGCGCGCTGGAGATCGAGCCGTCGCGCCGCCTCTACCGCCTGCTGGCCGAGCTGGAGCGCAACGAGCGCCAGGACGAGGAGGCCGCCCGCGGCTGGCTCGCCAAGGCCGCCGCCGCCCCGGCCGATCCCGCCTGGACCTGCACCGAGTGCAGCGCCGTCAGCCATGCCTGGGGCGGCCTGTGCGGCCATTGCGGCGCCTTCGACAGCCTGCAGTGGAAGGCCCCGACCCTCGCCGTGTCGCTGATGGAGCCGACCGAGGCCGCGCCGGCGCTGGCCAAGCCGTCGGCGGCGTAACGGACCGCTTCCGGTTTCCCCGCAAGCCCCCTTCCCGGCCGCCGGGAAGGGGGTTTTTCTTTGTCCCGGGCCATTCGGAAATCCGAACGGTGCTGCGGCCACTCCATCCGGAAATCCGGACGGAACCGTTGGGTCATAGAACAGGTCCTATCCGAATCAAAGGGTTATACCCCCTCGATCCCCGTCGCGATCTGGCATGGCGGTTGCTGGTCTTCGGGATCGGCCGGTGACGGCCACGGCATTCCGACCCGACCTGCCGTGGACGCCCCGGCCGGCCGTGTCCGCCCTGGGGAGGAAATCCTTCTATGAAAATGAACAAGCAGACGACCCTGATCGTCATCGCCATGATGCTGGGCATCCTGGTCGGCTATGCCTGCAACAGCCTGAGCGAAAGCCCGGCGGCGGCGAAGGAGATCGCCAGCTATTTCGCGATGGTCACGGACATCTTCCTGCGCCTGATCAAGATGATCATCGCGCCCCTGATCTTCTCGACCCTGGTGGCCGGCATGGCCGGCATGGGCGACGCCGGCACGGTCGGCCGCATCGGCGGCAAGGCGGTGGGCTGGTTCCTCATGGCCTCGCTCGGCTCGCTGTCCATCGGCCTGGTCTTCGCCAACCTCCTGCAGCCCGGCGCGCATCTGAACGTGCCGCTGCCCGATGCCGCCGCCTCGGCGGGGCTGAAGACCAGCGCGCTGAACCTGAAGGACTTCCTGACCCACGTCTTCCCGCGCAACTTCTTCGAGGCGATGGCGAACAACGAGATCCTCCAGATCCTGGTGTTCTCGGTGTTCTTCGGCCTCGCGCTGGGCAGCCTGCGCGACACCAAGGCCCGCTCGCTGGCCCACTCCATCGAGGAAGTGGTTCCGGTGATGCTGAAGGTCACCGACTATGTCATGCGCTTCGCCCCGATCGGCGTCTTCGCCGCCGTCGCCAACGTGATCACCACCCAGGGCCTGGGCGTGCTGGTGGTCTACGGCAAGTTCATGGGCAGCTTCTACATCACGCTGGCGGTGCTGTGGGCGGCGCTGATCGGCGCCGGCTTCCTGGTGCTGAAGAAGGACGTCTTCCGCTTGGTCAAGACCGTCCGCGACCCGATGCTGCTCGGCTTCTCCACCGCCTCGAGCGAGTCGGCCTATCCGCGGGTGATGGAGCAGCTCGAGAAGTTCGGCGTCAAGGACCGGGTCATCGGCTTCGTCCTGCCGCTCGGCTATTCCTTCAACCTCGACGGCTCGATGATCTACACGACCTTCGCGTCGCTGTTCATCGCCCAGGCCTACAATGTGCCGCTGAGCATCGAGCAGCAGATCATCATGCTGCTGGTTCTGATGGTCTCCAGCAAGGGCATCGCCGGCGTGCCGCGCTCCTCGCTGGTGGTGGTCGCCGCCGTGCTGCCGATGTTCAACCTGCCCGAGGCCGGCGTCCTGCTGATCATGGGCATCGACCACTTCCTCGACATGGGCCGCACCGCCACCAACGTGCTGGGCAACGCCATCGCCACCGCCGTGGTCGCCAAGTCGGAAGGCGCCATCGGTCCGGCCACCGAGGAGGAGGAGGAGGAGGACGCCCTGCCGGAGGGCGCCGTCGCCGTCTCCCCCGTCTCCGCCGAATAGCGTCCGCCTCCCCGCAAGGCCCCGCCCGCCGCAAGCCGGCAGGCGGGGCTTTTTTTGCGCCTGGGCATTCGCATCCGGGCCTTTGCATGCGGGGCCGCCGTCTCTGTTATGATGGCGTCGCGATGTTCCGGCCGCCCCGACGATGCCAGCCCCGACCACCCCGATCCTCCGCTTCATCCGCCGCTACGGGCTGCTCCTGCCGGGAGTGGCCGTGCTGGCCCTGCTGGCGGGCACCGCCGGCTTCCGCATCAGCGAGGCGATGGGGCTGACCGAGCTGCGGCAGACCGGCCACCACCGGCTCGACCTCTATGCCGCCAGCCTGGAACGCCAGATCGACAAGTACGCCTATTTCCCGGCGACGCTGGCGCTGGAGCGCGACGTGCTCGATCTGGTGACGCGCGGGCTGCCGCCGGCCCCGGCGGTCAACCGCTATCTGGAGCAGCTCAACGAGCGGGCGGGCACGCTGTCCATCTATGTGCTCGACCGGCGGGGACGGGTGGTCGCCACCAGCAACTGGAACCGGCCGGACAGCTTCCTCGGCGAGGATCTGTCCTACCGCCCCTACTTCATCGAGGCGGCGGCCGGCCGGCCCGGCCGCTTCTTCGGCGTCGGCACGACGCGGGGCGAGCCCGGCTACTACCTCTCCTCGCCGCTGACGGTGGAGGGGCAGCTCGCCGGCGTCGCCGTCGTCAAGGTCAGCCTGGAGCAGCTCGAGCTGTCCTGGTCGACGGTGGAGGTGCCGGCGCTGGTGAGCGACGAGAACGGGGTGGTCATCCTCGCCTCCGTCCCGTCCTGGAAATTCACCACCGTCCGCCCGCTCGACGCGGCGGCCCAGGAACGCTTCGACCGCAGCCTGCAATACAACGCCCGGCCGCTGCCGCCGCTCGGCCTCACGCCGCTGCGCGCGCTGGGCGGCCGGGCGGAGCTGGTGCGGCTGGCCCGGCCGAAGGACGAGGCGGCCCCCGTCTTCCCCGTCTCCGGCCGCTTCCTGGCGCAGTCGGCGCCGCTGGCCGGCACGCCCTGGCGGCTGACCGTGCTGTCGCCGGTCGAGCAGGTGACCAGCATGGCCTGGACGCGGGCGGCGCTGGCCGCGATCGGCAGCGCCTTCCTCTGCATCCTGCTGGTGATGTGGAACCAGCGCCGGCTGCATCTGCGCGACCGGCTGCGCGCCCGCGAGGCGCTGCAGCGCGCCCATGACGAGCTGGAACGCAAGGTGGAGGACCGCACCCGCACGCTGCGCGAGGCGCAGGAGGAGCTGGTGCAGGCCGGCAAGCTGGCAGTCATCGGCCAGCTCTCCGCCGGCCTCGCCCACGAGCTGAACCAGCCGCTCGCCGCCCTGCGCACCCTGTCCGGCAACGCGGTGAAGTTCATGCAGCGCGGCGACCTGGAGGCGGCCCAGGGCAACCTGGAGCGCATCGCCCGGCTGGTGGACGGCATGGGCACGCTGACCAGCCAGCTCAAGTCCTTCGCCGCAAATCCTCCGGCGATCCGCAGCCGGTCGGGGTGCGGCGGGTGATCGACAACGCGCTGTTCCTGCTCGACCCGCGGCTGCGCCGGGCCGGCGTGAGGGTCGAGCTGGAGCTGCCGCCCGACGGGACGCCCGGGGAACCGGTGGCGCTGTGCGATGCCAACCGGCTGGAGCAGGTGCTGGTCAACCTGCTGGCCAACGGACTCGATTCCGTGGAGGGGCGGGCGGAGCCCCGGCTGCGCGTCGCCGCCCGCCGGACCGGCGGCGGAAACGGCGGCGGCGCCGGGGGAGAGCGGGTGGTCGTCAGCGTCGCCGACAGCGGGCCGGGCCTGCCCGCCGACGTGCTGCCCCGGCTGTTCGAGCCCTTCTTCACCACCAAGGCGGCGGGCGGCGGGCTCGGCTTGGGGCTTGCCATTTCCGCGGGGATCGTGCGTGACTTCGGCGGGACGCTGACCGGAAGCAACGGGCCCGACGGCGGGGCCGTCTTCACGGTCGAGCTGCCTGCGGCCCCACCCCCGCCGTCATCCCCGCTTCCGCCCCCACCTTCGGCCCACCCCACGACCGCCGCCCTCGCCGATGCCGCGGCCGGAGACACCCAATGCCCGACACCGGGTCCGCAGTCCTGAAGGTCCTGATCGTCGAGGATGACGAGGATGTCGCGCTGGGCTGCCGGCAGGCCCTGCAGCTCGAAGGCATCGCGGCCGAGACGGTCGGCACGGCGGAGAAGGCCCGCCGGCTGGTCGGCGCCGGCTTCCCCGGCATCGTGGTGACCGACATCCGGCTGCCCGGCATGGACGGCATGGAGCTGCTGCGCCAGTTGCTGGCCGCCGACCCCGACCTGCCGGTGGTGCTGATGACCGGCCATGGCGACGTGTCGATGGCGGTGCAGGCGATGAAGATCGGCGCCCACGACTTCATCGAGAAGCCCTTCTCGCCGGATTACCTGGTGGAGGTGGTGCGCCGCGCGCTCGACAAGCGCCGCCTGACGCTGGAGGTGCGCGAGCTGCGCGAGCGGCTGCAGAACCGCGAGAGCATCGAGGCGCGGATCATCGGCGCCTCGCCGCAGATGGAGCGGGTGCGCCGGCTGGTCGCCGACCTCGGCGGCACTGCGGCCGACGTGCTGATCCATGGCGAGACCGGCACGGGCAAGGAGCTGGTGGCGCGCTGCCTGCACGACGCCAGCCCGCGCCGCAGCGGCAACTTCGTCGCCATCAACTGCGGCGGCCTGCCGGAAAGCCTGTTCGACAGCGAGATCTTCGGCCACGAGGCGGGGGCCTTCACCGGGGCCGGCAAGCGGCGCATCGGCAAGGTCGAGCATGCCAGCGGCGGCACGCTGTTCCTCGACGAGATCGAGAGCATGCCGATGGCGATGCAGATCAAGTTCCTGCGCGTCCTGCAGGAGCGCACGCTGGAGCGGCTGGGCTCCAACACGCCGGTCCCGGTGGATTGCCGGGTGATCGCCGCCACCAAGGTGGATCTCGGCGAGCTGGCGGAGCAGGGCCGCTTCCGCGCCGACCTCTACTACCGGCTGAACGTGGTGACCCTGCCGCTGCCGCCGCTGCGCGACCGGCGCGAGGACATCGGCCTGCTGTTCGAGCAGTTCGCGCTGCAGGCCGCCGCCCGCCACGGCCGCCCGGTGCCGGCGCCCGATCCCGAGCGGATGCGCCGCATGATGGCCTACCACTGGCCGGGCAACGTGCGCGAACTGCGCAACGTTGCCGACCGCTGCGTCCTGGGGATCGAGGGCGGCTTCCCGCCCTTCGGCACCACGGCCGTCACCGGCCCCCGCCCGCTGGCCGAGACGGTGGAGGCCTTCGAGCGCTCGCTGATCGCCGAGGCGCTGCGCCGCAACGCCCACAGCCTCGCCCGCACGGCGGAGGACCTGCAGATCCCCAAGACCACCCTGCACGACAAGATCCGCAAATACGGGCTGGGGGAGGGGTAAGGACCGGATCGCGGCCCCGGGCGCGGCCGTCAGGATGCGGCCCCGGGACGCAACCGCCGGAATGCCGCCGAGATGCCGCCGGAGACCGCGGCCGGCATCGCCATCGGGCTTGACAGCGGTCAAGGCGGCGGCTTTCCCTGCCGGACCATATCCGCCGTCCGCCCGTCCCTTCAGGAGCCCGTCATGAGCAGCCCGGCCGCCATCACCGCCGACACCGACCTCGCCACGCTGGATGCCCTCGACCCGCTGGCGCGCGGCCGGATGGCCATGCTGCATCCGGTGTTCGGGCCGGGCGTCGGGCTGCCGGACAGCGCGCGGCTGGGGGAACTCGCCAAGGCGACCGGCCTGCCGCTGGACGCCCTGCTGGCCACCGCCGCCGGGACCATCCGCGTCGTCGCCCCGGAAGGCGGCTGCGGCTGCGGCTCCTCCTGCGGCGGCGGATCGGTCCACTGAGCCGCCGGCGCGCGGCGCCGGCCGGGGTTCAGCGCTCGAAGCCCAGCCCGGCCAGCGCCTCCGCCACCTCCGGGCTGTCCAGCGCGGCCAGGAAGCGCCGGACCGCCGGACGGTCGCGGCGGGCGCGCGGGATCACGAAGTCGTAGTGCTCCTCCTGCAGCGGCAGGAACCCGAGCCCGTAGAGCCGGGCGACGCTGGCGATCGCCACCCCCCAGTCGGCCCGGTGCTGCGCCACCGCGACGGCCACCGCGTTGTGCGACTTGGCCTGGGTCCAGTAGCCGGTCGGGCGCGCCGCCCCCAGCAGCCGGTCGGTCAGGATGCGGGTGCCGCTGCCGGCGTTGCGGTTGATCAGGATGCAGTCCGGGTCGCCGGCGACCGCCGCCGCGGCCTCCTCGGCACCCCTGCCCTCGAAACGCGGATCGCCGGGCGGAAGACGATGCCCTGCAGGCGGCGGTACCCCTTCACCAGATCGAGCTCCGGCGTCAGGAAGGCCTCGTTGTAGACGCCGGTCGCGGGGTCGAGCAGGTGGATGGGCGCCACGTCGCATTCCCCGCGCCTGGCGGCGGCGAGCCCGCCCATCGAGCCGACGTTCAGCGCCTTGACCGTCACCCCCTCCCCCATCAGGCGGCCGATCAGGCTGTCGAGCCCGACGCAGTGGCTGCCGACGATGATGAGGTCGGCAGGTTCCAGGCTGCGGCCGAGGAGCTGGACGGAGACGGCGGTGCCGGCCTCCATCCCCTCGGCCTGGGCGTCGATGGCGAGAAAGCCGTCCGCCGCGCTGAAGGCGGTGACGGAGCCCGAGCCGCGCGACAGCGGATAGGCCGCCAGCCCGTCCTGCCCGCGCATCAGCGAGACCATGACGTATTCGGTGCGCCCGCGCTCCGACGCCAGCCGGACCGGCAGCGTGGCCGACACCGTCCAGGCTTCGGCCGGCGGCATCCCCGCCATGGCGCGGATGACCGGCGCCACGAAGCTGTGGAAGGTGAACATGGCGGAGGTCGGGAAGCCCGGCAGCACCACCACCGGCTTGCCACCGGTGACGGCGAGGCAGAGCGGCTTGCCCGGCTTCAGCGCCACGCCGTGCACGACGATGCCGGGATCGGTCAGCCGCGAGACGATGCGGTAGGAGACGTCGCCCGCCCCCTTCGAGGTGCCGCCCGACAGCAGCAGCCCGTCGCAGGCGAGGCCCTGCTGCACCAGCGCCTCCAGCGCCGCCTCCTCGTCCGGGGCGATGCCGAGCGGCACCGGCTCGCCGCCCAGCTCGGCCACCGCGGCGGCCAGCACGGCGCCGTTGGAATCGTAGACGGCGCCGGGCCGGATCGGGTCGCCGGGGGCGACGATCTCGTCGCCGGTGGACAGGATGGCGATGCGCGGCCGGCGCAGCACCGCGACCTCCGCCCGGCCGACGGCGGCCAGAACGCCGATCTCGCGCGAGGTCAGGCGCTGGCCCCGCCGCAGCACCGTCTCGCCCCGCCCGATGTCGGAGCCGGCGGCGGCGACGAAGCCGCCGGGCACCGCGGGCCGGGCGATGGCGACCGACAGCACGCCGTCCTGCTCGACGGCCTCCGTCTGCTCGACCATGACGACGGCGTCGGCGCCGCGCGGCAGCATGCCGCCGGTGGCGATCACCGTGGCGGTTCCCGGCTCCACCGTCAGGGCCGGTACGCGGCCGGCCGACAGCACCTCGGCGTTCAGGCGCAGCAGGACCGGGCTGTCCTCCTGCGCGCCGGTGGTGTCGGCGGCGCGCACCGCGAAGCCGTCGACGGAGGAGCGGTCGAAGCCGGGCACGTCCACCCCGGCCACCACGTCGCACGCCAGCACCCGGCCGAGGGCGGCGGAGAGCGGAACCACTTCCTCCCCCCGCGGGGCGAGGTCGAGATGGCGGCGGAACCGGGCCTCCGCCTCCTCGCGGCTGACCACCTCCAGGAACTGCTCCTGGCGGGCGGCGCGGGCGACGAAGCGGCGGATCTCCTCCGGGCTGACGGGGTGCTGGGGCTGGGCGGACACGGGCGGAGGCTCCTCAGGGTCAGGCTTCGACGGACTGTGGCACTAGACGCCGTCGAAAAGGAAGATGGTGACCGTGCTGCCGGCGGGAACGCCCTCGCTCTCCGCGGGGATCAGCACGAAGCCGTCGGCGCGCACGGCGGCGGCGAGGCCGGGCACGGCGGGCGAGGCGACCGGCTCGGCCAGCCCGTCCCCGGTCAGACGCACCCGGTAGAGGTCGGCACAGCCGATCTCCGACACCAGCTTGCGCGCCGTCACCGCCTGGACGGTGGCGTGCGGCAGGCCCGGTGCACGGCCGGCGCGGCGGCGGACCGCCCGGCCGCCCAGCAGCTCGTAGGCGGCGAGCGCCGCCATCGGTTCGCCGGGCAGCAGGACCACCGGCACCTCCCCCACCCGGCCGAGCGCGGCGCTGTCGCCCGGCCGCAGCGCCACGCCATGGAACTCCAGGCTTCCGGCTTCGGCCAGGGCGGGCGGAGCGGCGTCGTCCATGCCGACGCCGGTGCGGCCGGCGCACAGGATCAGGTCGGCCCCGGGCGCCGCCAGCGCCGCGGCGAGCGCCCCGGTCTCCGCCGGAAGCGGCTCCGCCGCCTCCACCTCGCCGCCGTCGCGGCGGACCAGCGCGGCGAGCAGGGGCGTCAGCGCGTCACCGCCCTCGCGCGGGCCGCCGGCGATCAGCAGCCTCACCCGCGGGCGCGGCACCACGCAAACCGCCGCGAGGCCGAGGCCGCCGAGCAGCCCGACATCGGCGGCGCACAGGCGGCGGCCGGGCTGCAGCACCGTCGCGCCGGTCCGCAGCGCCGCCCCCCGCCGTTCCACCCCGGCGCCCGGCGCCACGGCGTCCAGCGCCTCCACCAGCCCGGCGGCGTGCGAGACGGCCTCCACCGGCAGCACGGCGTCGCAGCCCGGCGGCAGCGGCTGGCCGGCCGACACCGGCAGGGCGGACGGCAGCGGAACGGGATTGTAGGAGCCGGCGCCCAGCGTGTCGGCCGCGGCCACCGCGAAGCCGTCGCGGGCGGCGCGGTCGCGGTCCGGCAGGTCGTCCGCCGCGGTCACCGGCGCGGCCAGCACCAGACCGGCCGCCTGTGCGGGCGGCACGAGGCAGGCGGGCAGCGCGGCGGCGGCGGCATCGATGCGGGCCTGCGCCTCGGCCAGCGGGGTCCGGCCGGAAAAGCCCCGGCCACGGACGTCCCGGTCACAGGAAGCCCGGTCATAGGAAGCTTGGCCATGGGAAGCTTGGCCATGGGAGGCTTGGTCATGAGCGCCGCCGGGCGGCGTCCGGTCCGGACGGGGGACGGCATCGCTGGACGCGGCACTCATGGGCGGGTTCCCTCTGCTGTGCCCGGAATGGTCAGAGCGCCGGCACGACCGCGCCCTCGGCCCGGTTCCGGCCGGACCGCTTGGCCTGGTAGAGAAGCTGGTCGGCAAGCTGCGACAGCGACTCCGGCGAGGTGTCGGAGGTCGGAAGGGCGGTCGCGACGCCGAGGCTGATGGTGACGTGCGGCGCCACCGGCGAGGAGGCGTGCGGGATGCCCAGGCGGGCCACCGCGTCGCGCAGCCGCTCGGCCACCAGGATGGCGCCCTCGTTCTCCGTCTCCGGCAGCAGGCAGACGAACTCCTCCCCGCCGTAGCGGGCGACGAGGTCGCTCGGCCGCTTCACCTGCTCGGCCAGCACCTCGGCGACCGCGCGCAGGCATTCGTCGCCGGCCTGATGGCCGTAATGGTCGTTGAAGGCCTTGAAATGATCGACATCCAGCATGATCAGCGACAGCGGCGCGTGCATGCGGGCGCAGCGGCGCCATTCGCGCTGCATCGTCTCGTCGAACTGGCGGCGGTTGGCGATGCCGGTCAGCCCGTCGAGGAAGGACAGGCTGCGCAGCAGGTCGGCCTGACGCTTCAGCAGCAGGTGGTTGCGCACCCGCGCCTTCACGATGGGCGGGCTGATCGGCTTGGTGATGAAGTCGATCGCGCCGACCTCCAGCCCGCGGGTCTCGTCCTCCACCTCGCTCTTGGCCGAAATGAAGATCACCGGAATGTCGCGGGTGGTGGTGTCGGCCTTGATGCGGGTGCACACCTCGAACCCGTCCATCCCCGGCATCATGATGTCGAGCAGCACGAGGTCGGGCATGCGCGACTGGACCAGCTCCAGCGCCCGCTCCCCGTCGGTGGCGAAATAGATGTCGTAGTCGTCCTTCAGGATCCGGCTGAGGACGTGGACGTTGGAGGGGATGTCGTCCACGACCAGGATCTTGGGACGCTTTTCGGCCATGGTCACCGGTTCAGACCGTCTGAAGTGAGAGGCCAAGGTCCCGCGCGATCCGTTGGACGATGCCGAGCGCCTTGACGAAGTCGAGCCCGTCGATGGCGGCGGTCAGGCTCTTCACGGTGGAAGGGTCGACGCAACCGGCCAGGGACGGTGCCAGCATAGCGAACTCTTCCGCCGCCGCGAAGTTGCTGTCTCGTAACAATATGGCGAATTGCGAAAGCCGGGACGCCAGCCGGTCGCCGGCCACCAGCGGGTCCGGCGGCGGGGGAGCGGCGGGGTCGGACCCGCCTCTTTCCAGCATTCCCGCGCCTTCCAGCACTTTCGCCAGCTCGGCGCGCAGCTCGCCGAGCTGGGTGGCGGCCGCCTCCGCCTCGCCGCGGCCCGCGGCAATCTGAAGCGCGTCGGCGGCGGCCGACAGGCGCCGGGCGCCGATGTTGCCGGCGACGCTCTTCAGCTCGTGCCCCAGCCCCTTGGCCCGCGGCAGGTCGCCGGCCGCCAGCGCCGCGGCCACCGCGTCGGCGACGCCGGCATAGCTGCGGGCGAACTCGGCGACGAATCGGCGGAACAGCGCGACGTCGCCGTCCAGCCGGCCGAGCGCGTCGTTCAGGTCGATTCCCGGAAGGGAGGCCGGCAGCCCGGCAGGACCGCCGGCGGCGGCACCGGCCGGCTGGCCGGCGGCCGCCAGCTCCGCCACGGCGGCACCGGCGGCACCGGCGGCCGGCGCACCGGCCCAGCGGCCGAGCACGGTGAAGAGCTGGGCGAGGTCGAGGGGCTTGGCGATGTGGTCGTCCATGCCGCCCTCCAGGCAGCGGCGGCGGTCGGACGGCAGGGCGCTGGCCGTCATGGCGATGATCGGCAGGCCGTCGCCGCCGGGCAGGCGGCGGATGGCGCGGGTCGCCTCGAACCCGTCCATCTGCGGCATCTGCACGTCCATCAGGACGGCGTGGAAGCCCTCCGACTGCTCGACCAGGGCGACCGCCTCGCGGCCGTTGCCGGCCAGGGCGACCTCGGCGCCCGCCCGCTCCAGGATCTCGCGCGCCACCTCCTGGCTCAGCGCATTGTCCTCGACCAGCAGGATCCGCCGGCCGGCGAGCGGGCCGGCCTCCCTCGTGCGCGGACTGTTCATGGCGCCTCCCAAGGCGGGGGCTGCGGCGGGCTGGGCCTGCCGGGGGCCGGAGGCCGCCGGCGCCGTCTCCGGCGGCTCCGCCGGGCCATGCGAATAGGCGAGCGTGACCGCGTCGAGCAGGGAGGAGGCGGTGACCGGCTTCACCAGGAAACCGCTGACCCCCGCCTCGGTCCCGGTGGAGGCGATCTTCTCCCGCCCGAAGGCGCTGACGACGATGATGATCGGCGCGCCGGCGCGGCTTCCGGCCCGGATGCGGCGGGTGGTCTCCAGCCCGTCCATGCCGGGCATCTTCCAGTCCATCAGCACGATGTCGTAGGGATGGCCGGCCGCCGCCGCCCGCTCCAGCTCGGCGATGCCCTCGGCCCCGGAGGCGCTGGCGGTGACGGTCCAGCCGAAGCCGTGGGCCATCTCGCCCAGCACCTCGCGGGCGGTCTCGTTGTCGTCCACCACCAGGACCGACAGGTCGCGCGGCACCGGCCGGGCGGCGCGCGGCCGCTCCGCCGCGGCGGCGTGGCACTGGAAGACGGCGTCGAAGTGGAAGTCGCTGCCTTTGCCCGGCTCGCTCTCCACATCCATCGAGCCGCCCATCAGCGAGACCAGCCGGGAGCAGATGGCCAGCCCCAGCCCGGTTCCGCCGTAGCGGCGGGTGGTGGAGCTGTCGCCCTGGCTGAAGGCCTGGAACAGCCGCTGCTTCTGCTCCGCCGAGATGCCGATGCCGGTGTCGCGGACCGAGAAGGTCAGCACGGCGCGGTCGTCCTCCACCGTCCGGGCGGCGACGGAGACGACCACCTCCCCCGCCTCGGTGAACTTGATGGCGTTGCCGGCGAGGTTGATCAGCACCTGCTGCAGGCGCAGCGGGTCGCCGATCAGGTCCAGCGGCACGCCGGGCGCCACGTGGAACAGCACCTCGATGTCCTTCTCCTCCGCCGAGGTGCCGACGATGACCGCGAGGTTCTGCAGAAGCTCGTCCAGGCGGAACTCCACATGCTCCAGCTCCAGCTTGCCGGCCTCCACCTTGGAGAAGTCGAGGATGTCGTTGAGGATGCCGAGCAGCGACTGCGCCGACATCCGGATCTTCTGCAGATAGTCGCGCTGGCGCGGCGAGAGCTGGGTCTGCTGGATCAGGTGGATCAGGCCGAGGATCGCGTTCATCGGCGTGCGGATCTCGTGGCTCATGTTGGCCAGGAATTCCGACTTGGCCCGGCTCGCCGCCTCGGCCGCGCGCATGGCGCGCTCCATCGCCTCCTGCGCGCGCTTGCGCTCGGCGATCTCGTGGAACACCACGACCGCGCCCTCGACCCGCCCGTCCTCCAGCATGGGGGAGGCGGTGAACTCCACCGGGATGCTGGTTCCGTCGCGCCGCCAGAAGGTGTCCTCCAGCCCGCGGTGGGTCCGGCCGGTGTGCAGCACGCGCGTGACCGCGCATTCCGCCTCCGGATAGGGGCTGCCGTCGGCGCGGGTATGGTGGATCAGCGCATGCAGGTTGCGGCCCAGCAGCTCCTCGTTGGCGAAGCCGGTCATCACCGAGGCCGCCGGGTTGGCGAAGGTGATGCGGCCGTTGCGGTCGACGCCGCAGATGCTGTCGGAGGCCGACTGCAGGATCAGGTTCATCCGCCGGTTGGCGGCGGCATAGGCGCGGTTGGCGTCCTCCAGGTGGCGGGCCGCGGCGTCGAGCTCGCCATTCGCCTCGGCGAGGCGGCGCCGGCTCACCTGCTCGCGCGACAGGCTGCGCACCGCGGCGAAGGCGAGCCCGGCGCAGGCGAACAGGGCCACCGCCACGACGATGGCGCCGCGCACCAGCCGCTCGCGCCAGGAGGCCAGCTCGTCGTCCCTGGACAGCCCGACCAGAACCACTAGCGGCAGCCCGGGAACGCGCTGGTAGGCGACGATGCGCCCGTCGTCGCCCGACGGGGCCGGCACCTCGAACACGCCGTTCGTCCCGGCGGGCAGGCGGTGCAGCATCTCCGCCGAATCCGCGCCCTCCAGCAGTTCGCTCGCGGGAAAGCGGAAGACCGGCTGCCCGTTGTCGCGGAACAGCGCGATGGTGGCCCCGGGGCCGAGGTCGAGGCTCTCGAACACCTCCTTGTAGTAGTCGAGCGCCACATTGACGTGGCCGACGCCGAGGAAGACCCCGTCCTTCTCGATCCGCCGGCTGATGGTGAAGGAGGGCTCGCCGCTCATCCGGCCGACGATCCGTTCGCCGACGTGGAAGTCCACGCCGGAGGCATGGACCTGGAAATAGGCGCGGTCGCCGACGTTTCCCTGGGGGGCGGGGTAGCGGCGGCTGGTCAGCCGGCTGACGCCGGCCGCGTCGTGGATCCAGATGGCGCTGATCTCCGGCAGGGCCTCCGCCATGGACCGCAGGAACTGCCAGAAGGCGCGGTCGCCGGCGATGCCCTCCATCCCGCGCTGATGGACCCGGTCGAGCGTGCGGGCGAGCGCCAGATCGCCGGTCGCCACGGTGCGGCGCACATGCTCCTGCAGGATGCGGGCGGCGGACTGGGCGCGGTCCTCGCCATGGCGCAGGGTTCCGGCGCGGTCGACCAGCGCCGTCATCACCCAGAATCCGACGCTGAACAGGGCGATCAGAGCCACGGTCGCCAGGATCAGGCCCTGCAGCCCGGACGGTGCGAACGCCGCCGGCTTCGCCGCGTTCGGGGATGAATGGTGCATCGGCGCGATCCGTCGGCCCTGGCTTCCGCGAGAAGGTCTTATGCCCTTTTGCCGCGAGTATGGGCTTGGCTCCGGCGGGACCGCAAGAACTTGATTGTCACGCCTTCAATGCTCGTGACGGTGGTGGAGATCGGGGTAGTGCGGATGCCGGTGGACCAGCCGCGGATGGGCGTGGCGGTGGACGTGGGGCTCCCCCGGCGGATCGTCCGGCCCATGGTCGTGCCGGTGGTGGGCATCATGGACGTGGCGGTGCGCGTGCTCCATCGGCTCATGCTCGTGCGGGTGCTCGTGACGCTCCATCAGGTGCAGCGCAAGCCCGGCGGCCATGAGGAGGGCGGCCAGGACGAAGCGCAGCGACAGCGGCTCCCCCAGGGCCGCGACGGCGAGCAGCGCCCCCACGAAGGGCGCCAGGGAGAAGTAGGCCCCGGTCCGCGCCGTCCCCAGATGGCGCAGGGCCAGCACGAAGAGGACCAGGCTGACGCCGTAGCCGAGGAACCCGACCAGACCGGCGGCCAGCATCGTCCCGGCGTCCGGCAGTTCCGCCCCCGCGGCGACGGCCAGCGCGATGTTGACCGTCCCGGCCACCGCCCCCTTCAGCATGGCGATCTGCACCGGGTCGGCGGCGGAAAGCCGGCGCGTCAGGTTGTTGTCCACCGCCCAGGCGAGGCAGGCGCCGGCCACCAGCAGCGACCCGCCGCCCAGCGAGAGGGATCCTCCCTCCCAGGACAGAAGCACCGCCCCGAGCAGGATGGCCGCCGCCCCCAGCCCGACCCGGAGGTCGACGTTCTCGCGGAAGACGACCCAGGCGATGGCCAGGGTGAAGACGCCCTCCAGGTTCAGCAGCAGCGAGGCGGCCGAGGCCGTCCCCGCCTCCAGCCCGCTCATCAGGAGCAGCGGCCCCACCACCCCGCCGCAGAGGATGGCGGCGGCGAGCCAGGGATAGTCGCCCCGCGCCAGGGGGGCCTCCGCGGCCGGCCGCAGGCGGCGCACCAGGGCGAGGCCGAGCCCGGAGCCGAGATACAGCAGCCCGGCCAGCAGCCAGGGCGACAGCCCGCCGACCAGCAGCTTCGCCAGCGGCGTGCTGGCGCCGAACAGCAGCGCCGAGCCGAGCGCCATCGCGATGCCGGCCCGTCTTTCCCGTCCATGGTCACCGTGATCGCGCATACCGGCCCCTCCGCCCACCGTCCGCGGACAGTCGGCGACGGACCGCCCGGCGTCAAGCCGGCGGCGACGCCTTCCCCTTGCCCTTCCCCTTGCGCGGGGCGCCGCTTTCCGGTCCTCTGGCGACGGTTCGCATGGACGGGGATGGCATGACGATGGACCGGGTCGAATGCGTGGTGGTCGGGGCCGGGGTGGTCGGGCTGGCGGTGGCGCGCCGGCTGGCGCAGGCCGGCCGGGAGGTGGTGATCCTGGAGGCGGCCGACGCCATCGGCACCGGCACCAGCTCGCGCAACTCCGAAGTCGTCCATGCCGGCATCTACTACCCGACCGGCAGCATCCGCGCCCGGCTGTGCGTGGCGGGGCGCGAGGCGCTCTACGCCTATTGCCGCGACCATGGGGTGGAGCATCGCCGGCTGGGCAAGCTGATCGTCGCCACCGACGAGGCGCAGTTGCCCAGGCTGGAGGCGATCCGCCGCCAGGCCGCCGCCAACGGGGTGGACGACCTCTACCGGATCGACGGGGCCGAGGCGCGGGCGCTGGAACCGAACCTCCGCTGCGTCGCGGCGCTGGTCTCCCCCTCCACCGGGATCATCGACAGCCACGGGCTGATGCTGGCCCTGCTGGGCGACGCGGAGGCGGCCGGCGCGGCGCTCGCCCTGCTGAGCCCGCTGCTGCGCGCCGAGGCGACGGAGGACGGCTTCCTGCTGGAGGTCGGCGGGGCGGAGCCGATGCGGCTCGGCTGCCGCACCCTGGTCAACGCCGCCGGGCTCGGCTCCTGGGCGGTCGCCCGCGCCATCGCCGGCTTCCCGGCGGAGCAGGTGCCGCCGCGCGTGCTGGCCAAGGGCAACTACTACGCCCTGGCGCAGGGACGCTCGCCCTTCTCCCGCCTCGTCTACCCGGTGCCGGAGGACGGCGGCCTCGGCGTCCACCTGACGCTGGATCTGGCCGGGCAGGCGCGCTTCGGTCCGGACGTCGAGTGGCTGGACGACTCCGCCCTTCCCGCGGACACCCCGGCCGACCATGCCCGGATCGACTATGCGGTGGATCCGCGGCGCGCCGACTCCTTCTACGGGTCGGTACGCGCCTACTGGCCCGGCCTGCCGGACGGGGCGCTGGTGCCCGCCTATGCCGGCGTGCGGCCCAAGCTGAGCGGGCGCGGCCAGCCGCAGGCCGATTTCCTGCTGCAGGGACGGCAAGCCCACGGCATCGCCGGGCTGGTCAACCTGTTCGGCATCGAATCGCCGGGGCTGACCTCCTGCCTCGCCATCGCCGGGGAGGTCGCCGGGCTGCTGGAGCGGTAAACGCGGCCGCGGGCGGGCCGCTTCTTCCTTGACCCGCGGTGCGGCATTGCCAATCTAATGGTCGTGGCAGCGCCGCCCCCTGGCGGGCTGCCGCTTCGCCGGGCGCCGGAAACGGGCCCACTTCGTGCAACTCGCTCGCGTCTTGAGGAGGATGCGCCGTGACGACCCGACTCTCTCTCTTCAACAGCCCGCTTCTCCTGGGCTTCGACCAGTTCGAGCGCACGCTCGACCGGATCGCCAAGAATTCGGCGGAAGGCTACCCGCCCTACAACATCGAGCAGACCAGCGAGGACGGGCTGCGGATCACGCTGGCCGTCGCGGGCTTCACCTCCGAGGACCTGTCGGTCCAGATCGAGGACAACCAGCTCGTCATCCGGGGACGCCAGACCGACGACAAGTCGCGGATCTACCTGCATCGCGGCATCGCGGCGCGGCAGTTCCAGCGCAGCTTCGTCCTGGCCGAAGGGATCGAGGTGGTCGGCGCCTCGCTCGACAACGGGCTGCTGAACATCGACCTGAAGCGCCCGATGCCGGAACCGAAGATCCGCACGATCAAGATCGAGCAGACCGCACCGTCGGCCAACCAGCCGCGCACCATCGACGTGGCGCCCGACCGCACCGAAGGGTGAATCGGACGCGCCCGCGTGTCGCCTACCGGAAAGGGACACCATCATGGACAACACGACCGTCACGACCCTCCGCCAGCTTTCCCCGCAGGACTTCGCCGCCTTCGGCGTCGACCACGTCGCCTATGTGCGCCCGGTGACGGTGAACGGCGTCACCGCCTTCTCCATCCATGCCGCCGACGGCACGCCGCTGACCGTCCTGCCGAAGCAGGACGTCGCCTTCGCCGCCGTCCGCCAGAACGACATGGAGCCGCTGAGCGTCCATTGACCGGTGCATCGGCGGGCGGTGCATCGGCGGTCCTTCGTCCGGCGGCGGCCGGCGATCGGGGTCAGCCGTCCTTGTCAGCGCCCGCAGGTGCTGTATGGTGCTGACGAGGGCCGGCGCCGCGACGGCGCGGGCGACGGCGACGATTTCCTGACAGGCTCCAGACGCTGGAAAGAATGACGGTGGACGGCGAGGCCGGCGGCGGCGAAGAGAACCCGGAAGAGGGCAAGACCCCCGCGGAGGAGGGCAAGGCGCGCGCTCCTTCCGGGCCCGATGCGGCCAAGCGCAAGGCCTGGGAGGACGAGGCCCGCGACGCCCTGCACATCCTTCCCCTGTCGGCGATCCCGCTGGAGACGCCCGGCCTGCAGCATGCCCGGCTGATCAAGAACGTCCGCCTGCAGACGGTGGTCGAGATGTTCCGCGACGCCCAGGCCGGCAGCGGGCAGGTCTCCCCCAGCACATCCCCGCCTATTTCGAATCCTACAAGGAGGAGGTGGAGCGGGATCTGGTGAAGATCGAGAAGATCGGCCGCGCCTCCAGCTTCGACGTCTATTCCTCGCGCATCGAGCTGAGGCGGCTGAACATCGACGTCAACAACGTCGAGTCACTGACCCTGTCGGACAAGAAGAAGGCCGAGCTGACGAGCTACATGCGCGTCTTCACCCGGCCGCTGATGGAATATGTCTACGGGTCGCAGGACATGCAGGTGTCCGACGTCAGCGACATCATCCAGCTTTTCGCCAACCCCAACCGGGAGGAGGCGCTGCGCAACCTGCGCACCATGGCCGACCGGCTGGACATCGGGCTGACCGAGATCCCGCAGTTCCTGGAGGAGTACGGCGACATCTTCCTGTCGCTCGCCTATTTCAAGAAGTGCCTGGACGAGATCGTTCCGGAGGTCGAGAAGTTCCTGAACTGGATGTCGGAGATCCGCGCCTCTGCCGAGATCAAGCGCGATCCGCGGCAGATCAAGACGCTGGACGAGATCAGCCGCGACCTGACCGACATCTCCACCTCGATCACCGGCCGGTTCGAAAGCTTCGACAACCGCTCCAAGGACTTCTGGAGCGACATCAACGCCGAGACCTTCCGGTCGATCCGCGAACTGATCGCCTCGCACCACATCACCATCGGCGGCGTGCTCTGCGGTCTGGCGGTGAAGATGAACCTGTGGAAGAGCCGCTTCGCCCGCGGCGGCGGAGGCCCCAACCGCCGGCTGGAGTTCGTGAAGTCGGAGATCCTGCCGGGCCTGTCGCACATCAAGGCGCTGGAGCAGTCGGCCCGCACCAGCGGCGTGTGAAACCTCCCGGCGAGCGGGCGCGGATGACGCCCGTTTCATGAAGCATTTGTCATCTGCGCGCGTCTTGAGGCGCGCAAGCCGGCACCCCCATATCCGCTGCGGTTCAACCGCACAGCATAGGGAGTGCTTCCATGGGTCTGTTCGACATGTTCAAGGGCAACGCGCCGATGGACCTGACCCCACGCCGCGTCCTGGTGATCTCGCTGATCCACTGCATGGGATCGGACGGGGAGATCGACCCGGAGGAGGTCGGCCACCTCGTGTCCGTGCTCGGCCGTTCGGCCACGCGCGAGGAGCTGGACCGCTGCCTGAAATATGCCCGCGGCACCCCGGTGGACGCCTTCCTGCAGGAGGCGGCGCCCAGGCTGTCCGAGGACCAGCGCCGCTGCATCCTGCTGAACATGATCGACAGCGCCATGGCCGACGGCGAGGCGGAGTCGGGCGAGCGTGACCTGATCGCCCGCTTCCAGCAGGCCTTCGGCTTCAGCGACGAGGCGCTGGAGCCCTTCGTCCGCGGCCTCGTCGCCAAGAACGACCGCCGCATCCTCGACGCCTGATCCACCGTCCGGCCACATCGCATCCGGCCACATCGGCGGCAAACGGATCGGCGGCAAACGGATCGCAGAAAAAAGCCCGGCCGGAGCGAGCGCCCCGGCCGGGCTTTCCCGTCGGCGTCAGGAGCGGGCGGGCAGCAGGGCGGCGCTGCGCGCGGTCATCAGCGAGACGGCCTCGTCCGCGGCCAGCCGCGCCCGCGCGTCGGCCAGCCAGGGGCCGGCAGCCTGCGCGGCCTCGCCCTCCAGCGCGATCATCAGCTCGACCGCGGCGGCCAGCTCGCCCCCGGCGACCAGCACCCCAGCCTTCTGCACGGTCCCGGCGGCGCCGCGCCCCTCGACCGCGTTGACCGCGGTGAAGCTCAGCAGGCCGGCAGCCCCGGAGACGAGGCCCCAGACCCGCTCGCCCAGCCCGGGCCCCTCGGCGACCGCGGCGCTGCCGTCGGCCGGCTGGCCCGCCGCATCGGCGGCCGGCGGCTGCGGGGTGGCCTGGGGAGCCTGGGACGCCTGACCGGCGGCTGCGGCGGCAGCGGCAGCCTCGGCGGCCTTCGCCTTGGCGGCTTCGGCGGCGCGGGCGTCGGCGGCCAGCACCTCCGGCACCGCCAGCAGGAAGCGGGCGGCAAGCTGCTCGCGGGTCGGGACGCCGGTGGTCGCGTAGGGGGTGAGCTTGTCGAGCGCCTTGGTCAGCGCCGCGTCGGCGATGCCGGAGGCGCGCACCGCCACCAGTTCCGCCGCGAAGGGGTCGGACTCCTCCAGCGCGCCGCGCAGTTCCGCCATCGCCAGCGCACCGACCGCCTTGCCGTCGGGCAGCGCCGCCACCTTGCGGTCGAGCGCGGCGAGGCTGGTCTCCAGCGCCGCGATGCGGTCGCTGAGCGAGGCGCCGGCCGCCGCGGTGCCCAGCCGGGTCTCCAGCGACGAGACGCGGTCGGTCAGGGCGAGGGTGGCGACCTTCTGGCGCTTGGCTTCCGGCAGCCAGAGCGGCTGGGTGACGAGGGCGCCGACGCCGGCGATCGACACGACCAGGGCGATCGAGGCCAGGGCGACGGCGCCCGAGGAGCGCGGTGCCGCCGGGGCGGGCGGAGGGGGCACAACCGGTTCCGAAAGCGATGAGGACACGACCGTCTCCGTGGTTGAAGGGGGTTCGACCGGCGCGGCGGCCAGGGGGACAGGATCCGGCGCGGGCTGCGGCGCGGCCGGCTCGGTGGAAGGGGTGGACGCAAGGGCGGCGGCCGGCGCCCCGGCCACGGCAGGCGCAGGGGCGGGCGGCTCGGAAGCGGGCGGCTCGGGGGCGGGCGGCTCGGGCGCCGCGGGCTGGACAGGCGCGGCCGGAGCCGGCGTATCCGTCGCCGCGGCGGCCGGTTCGGCCATGGCGGGGACCGGGTCGGGCTCGGCGCTGCCGGTCAGCGGCGTGGCCGGCGCCACCGGATCGGCCGCCACGTCGACCGTCACGTCCCCGGCCTGGGGCTCAGGGGCCGGGGACTCATGAGCCTGGGAAACCGGGGCCTGGGAAACCGGGGCCTGGAAGACGGGCTCCGGAGCGGTGTCCGGGGCCGGCGGCGCGGCAGGTTCCGCGGCGGGCGCTGCCGCGGCAGGCGCGATGTTCTCGCGCAGCGAGGGACGCTTCCTGGGGGCCATCACTTCACCCTTCTGACGATCGCCGCGAGAACCTCGATCTCCTCATGCGCCACCGAGCGCGGGGCATAGGAGCCCACCCATTCGCCGACCGTGAAGGCGTCGACATGGGCGGTGCGCTGGCCGATGGCGGGCGCCACCGGCTCGCCGAACTCGTGCAGGACCGCCTCGATCTCCTTGCCGGCGGCGGTGCGGCGGTCGACGCGCGACGGCACCAGCAGGCAGCCGGGCCGGCGGTCGCCCCGCTCCGCCCGGACGCGGGCCAGCAGGTCGATGGCCTTGGCCGTCGCCTTCAGGTCGGCGCCGCTGGCGGTCACCGGCACCACGAACAGGCTGGCCGCATGCAGGGCGTTCAGGATGGCGTCGCCGAGCTGCGGCGGCAGGTCCAACACCACGAAGTCGTGCGAGGCGGCGAGGCCGTCCACCCGGTCGCGCCAGCCGGCGCCGGCCTCCTCGAAGGGCAGCGCGGTGACCGCGACGGGAAGCCGTCCCTTCGCCCCCCAGTCGCCGGCGGTTCCCTGCCCGTCGGCATCGACGAGCGCGACCCTGGCCTTGCCGCCGTTCGCCAGCGCACACGCCACGTTGACGGCCACCGTGCTCTTGCCGGTGCCGCCCTTCAGGTTTCCGACTGCGATGATCTTCCCGGGCATGGGAAAACGGTATCGCAGATATTCTGCGAAAGAAAAGAGCGCATCCGACCGAAAGGGGTAGTCCGGGGGTTGAATTTGCTGCGAGGCAGCAAAATGCTGGTGTCTCCCCCGGTCTGGCGGCCTCCCGACCCGACGGCGTGCGTCTGCACGGAGCGGAGCCGGGGGCAAAATGGCAGGATCGGCGACGGGTGGTCCGCGGAACGGTCGGCGCGGCCGAGCGAATCGACCAGGTCACGCCGGACGGAGTCGGCGACGCGGCGTCCGCGGCCGCCTCCCTTCATTTGCGCAGCCGCTTCTCCTGCATGATTTCGAGCTGGAGCTGCTGGATCTCGGTCAGGCGCTGCCACTGGCGCTGGAGGAGATAGTCCATCTTCTCGTGCAGGTGACGGATCTCCAGCTCGGCCTTCAGGTTGACGCGGTAGTCGTTCTCCGACCGCAGCCGGTCCTTCGCCTCCTGCCGCTTCTGGCTCATCATGATGATCGGCGCCTGGATGGCGGCGAGGCAGGACAGCACCAGGTTCAGCAGGATGAAGGGATAGGGGTCGAAGGTCTCGTCGCCGCGGGCGAGGTTGAAGACCATCCACAGGCCGAGGAAGAGGGCGAAGGAGATCAGGAAGGCCCAGCTTCCGCCGAAGGTGGCGAGATGGTCGGACAGCCGCTCGCCCAGCGTCCGGCGGTCCTCGTACTGCTCGTCGACGTTCTCGGCCAGCGTGTCGTGGTTGGCGATGCTCTCGGCGACGCGGCGGTCGAGCTCCGTCAGCTCGCCATGCTCGGCCTGCAGCAGGTCGGCGACGTGGAGCGCCCGGTAGCGCGCCACCTCCGACCGGCTGACCAGCGCGTCGGGCGGCAGGTCGGGATAGTCCTGGCGGATGCGGTCGGCGAGGCTGGGACGCAGCGTGTCGAGCCCGACGAGGTCGCGCTTGGGCCGGCGCTTGCCGCTGAGCGCGCAGGGGATGCGCTTGGACCGCTGGGCGGTGCCGAGCCCGCCCTCCCCCTCGTCGTCGCCGGGGTCCAGCATGTCCCCGCCGTCGGCCTCCTCCTCCTCCCGGTCGTCGCGAGCCTGCC
This sequence comes from Azospirillum thermophilum, assembly GCF_003130795.1. Classification (NCBI taxonomy): domain Bacteria; kingdom Pseudomonadati; phylum Pseudomonadota; class Alphaproteobacteria; order Rhodospirillales; family Azospirillaceae; genus Azospirillum; species Azospirillum thermophilum. The sequence goes on from NZ_CP029353.1 coordinate 2,329,704, forward strand.
GGCCGGGATCGGGCGTGACGGCGTCGGACGGCGCCTGCTGGTCGCGTTCGGGATGGTCGGTCATGGTCTCGGCCGCTCCGCACCGGTTGGTCGAGCGAGGGCATAATCCAGCGGCCGGCCTTTGTGAAATGATAGTTCCATAACAAGCCCCGCCGGGGGCGGCGGCATCGGGGCCCGCCGGGGGCGACGGAACCTCCCCCGCCCGTCGCGCGTTGCAGAGGACGAACCAACCCGAAGGGTCATGTCCCTTCGGCAGAGCAGGGAACCCCGTTGCCATGAACAGCAACCGACTCAACAGGCTGGGATGGCGCGCCGGCGCCGTCCTGACGGTGTCGCTCGGCCTTGCCGCCTGCGCCGGCGACGTGCCGCCGCCCACCGCCGAACTCGGGGCCGCCTCGCAGGCCGTGCTCGCCGCCGAGCAGGCCGGCGCCCCGCGCTTCGCCCCCGTCGAGCTGCAGTCCGCCCGCGACAAGCTGGCCGCCGCCGACACCGCCATGCGCGAGGACAAGCGGACCGAGGCCCGCCGCCTGGCGGAGCAGGCCCGCGCCGACGCCGAACTGGCCGCCGCCCGCTCCCAGCGCGCGCTGACGCAGGAGGCCGCGGGCGTGGTGCGCCAGCAGGCCAACCCGCCGCAGGCCGCCGCCCCCGCCGCCCCGTCGACACCCGGCTACGGCAGTTCCGGCGGCACGGCCGGCACGCTCGGCACCCTGCCGTCGGGCTCCTCCTACGCCGCGCCCTCCACGGTGCCGCCGACCACCCTGGCCCCGGGCGGCGCCGGCTGGGGCGGCGGCTACAGCAATCCGGAGATCCGTCCATGAAGCCGATTCCGAACAAGACCTCCCTGCTGGCCGCCGGGCTGGTGGTCGCGGCGCTGGCCGGCTGCGCCGACACCCCGACCGACACCGCCGCCCTGCTGCAGGCGCGGCGGGACTACAGCGCCGCCGCCGCCAACCCCGATGTCGCGTCGAACGCGCCGCTGGAGCTGCGCCGCGCCGAGGAGGCCCTGCGCAAGGCCGAAACCCTGCGCGACAAGAATGCGGATCGCCGCGAGATCGACCAGCAGGCCTACCTCGCCAGCCGGGAAGCCCAGATCGCCCGTGAGGCCGCGGCGACCAAGAGCGCCCAGACCGTGGTCGCCAACGCCGACGCCTACCGGCAGCAGGGGCAGCTCCGCGCCCGCAACGCCGAACTGGAGCAGCAGCTTCGCGACCTGCAGGCCGAGCGGACGGAGCGCGGCCTGGTCATGACGCTGGGCGACATCCTGTTCGCCACCGGCCGGGCCGAGCTGACCCCCGGCGCCTTCGAGCGGATCGACCGGCTCGCCCAGTTCATGCAGCGCTACCCGGCCCGCACCGTGCGGATCGAGGGCCACACCGACAGCACCGGCAACGCCGACTTCAACCTGCGCCTGTCCGAGGCGCGCGCCCAGGCGGTGCGCGACGCGCTGGTGGCGCGCGGCGTGAACCCCAGCCGCGTCGTCAGCCAGGGCATGGGCGAGGCGCAGCCGGTCGCTTCCAACAGCACCGACTCCGGCCGCCAGCAGAACCGCCGCGTCGACATCGTCATCTCCGACGAGGGCGCCGTCGCCCAGACCCGGTGACGGAGACCCGGTGACGGAGCGGGCAACCGCGGCCGCTCAGGCGGAGGGAGACGACGGGACGGTGCCGGATGCCGCCGGTGCCGGCACCGCCCCGATCATGAAATCCGGCACCGGCCGCCGCGTGTAGCGGGCGAAATGCGCCTTCTCGGCCCGGTAGAAGGCGCGGTAGGACGCCACCGGGTCGCCCGGCACCTTCCAGGCATCGGGCATGCACAGCGGCGGCGGCGACGCCACCCCGGGTCCCAGCAGGGCCCGCCAGTCGGCGCCGTCGCGCAGCGGCCCCAGCACCTCCGACGTCCTGTGGACGCGGCCGAAGCGGTAGCGGAACTCCTCCGCCAGCGCATCGGCGAGCTCCAGCGTCCAGCGGTAGTTCTCCGCCCCGGCCCGCACCCACAGCGTGACCGGATGGTTGGCGTAGGCCACCCGGTAGCCGACCTCCGCCCGCCGCAGCCGCAGCGCTGTGCTCATCATCTGCGCGGCCTCCACCAGCATCTTGCCGACATGCTTGTCGCAGTGCAGCCGGGCTGCCGCCGCGGGATCGCGATCCAGGAAGAAGATGTTCATCGTCCGGCCCGGGCAATGAGAAGAACTACCGAAACAAACCACCCCGGTGTTTCGTCGTTTCGCTTCCGGAGGAATATTCCCGTCTCTTGCGGATTTACCCGTCGCCCCGCCCCACACCCCCGGAGAGTAGGGGCCGGGAATGCTGTTCCGACATCGAAACCATGTCGCTGCTTCCCTGTTGAAAGGGGCGAAAGGGAGGACGGGCTCCTCCCGGCGGGCACCGGACAAGGCGCCCGCGGCAACCGGAGTGGCGCCCGCGATGGCGCCGTCACTAGATGGAGAGACGAGGATGCGTAACCTGATGATCGGCGCCGTCGCCGCCGTGGCCCTGATGGCGGGTTCGGCGATGGCCCAGAGCACCGGCTCCACCACCACCTCGCCGTCGACCGGCCTGTCGACCACCGGCCCGGCCAACTCGGGTTCGATGAACGGCGGTTCGATGAACAGCGGCTCGACGGGCACCAGCGGCTCCTCCTCCGGCATGGGCACGACGGGTTCGGTCGGCTCCTCGGGCTCGACCGTCGCCCCGTCGGGCATGGGCAACGCCACCGGCAGCAACCCGGCCCGCGACAACCAGACCGCCACCGGCACCCACTGCCCGCCGGGCACCCCGAACTGCGGCCCGGATGCGGGCGGCGGCGCCGGCGCCAGCGGCGGCCAGTAAACCGGCAGCGACAGCCGCTCCGGATGCCGCCTGGCGACATCCGGAGCGGCGTCACCGACCATCACGGAAAGCCCTTCCCCCGGCAGCGGAGGAAGGGCTTTTCCATTGGGACTTGCCGGATGGGCCGGGACCGCCTCAGGCCAGGGCGGCGGCGCGGCCGCGCGCGGCTTCGCCGAGGCCGGCGGCGACGGAGACCAGCGTGCGGAACAGGTTCTGCTGGCGGGAGTCGGTGATCAGGTATTCCGGATGCCACTGCACCCCGACGAGGAAGGGATGGGCCGCCGCCTCGATGCCCTGGACGACGCCCGCCCGTTCGCGCGCCACCACGCGCAGCCCGTCGCCCAGCCGGTCGACCGACTGGTGGTGCAGCGCGTTCACCCGGCACTCGGCGATGCGAGGATGCGGTAGAGGTGGCTGTCCGGCTCGATCCGGATGCGCTTGCGCGGCAGCACCGTGCGCATGTGCGGCGCTTCCTCGTACACCTCGTGGATGTCGATGTGCAGCGAGCCGCCGCGGTGGACGTTGATCATCTGCGAGCCGCGGCAGATGCCGAGCACCGGCAGCCCCAGCGCGGCGGCGCAGTCCAGCGCGCGCATCTCCAGCCGGTCACGCTCCGGATCGATGCGGATGTGCGGCCTTGCGGTCTCGCCGTAGAGCGCCGCGTCGATGTCGTCGCCGCCGCCGACCACCAGCCCGTCCAGATCCTCGATGGGATAGGGCGCCTCCGCCGTGATCCGCACGGCCGAGGCCCCGGCCCGGCGCAGGGCCAGCCGGTTCGCCCACCAGGCGATGCGGCTGCCGTGGACGGAAGCGGTCACCCCGATCAGCGGCTTCGCCCTGCCCGTCAGCGCGACCATGGCGCCCTCGCCCGTCAGCCGGCGCGCGGCGCGGCGACGCGGCGGCGGGCCTCCTCGGCCCAGTCGCCCAGCGCCTTGCGGGCGGCGAAGGCACGGTAGTCCGCCCCCAGCCGGTCGAGCCGCTCGCGGTCGTCCGCCAGCTCCTCCACCGCCACCCAGCGGTTCCATTCCGTCGCCAGCGACCAGGAGGGATCGCCGAGCCTGGCGTTGGGCAGGCGGTAGTGGAAGGTCGGGCGCGACCGCACATGCGGGTCCGTGACCTTGGCGAACAGCCGGTCGGGATCGAGATGCGCGAAGAGCGGGAACAGGTCCAGCTCGCGGTTGCGCGTCGGATTGGCCGCCAGGTAATCGTCGATCAGCCCGCCCAGGTCGGGACGATAGGCCGGATCGACCACCTTCAGCGCGTAGTCGGCCGGGAAGGCGGCGATGAAGCCGGTGAGCCGCCGGGTTGGATCGATCCTGATCTCGCTGCGCAGCCAGGGCGCCAGGATCAGGAAGGCCTTGAGATGGTCGAGGATGTAGCCGGCGTCCTCGCGCGCCACCTCGGGATTGAAGTGCAGCCCGAAGGCGAAGAGCGGGCTCGCCTCCGTCCCGGCGGCGCCGCGGCGGCGCAGGCTGTGGATCAGCGCCTCCAGCTCCTCCATCTGCGCGATCGGCACCGGCGGGGCGGCGACCTCGAAGGGCATCACCAGGCTTCCGATGTTGCCCCACAGCGGACGCAGCGCGTCGAGCAGCGCATCCGCCTTGCCGGGGGCAGACCCGGGCGGCGGCGCGCCGGTCTTCGCCGGATGGGCCGAGCGCATGTCCAGCTCCACCGTGAAGTCGCCGAGCCTCGTCCCGCGGACCGCGCAGCGGTGCGGGTCGATCACGTCGATGACTCCGCCATACAGGTCGCGCACCGCGGTCGCCGCGGACGGTGCGTCGAGGTCGGCGAATTCCAGTTCGACGCCCACCCGGCGGGGCGTGCCGCCGGCGGTGTCGGGATGCGGGGGGAGGAGGAAGGGTGTGGTCATGGCGCCGGTTCAACAGCGCACCGCGCTCGCATGTTCCCGCGGTAGAGATCGTTTCGCCTACGCTCCGGTTCCGGAAGTCTCCGCCTCCTATCGAAAGGAGTAATCCCTTCTTTCCAGGCATCCCGGCGTCTGAATGTCGGAATTTGTGACGAAGTATTTCAGGTGTGATTTCAAAGTCGAAAAGCCGTTCCACGAAAGCGCCGTCTGATTTCTTTGTTGTCGCGACTCTATCGGGTCAAATTAACAGTGATTTAACCATGACGGGGCTATCCACAGGAGGGCGGCACGGGCAGGGGAAGGGTTTCCCGCCGGGCCGCGCCCTGGGGAGCACGCTCATGACGCTTCTGACCCGCCTCTTCCTGCTGGTGCTGCTGGCCGTGGTCCCGGCGCTCGGCATGCAGCTCCACAGCGTCCTGCAGCTCCGCTCCGAACGCGCCGGCGAGATCGTCGCCCAGGCCGAGCGCATCCTCCACATGGTCGAAGGCGAACAGTCCCACATCGTCGAAAGCGCGCGGCTGATGCTGGCCGCGGTCGCCGAAGCCTCGTTCCTGCGCACCAACGACGTTCCCCGCTGCCAGACCTATCTGAACCGGCTGGTCCGCTCCTCCGAAGGCTATCGCGCCATCTCCGTCGCCGACCGCGACGGGCGCATCCTGTGCAGCGGCGACCCGTCGCGCATCGGCGCGACGATGGCCGACCTGCCGCATTTCCGCCGCGCGCTGATGGAGGAGCGATTCGTGGTCGGCGAGTGGCAGCCGGGATCGTCCGCCGCCGGATCGTCCGCCGCCGGATCGTCTGCCGCCGGATCGCCGGACGATGGCGGCGAGCTGCCGGTCGCCGTCCCCTTCCGCGGCGAGGACGGTACGCTCGGCGGCGTGGTCACCGCAGCCCTCGATGCACCCTGGCTGACCCGCAACTTCGCCGCCCGGCCGCTGCCGGGGAATGCCTCGCTGATCGTCGCCGACCGCTCCGGCACGGTGCTGGTGAAGCTGCCGGCCGGCACCGCCGGGATCGGCGAGAAGCTGCCCGCCTCGCATCTCGCCCTCCTCGGGGCGGAGCGGATGGGCGTCGCGGCGCTGCCCGGGCTGGACGGGGTGCCGCGGGTGATGGCCTTCTCCCCCGCCACCGCCGGGGTGCGCGACCTGTTCATCGGCGTCGGCATCGATCAGGCGGCGGCGATGGGCGCCATCGACCGCGCCACGCGCGACGGCGTGCTGATGACGCTGGCCGGCCTGGTCGTCGCCATCGCCGCCGCCTGGATCGGCGGGACCTGGTTCATCCGCCGGCCGGTCGAGGCGCTGGTCCATGCCGCGCAGTGCTGGCGGACCGGCGACAGCGCCGCCCGCGCCAACCTTGCCGACCGCAGCTCCGAGATCGGCCGGCTCGGCCAGGCCTTCGACGCGATGGCGGAGACGCTGGAGACGCGCGAGGCGGCGCTGCGGGCATCCGAGCGCCACACCCGCGCCGTGCTGGATGCGCTGCCGGTGCTGATCGGCGTGCTGACCACCGACGGGGTGGTGGTGCAGGTCAACCATGCCGCCGCCCAGGCGCTCGGCCTGCCGGCGAAACGCATCGTCGGCAATCCCTTCGGCCAGGTCTGCTGCCTGTCGCAGGGCGAGGACGGGGCGGGCGGCTGCGCGAGGCGCTGGCCGAGGCGGCGGCCGGCCGGCAGACCCGGTTCGACGCCGCGCTGCGGATGAACGGCGGCCGCACGGTGATGGTCGACATCGGCCTGACGCCGATGCGCGACGAGACCGGCCGCGTGACGCACGTCATCGCGTCGGGCCTCGACATCACCGAACGCAAGCAGGCCGAGGAGGCCCTGCGCGTCGCCGGCGAGCGGTTCCGCACCGCGCTGCGCAACTCGGGCGTCACGGTGTTCAACCAGGATCTCTCCCTGCGCTACACCTGGGCGCACAAGCCGATCCTCAGCTTCGGCCCCGAGGACCTGATCGGCCGGACCGACCATGAGGTGCTGGAGAGCCGGGAGGACGCCGACCGGCTGACCGCCATCAAGCGCCGGGTGCTGGAGACCGGCGAGGGTTGCCGCCAGGAGGTCAGCATCCGCGAGAAGGGCACCACCTGGTTCTTCGACCTGACCGTCGACCCGCTGCACGACGACGACGGCCGCCTGACCGGCATCACCTGCGCCGCCGTCAACGTCACCGACCGCAAGCAGGCCGAGGCCGACCTGAAGCGCGCGCGGGAGGAGGCCGACCGCGCCAACATCGCCAAGTCCAAGTTCCTGGCCGCCGCCAGCCACGACCTGCGCCAGCCGGTGCAGTCGCTCTACCTGTTCGCCGCGGCGCTGGGCGACCGGCTGCAGGGCCATCCCGGCCAGGGGCTGCTGGACAACATGCGCCAGGGGCTCGACACGCTGAAGGGGCTGCTCGACGGGCTGCTCGACATCTCGCGCCTGGAGTCCGGCAAGATCACCGCCGCCCCGGTCGACATCCGGCTGAACCTCCTGCTCGGCCGGCTGGTCGCCGAATACGCCCCGCGCGCCCAACAGAAGGGGCTGGAGCTGCGGGCGATCCCGACCCGCGCCTGGGTGCGCAGCGATCCGGCCCATCTGGAGCGCATCCTGCGCAACCTGCTGGAGAACGCCCTGCGCTACACGCCCAGGGGTCGCATCCTGATCGGCTGCCGGCGGCGCGGCGACGCGGTGCGGGTGGAGGTGTGGGACAGCGGCCTCGGCATCCCGGCCGACCGGCTGTGCGACATCTTCGAGGAGTTCACGCAGCTCGGCGACCGCAACGGGCGCGGCCTGGGGCTGGGACTCGCCATCGTCCGGCGCCTGTCGCGCCTGCTCGACCATCCCATCGGCGTCCACTCGCAGGAGGGCAAGGGCTCGGTCTTCTCCGTCACGCTGCCGCGCGTGACCGCCGCATCCCCGGCCGCCGCCACCTCCACCCGGCCGGCCGCCGCCATGCTGGCCGCCAGCGCCTTCGCCGAACCGCCCTGCCGTCCGGTCCCCGGCGCCATCACACCGCCGGGGCCGGGCTCGCCCGCCGTCGCCCGGGGCATCGCGCCGCGCGCGGCGGTCAACGGCGCGGCGGTCACCGGCGCGGTCGCCAACGACGGGGCGGCCAAGGATCTGGTGCTGGTGATCGACGACGAGGCGATCATCCTGCTCGGCCTCAAGGCGATGCTGGAGGGATGGGGCTATGACGTGCTGACCGCCCGGTCCGGCGACCAGGCGCTGGAGCGGCTGCGCGCCGACGGCCGCCGCCCGCGGCTGGTGCTGGCCGACTACCAGCTCCAGCAGGGCCGCACGGGGCCGGAGGCGCTGGTGGCGGTGCAGGGGCTGGTCGGCACCGACGTGCCCGGCATTATCCTGACCGGCGACACCGCGCCCGAGCGGCTGGCCGAGGCGGAGCGCAACGGCTTCCGCATCCTGCACAAGCCGGTCTTCCCGAACGAGCTGCGCCGGATGATGGCGCTCGCCGGGGCGGCGTGACGCGGGTCAGGGTCCGCCCGGAGGCCGCCCGGCGAAAGGCCTAGTTCCCGCCACGGGGAATCATGGCATACTCAAGTACTACGGAGGCGCGTTTTCGGCGCATCGCCTCCGGCAGGCACGCCGTGACGGTTGCAGACCCTTTGACTCGATATACTCCGAAGAGGTAGTGTGGTCATGACCGAAGCCGGACAGAAGAAGGCCGCGATGACCGCGCACACCGATTCCGATCATGCAGATGCGGTCGACGGCTTGTTCCGGCCCGAACCGAAGCGCGGGCTCGCCGCGCTCATAGGATCGGTGCTCGGGCGCCGGACCACGCAGTTCGACGACGACGCGGCGGTCGCCTTCGCCCGCAAGACCTGGAAGAGCGGCGACGCGACCCATGCCAGGGTTGCCCGCGACCTGCTGAAGCACTGGCCGCAATAGGCTGCCGTTCCCTGATCCCGCAGTTCCTCCTGATCCCATAGAAGACCCATGCCGTTCAACGAGGGCTGGCTGCTGCGATGATGAGACATCGTAAGCGGGTCGAGGCTCTTCACGCCCTTTTCGAGGAGTGGAAGAGGAAGACCGGACCGACCCTCGCCGGTTTCGGGATCATTCTCGAAGAACCGCTCGAACTGGACGAGCTGTCGGTCGAGCAGGCCGCCGTCGATATCGCGGAACTGCGGAAAGCCCTGTCCGGCAGCCCGGCGGACCATGGCCCGGCGGCGCAGACGCTGTACGTCATCACGACGGCCATCATGGGCCAGCGCCCGGTACGGTGCGCCGCCTTCGACAGCGACGCGCAGGCCCGCGAGTTGAAGGTCATCAACGCCCTCTACGCCATCGCCGTGGCACTGGCCTATCTGCGGGTCGACGACGAGAATGCCGATGCCATCCTGCGGCGCCTGCTGATCCACCTGCTGGCGGGGGGTGTGCCCGGAAGGCCGGATGCCGGCCTTGCCGCGCTCCGCTGGTTCAGCGACGCCTATATACGCCGCCGCTGGCTCATCGCCGGCCCGATCTGCCTGCGCGAAGGCTGCTTCGCGATCTCCTGAACGCTCAGACCACCGCGGCGCGGCGGCGGGCCGGGGCGCGGCCGCCCTTGCATGGGGTGTAGCCGTCGGCGGTCACCTGGCCCAACAGGATGCCCGTCGCGCCCTCGATCTCGTCGAACCGCTCCAGCCCCAGCCTGCGGGTGGCGGCCAGCGCGATGCGGCCGCAGGCCTCCGCGTCGCTGCCCGCCCGGTGATGGTCGAGCGTCAGGCCGAGAAAGCCCGCCAGATGATTCAGCTTGTGCGCCGTCAGGTCCGGCCAGGCCCGCCGCGCGAGGATCACCGTGCAGAGATAGGAGCAGGCCGGCCACGCCATGCCGTAGTCGCTCAGCGTATGGCGCAGGACGCTGAGGTCGAAGGCGGCATTGTGCGCCAGGACGAGCCGGTCCCGGAAGCGGTCGCGGATGCGGTCCCACACCGCGGGAAATTCCGGGGCGTCGGCCACATCCTCCGCCCGGATGCCGTGGATCGCCGAGTTGAAGGCGTTGAAGCGCAGCTCCCGCGGGCGGATCAGATGCTCCTCGGTGGCGACGACCCGCCCGTCCTCGATCCAGGCGACGCCGATGGAACAGGCGCTGGTCCGCGTCTCGTTGGCGGTCTCGAAATCGATGGCGACGGCGTGCATCGGGCTCAGCGACCCAGGATCAGACGGGTCACGTCCTCCGGCAGCCGCCCGGCCGTCGCCAGAACCTGCACCTTCAGCAGGGCCGTGACCGCGATGGCGTCGGTGATGCGGCCGTCGAGCGCCATCTCCAGCGCCTCGGCGAAGGGCACGCGCCGCACCTCGATCATCTCGGTATCGTCGGGCTGCGCCTCGCCCTGCTCCAGCCCCCAGGCGAGGAAGCCATAGGCGACCTCGTCGGTCAGGCTGTTGGACAGGTGCAGCGTCATCAGCGGCAGCCAGTGGCGGGCGGTCTGGCCCGTCTCCTCCAGAAGCTCGCGCTGGACGCTGACCAGCGGCTCGACGTTCTTCTCGCCGCCGCCTTCCGGGATCTCCCAGCTGTACTGGTCGAGAGCGAAGCGGAACTGGCCGACCAGCGTCACCCTGCCCTCGTCGTCGATCGGCACCACGCCGGTGGCGATGCAATGGGGCCGCACGACACCATAGATGCCGGGGTTGCCCTGCGGCGTCAGCACGCGGTGCTCGACCACCTCCATCCAGGCATTGGCGTATTTGGTGGTGGCGGACAGGACGGTCCAGGGATTCTCGTGCTCTTCGGACACGGGCAGCTCTTCCGGCACAGGACAGGCTCGCTTCAGCAATGTGGTGCCGAACTATAGGATCTGCCGCCGGGTGCTGCAACGGCTCCTCCCCGGCCAAGTTACGCAAAATTTTGCGATAACTCGTTTTCTTTCCAAAGTCATAGTAAAGCTTTGGTTTCTTGACAGACCATCGCTGCATTCTTACTTCTAATTTGCAACATAAAAAGAGATATCGCTGCATATTTGTAACGCTTTGTCTCAAATCCGAGGCATCGCATAAGGATCAGAGGAAAGAGGACGGGACGGTGCAGCGGGAGATCGAGCGGTGGCGCAACCCCGACTGGCGGGCCAGACTGGAGGCCTGGTGGGAGGGGTATGACCTGGCCGACCTGCAGCGCCGGATCGACCGGATGGCGAGCGGCCCGCGCTCCGCCCTGCGCCCGGTCGAGTCGGTGGGCACCGCCGCCCATCCGCATCCCGCCGGCACCGCCGCGGCCGTGGAGGCGTCCGCCGTCGATTACGAGCGGCTCAGCCTGCAGCAGCTCGACCGCCAGGGCGAGCCGGTGTGGTCGCCGGCGCGGGCGGAGGGGGCGCAGCTCCTGTGGGGCGACGATCAGGTCGGCCCGTCGGATGCCCAATGGATGGTGGATTCGGTCCGCTCCTTCGGGCTGAACCCGGCCAAGAGCGTGCTGGACCTCTCGGCCGGCCTGGGCGGCACCGCGAGGGCGCTGGTCAACAGCTACGACACCTGGGTCACCGGGCTCGAGGCGTCGCCGGTGCTGGCGAAGATGGCGATGGAACGGTCGAAGGCGCTCGGCCTCGCCAAGAAGGCGCCGGTCGCCCATTACGATCCGGAGCAGTTCAACCAGGCCGGCAGCTTCGACCTCGTGATGGCGGACCGCGTGGTGCACGGGGTGCGCGACAAGGACGGCCTGCTCGACCGCATCGCCGATTGCGTCAAGCCGCGCGGCGGCATCCTGCTGTTCGACTACGTGATCGAGGGCACGCCGGGGTCCTGGGACAACTGGAACGGCTGGCGGTCGGAAGAGCCGCTGGAGGTCTATCCCTGGACCGGCACGAGGCTGGCGGACGAGCTGTCGCAGCGGAACCTGGACCTGCGCGTCTGCGAGGATCTGACCCGGCTGCACCGCCGCCAGATCATCGAGCGGGTCCGCCGCCTGGGCGAGACGCTGCAGCAGGCCGTCCCCGGCGCCCGCGTGCTGTCGGCGCTGGCGCGCGAGCTGTCCTTGTGGTGGATGCGGCTGAAGGTGCTGGGCAGCGGACTGCGCTTCTTCCGCTATGTGGCGGTGAAGCCGGCCTGAGCCGCCAGCAGAGCGCGGTCGCGCCGGGTCCGGCGCAGGCGTCGCCGCCGGGCCGGCAAGTGGTCATACCAGGAAACGGCAAATCAAGACGGCCGGCGATTGCCCGGCCCCGCGGTCCGCCAAGGGCGGGATACCCGGGCTCGTCTCTTGCATTCTTACGGCGCAGCCCCAGATCCGGACTGTGATTTGCCCTGGACATGGCCCGAGGACGCCGTGCCCGGAACATATGCCCGAATCCCATGGTTTCCGACGAACGCCGGACAATCGTCGCCGTCTGACGCAAGCCGCCATCCGACGCGAAAAAAGGAGGCACAGCCGTGACCACGTTCACCGGTCAGGACACGATGAAGACCCGCCGCTCTCTCCAGGTGGGCGGCAGGAGCTATGACTATTTCAGCCTGAAGGCCGCCGGGGAGGCCGGGCTGGGCGACCTGTCCCGCCTGCCCTATTCGATGAAGGTCCTGCTGGAGAACCTGCTGCGCTTCGAGGACGGGCGCACGGTGACGGTGGACGACATCAAGGCGGTCGCCCAGTGGCTGAAGGACAAGCGGTCCGACCGGGAGATCGCCTACCGCCCGGCCCGCGTGCTGATGCAGGACTTCACCGGCGTGCCGGCGGTCTGCGACCTCGCCGCGATGCGCGAGGCGATGGCGGCGCTGGGCGGCGACCCCAGGAAGATCAATCCGCTGGTTCCGGTAGACCTCGTCATCGACCATTCGGTGATGGTCGACTATTACGGCTCGGGCGACGCCTTCCAGCGCAACGTCGAACTGGAGTTCGAGCGCAACCTGGAGCGCTACGCCTTCCTGCGCTGGGGCCAGAAGGCGTTCGACAATTTCCGCGTCGTGCCGCCGGGCACCGGCATCTGCCATCAGGTCAACATCGAGTATCTCGCCCAGACCGTCTGGACCGACAGCGACCCGGCCGGCAAGCTTGTGGCCTATCCCGACACGCTGGTCGGCACCGACAGCCACACCACCATGGTGAACGGCCTCGGCGTGCTGGGCTGGGGCGTCGGCGGCATCGAGGCCGAGGCGGCCATGCTGGGCCAGCCCATCTCCATGCTGATCCCCGAGGTCGTCGGCTTCAAGCTGACCGGCCGGCTGAAGGAGGGCACCACCGCCACCGACCTCGTGCTGACCGTCACGCAGATGCTGCGCAGGAAGGGCGTGGTCGGCAAGTTCGTGGAGTTCTTCGGCCCCGGCCTCGACAGCCTGACGCTGGCCGACCGGGCGACCATCGGCAACATGGCCCCGGAATACGGCGCCACCTGCGGCATCTTCCCGGTGGATGCGGAGACGCTGAAGTACCTGGCCTTCTCCGGCCGCGACGCCGAGCGCGTCGCGCTGGTCGAGGCCTACGCCAAGGCGCAGGGCATGTGGCGCGACGCCGGCACGCCGGACCCGGTCTTCACCGACACGCTGGAGCTGGACATGGACACGGTCGAGCCGTCGCTGGCCGGCCCGAAGCGTCCGCAGGACCGCGTGCCGCTGTCGGCCCTGGCGCAGGGCTTCGCCAGGGACATGGTGGAGTCGTTCAAGGCCGACGACCCGAAGAAGGCGGTCGCGGTCGCCGGCGCGGACTACAAGCTGGAGCAGGGCGCCGTGGTGATCGCCGCCATCACCTCCTGCACCAACACCTCCAACCCGGCCGTGCTGGTGGCCGCCGGCCTCGTCGCCAAGAAGGCGGTCGAGAAGGGGCTGACGCAGAAGCCCTGGGTCAAGACCTCGCTCGCCCCCGGCTCGCAGGTGGTGACCGACTATCTGGCGAAGGCGGGGCTGCAGCCCTACCTCGACCAGCTCGGCTTCAACATCGTCGGCTACGGCTGCACCACCTGCATCGGCAACTCCGGCCCGCTGCCCGACCCGATCGCCGCGGCGGTCGAGGAGGGCAATCTGGTGGTCGGCGCCGTGCTGTCGGGAAACCGCAACTTCGAAGGCCGCGTCAACCCGCACACCCGCGCCAACTACCTCGCCTCGCCGCCGCTCTGCGTCGCCTATGCGCTGGCCGGCAACCTGCTGGTCGACCTGACCCGGGACCCCATCGGCACCGGGGCGGACGGCCAGCCCGTCCATCTGAAGGACATCTGGCCGACCAACCAGGAGGTGCAGGACGCCATCAACGCCTCGCTGACGCCGGAGATGTTCCGCAGCCGCTATTCGGACGTCTTCAAGGGGCCGCAGCAGTGGCAGGCGATCGCCACGGCGGAGGGCCAGACCTACCAGTGGCAGGCGAGCTCCACCTACGTGAAGCTGCCGCCCTTCTTCGACGGCCTGCCCAGGACGCCGGAGCCGGTGTCGGACGTCCGGGGGGCGCGGGCTCTCGCGGTGCTGGGCGATTCCATCACCACCGACCACATCTCGCCCGCCGGCTCGATCAAGAAGACCAGCCCGGCCGGCGAGTATCTGCTGAGTCATCAGGTCCGCCCGCAGGACTTCAACTCGTACGGCGCCCGCCGCGGCAACCACGAGGTGATGATGCGCGGCACCTTCGCCAACATCCGCATCAAGAACGAGTTGCTGCCGGGCGTCGAGGGCGGCGAGACCAGGCACTATCCCTCGGGCGAGCGGCTGCCGATCTACACCGCCGCCATGCGCTATGCCGACGAGGGGGTTCCGCTGGTCGTGGTGGCCGGCAAGGAGTACGGCACCGGCTCGTCGCGCGACTGGGCGGCGAAGGGCACCAGGCTGCTGGGCATCAAGGCGGTGATCGCCGAGAGCTTCGAGCGCATCCACCGCTCCAACCTCGTCGGCATGGGCATCCTGCCGCTGCAGTTCAAGGACGGCGTCACCCGCCAGACCCTGAAGCTGGACGGGTCGGAGCGCTTCGACATCGCCGGGATCGAGCAGGACCTGCGGCCGCGCAAGGACGTCACCCTGACGCTGACCCGCGCCGACGGCAGCAAGGAGGAGCACACGCTGCTGCTGCGCATCGATACGCTGGACGAGGTCGAGTATTACCGGAACGGCGGCGTGCTGAACTACGTGCTGCGGCACCTCGCGGCCTGACCGCCGCGGCAGGATCCGGGTCTTCGCCCGCGGGTGGCCGGCCGGCCGCCCGCGGGTTTTTCCTGCGGCCATGGAGCGGGCAGGCCCTGAGAATTGATCGCAATCAAGGCGCCCCTCCCGGCCGCGGCGTTTGATCCCGTCATGACCACCGCTCTCCTCGCCTCCGCCCTTCTGCTGTTCGCCAGCCATGCCGTTCCCTCCTGGCCGGGGGTGCGGCCCGCGCTGGTGGCGCGGCTGGGGCGGCCGGGCTTCGCCGCCCTGCATTCGGTCGGCTCGCTCGTCACCCTCGCGCTGTTCGTCTTCGCCTATGCCGAGGCGGGCGGCGGCATGCCGCTGTTCGTGCCGGCGGACTGGGCGCCGCCGCTGGTGGCGGCGCTGATGCCGCTGGTCTTCCTGCTGCTGGCCGCCCGCGTGACGACCAGGTTCGGCGAGCCGGCGGCGCCCAACCCGCCGCGCGGCATCTACCGGATCACCCGCTTCCCCGGCAGCGTCGGGCTGCTGCTGTGGGCGCTGCTGCATCTGCAGGCGACGGGTGACGGCCGCCGGGTCGTGCTGTTCGTCACCATGGCGGCGATCGCCCTGTTCGCCATGGCCAAGAACGACTGGCTGCTGCGCCGCTCGGCCGAGGGACGCGCCTTCCGGGCCGAGACCTCCATCCTGCCCTTCGCCGCCATCCTGGCGGGGCGGCAGCGGCTGGCCCTGGCGGAAATCGGCTGGGCACGGCCGTTCGGCGGGCTGGCGGCCTATGCGGCGATGCTGGCGGTGCATCCCCTGCTGTTCGGGGTCGATCCGCTCTGGTGGCTCGGCTGACGCCCGCCCTCTTCGGCTGACGCCCGGCCGGCGTACGGGCGCGACGTCGCGGCTCCCGCGCTGTTGCTTCAGACAAGCGACAGAAGAGGGCGAGCCCATGAAGATCCGAGACATCATGACCCGGCAGGTCGAGGTGGTGCGGCCCGACGACACGATCCGCAGCGCCGCCCGGAAGATGGACCAGTTCAACGTCGGCATGCTGCCGGTGTGCGACGGGCAGACGCTGGTCGGCGTGCTGACCGACCGCGACATCACCGTGCGCGCCACCTCCGCCGGCCTGGCGCCCGACCAGTGCAAGGTGTCCGAGGTGATGACCGCCGAGCCCCGCTATTGCTACGAGGACGACGCGGTGATCGAGGTGACGCGGCTGATGGGCGACCTGCAGATCCGCCGCGTGCCGGTGGTGGATGCCAACGACCGGCTGACCGGCATCGTCGCGCTGGGCGATCTGGCGACGGATGCCAAGGACGACGCGGCGGTCGGCGACGCGCTGGACCGCATCTCCACCCCGTCCGAACCCGACAGGACCTGAGGAGGCCGGCCATGGAACACATCCTCGGCCCCAACGACCCGCGGGTGCGCGCCCGCGCCTACGACATCTGGGAACGGGAAGGCCGGCCGGAGGGCCGCCACCTCGACCATTGGGCCCGGGCGGCCCGGGAGATCTCCGCCGGGGAGGGCGACGGCTACGGCCCCGACGACGGCATCCAGGTCCCGGACAACGCCAGCAGCCGCAGCCTGCGCGAGGCCGCCGAAGCGCTGAGCGCCGCCGACCGCGACGCTTCCGAAGCGCCTGCCTCCGAAGCGCCGGCCCCGGAAACCCCGGCCCCGGAAACCCCGGAGGAGAAGAGCACCGCCCGGCGCCTGGAGGAGCGCCTGTGGTAGCGGGCGCACGGGGACGGCCGCCATGAATCGGCATAGGGTGCGACCCGAGAAGGTCGCACCCCTGCCACACCACCCGGCATGCGGGTCCGCACCGGGCGGTTCGGGGGATTGAGGTCATGCGAGCCTGGGCAGTCCGAGTTGGTCTGCCCATTTGATCGTGAGGACTGCATTGAGAAGCTTGCCGCTGTTGCCCCACCAGGGTCGGCCATTGGCCGCGATTTGTTGGGCGACGGCGGGCTTGGCCCCTCTGGCCGTCAGTTCCCGGAAGATGGTCTTCCCCGCTTCCACTGCTTGAGCTGAATGGCCCGCAGCCGGTGGCGTATCCATTCGTCCAGCGTTCGCCGGACCTTTGGAGTTTGCGCCAGTCGGAAGTAGGCTTTCCAGCCCAGCAGGAAATCGCGCAGCCTCGCCACCACCGCGGCCATCGACCGTCCCGTCAGCCGGGGCGTCAGGTCGCGGATGTGGTCCTTGAACGCCGTGATCGCCTTGTCGGCGACCCTCCGCCTGACCTCTCCCTTCGGTCCGGCCCAGAAGGCATAGCCGAGGAATTTGCGGCCGAAGACGGGGGCCACGGCGCTCTTGGCTTCGTTCACCGTCAGGTGCAACCGGCCATGGAGGCGCCGCAGCAGGGCCATCACCCGCTCTCCCGCCCGACGCGACCGCACATGGACGTTGCAGTCGTCGGCGTAGCGGCAGAAGGCATGGCCCCGGCGTTCCAGTTCCTTGTCCACCTCGTCCAGGATCAGATTGGCCAGCAGCGGCGACAGCGGTCCCCCTTGCGGGGAACCCGTCCGACGCCGTGCGACCGCCCCATCGTCCTCCATGACGCCGGCATCCAGGTAGGCCCGCACCAGCCGGATGATGGCCGGGTCCGGGACCCTCTTGGACAGACGGTCGATCGGAAGGTCATGGTCGATCCGGTCGAAGAACTTCTCCAGGTCCACATCCACGACGATCCGCCGGCCGGACTGCACGAAGCTTTGCGCCGCAAGGACGGCGTCGTGCGCACTCCGGCCGGGACGGAAGCCGTAACTGTGGTCGCTGAAGCCGGGATCGAGGATCGGCTGGAGAACTTGCAGCATCGCCTGTTGGATCAGGCGGTCCGTCACCGGGGGAATGCCGAGTTCGCGCTCGCCACCCCCAGGTTTCGGGATCATCACGCGACGCACCGGCTGCGGCCGGTACGTCCCCTCCCGCAGGCTGTCGCGGATCGCCGGCCAGCGGCTCTTCAGCAGTGCGGCGGTCTGGTCGATGTCCAGGCCGTCCACTCCCGCTGCACCCCCGTTGGCCCGCACCTTCCTCAACGCTCGCAGAAGGTTCTCTCGCGCCAGGACCGCATCCAGCAGCCCCGGCCCCATGGCGTCCGTGTCCCGGCGCGGGCGCTCGGCTTCGTCAAGACGGGCCTCCGGACGGGCTTCACCCGTCCTCCTCTCCCGCCTCCCGGATCGCTCCGGCATCTGACGCATGGCCTCACGCATCGTCGGGTGGACTCCATTCTCCCTCGTTCGGCCCTTCGGTCCGGCTCGCGCCTCGCCTACTATGGCCTCTGCTGACTTCCCGCTCCGGCTCGACGCCGTCGCCCTTTCAGGCGCAAGGCGGGATCTCCCCAGGTAAGAACGCGTTCCTTCGCTGCACGACCGCCGGATTTACGCCACCGACCCTTGGTCACAAGAGCTTCGCGGTTCCATGCCCGCTCGCCCTGGTCGGCACCGCCTCATATCCGGTTCTTGTTCATCGGCCCGCAGCTGCGATCCACGCTTCCTTCCCACGGTCGGTTGCCCTTCCGCAGTTGCGCTTCTCTTCGTTCGCCGTGACCAGCTTACGGAGGGACTTACACCCTCAAGAACGCGCTAATGCTGGGCGCACATGGAAAAGGGGCGCCCCCTTGCGGAGGCGCCCCTTCCCGTTCGACAGATGGTGACCGTGGGCCGGTGATCAGAAGCCCATGTCGTCCATGCCGCCCATGCCGCCCGGCATGCCGGCCGGAGCAGCCTTCTTCTCCGGCTTCTCGGCGATCATGGCCTCGGTGGTGATCAGCAGGCCGGCGATCGAGGCGGCGTCCTGCAGGGCGGTGCGCACGACCTTGACCGGGTCGATGATGCCGGACTTCACCAGATCGGTGAACTCGCCCTTCTGGGCGTCGTAACCGAAGTTGGCGTCGTTCTGCTCCAGCAGCTTGCCGACCACGATCGAGCCGTCGGTGCCCGCGTTGTAGGCGATCTGACGGACCGGGGCCTGCAGGGCGCGGCGGATGATGTCGATGCCGACGCGCTGCTCGTCGTTGGCCGGCTTCAGGGCGTCGAGGGCCTTGGTGGCGTACAGCAGGGCCGAGCCGCCGCCGGCGACGATGCCCTCTTCCACCGCGGCGCGGGTGGCGTGCATCGCGTCGTCAACGCGGTCCTTGCGCTCCTTCACCTCGACCTCGGTCGCACCGCCGACGCGGATGACGGCGACGCCGCCAGCCAGCTTCGCCAGACGCTCCTGCAGCTTCTCGCGGTCGTAGTCCGAGGTGGTCTCCTCGACCTGGGCGCGGATCTGGGCGCAACGGGCCTCGATGTCGGCCTTGGAGCCGGCGCCGTCGACGATGGTGGTGTTCTCCTTGGAGATCACGACCTTCTTGGCGGTGCCCAGCATGTCGAGGGTGACGTTCTCGAGCTTGATGCCGAGATCCTCGCTGATGACCTGGCCGCCGGTCAGGATGGCCATGTCCTCCAGCATCGCCTTGCGGCGGTCGCCGAAGCCCGGGGCCTTCACGGCGGCGATCTTCAGGCCGCCGCGCAGCTTGTTGACGACCAGGGTCGCCAGGGCCTCGCCCTCGACGTCCTCGGCGACGATCAGCAGCGGACGGCCGGACTGCACGACGGCCTCGAGGACCGGCAGCAGGGCCTGCAGGCCCGACAGCTTCTTCTCGTGCAGCAGGATGTACGGATTCTCGAGATCCGCGATCATCTTGTCGGCGTTGGTGATGAAGTACGGCGACAGGTAGCCGCGGTCGAACTGCATGCCCTCGACGACGTCCAGCTCGGTCTCGAGGCTCTTGGCCTCCTCGACCGTGATGACGCCCTCGTTGCCGACCTTCTCCATCGCCTGGGCGATCATCTTGCCGATCTCGGCCTCGCCGTTGGCGGAGATGGTGCCGACCTGGGCGATCTCGTCGTTGGTGGTGACCTTCTTGGCGCGGCCGCGGATGTCGTTCACCACGGTCTCGACGGCGATGTCGATGCCGCGCTTCAGGTCCATCGGGTTCATGCCGGCGGCGACGGCCTTCACGCCCTCACGGACGATGGCCTGGGCCAGCACGGTGGCGGTGGTGGTGCCGTCGCCCGCCAGGTCGTTGGTCTTCGAGGCGACCTCGCGGACCATCTGGGCGCCCATGTTCTCGAACTTGTCGGCCAGCTCGATTTCCTTGGCGACCGACACGCCGTCCTTGGTGATGCGCGGAGCACCGAACGACTTCTCGATCACGACATTGCGGCCCTTCGGGCCCAGCGTGACCTTCACAGCGTCGGCCAGGATGTCCACGCCACGCAGCATCTTTTCACGCGCGGAGGCGGAGAACTTCACTTCCTTGGCAGCCATCTCTCGATTCCTCTGAGTATCGTTTCAACGAGCGCGATTGGGCGGAGACTTAAGCCTCGATGACGCCCATGATGTCGGATTCCTTCATGATCAGGAAATCCTCGCCCTCGATCTTCACTTCCGTGCCCGACCACTTGCCGAACAGGATCCGGTCGCCGGCCTTGACGTCGAGCGCCACGACCTTGCCGCTCTCGTCACGGGCGCCCGGGCCCACCGCGATGACCTGACCCTCCTGGGGCTTCTCCTTCGCGGTGTCGGGGATGATGATCCCGCCCTTGGTCTTGGTGTCGGACTCCAGACGCTTGACGACGACGCGGTCGTGCAGCGGACGGAACTTCATGGGAATGCCTCCTCGAAAGGCTTGCTGCGTTGAATGTGCATGCCGGGTGCGGGTGGTGTTAGCACTCTTCCCCGGTGAGTGCCAGACAGCTAGTCGAACGGCTTTTGGGATTCAAGAGCCCAGACGCGCATTTCGCGCGTCCTTGTGGCAGCACTCGGGCCGTTATGCTGCTAACATGCTGATATGGAACGATATTTACCGTTGCGCGTTATCCGGCGGACGGCAAGATTTCTTCAAACGGTCATGACCGAAACCGGTTCAGGGAGCACCGGACACCACCAGCCGATCCCCCACCCGACCATCCTGGGAGACAGCGCATGGCCAATCTGGGACTTCAACTGCGCAACTACCGCCTGACGACGGCGGAGATCCTCTATCACATGCCGGACCACCCGACCCTGCTGCAGAGCTTCCTCTGGCAGGACCTCGACCTGGCCCCCGACTACCCGGTGCTGCGCAGGTTCCTGGACTATTGGCAGGCCAACCTGGACGGCAAGCTGCACTCGGTCAAGCTGGCGACGCAGACGCTGATCACGCCGGGCGAGCTGCGGTACGCCGCGGCGGACTTCCGCCTGCAGTGAACCGCATACCCCTGTGATCCCCGTCACAGCGGCCCCCTGCGGAATTTGCGAAAATTTTAGCGGATTCCGGAGGGGAGGCTGCGATGGACGAATGGAACGACGATGAAGGGCATCCTTGGGACCGCCTGTGGGTGACCGAGACGGTGGTCGAGATCACCACCATCCTCGGCCTGTTCGCCATGCTCTTCGCCCTGTTCTTCCTCGCCGGCGCGCTGCAGGAGTTCGGGGTGTGACGCGGACGGGCGGCGGGCCCCGGCCTTCCCGCGGACTGCGCGCCCCTCCCGGTCCTCCGTCCCGCCCCGCGGCGGTTTGACGCGGAGCGGATTCCGCCCCACATTGCGGGACGACCGCTCCCATCACCGGACCGCCGCCCGTGACAGCCTTTACGACCGACGCCGCCCCCGCCTCCGCCGGCCCTTCGACCCGTCCGGTGGCGTGGTGGCTCGTCCTGTGTGCCGCGATGGTGCTTGCCATGGCGGTGATCGGCGCCATCACCCGCCTGACCGAGAGCGGGCTGTCCATGGTGGAGTGGAAGCCGCTGATCGGCATCCTGCCGCCGCTGTCGGAGACGGAATGGACCCGCGTCTTCGGCCTCTACCAGCAGACGCCGGAGTTCCGCGTCTACAATTCCTGGATGGGGCTGGAGGACTTCAAGCGGATCTTCTGGTGGGAGTGGTTCCACCGGCTGTGGGGCCAGCTCATCGGCTTCGTCTTCCTGATCCCCTTCCTGCGCTTCTGGATCGCCGGCCGGATCCCGCAGGACCTGTGGCCGAAGCTGGCCGGGCTGTTCCTGCTGGGCGGGCTGCAGGGCGGCATCGGCTGGTTCATGGTGAAGAGCGGGCTGGTCGACCATCCCGAGGTCAGCCACTACCGGCTGGCGCTGCACCTGTCGATGGCGATCCTGATCTATGCGCTGCTGCTGCGCACGGCGCTCGGCCTGTTCGACCCGATGCCGCTCGCCGGCTGGCGGCCCGAGGCGGCCGGGCTGCGGCGCCACGCGCGCCGGGCCCTGGGGCTGGTCGCGCTGACCATCGTCTGGGGCGCCTTCGTCGCCGGCACCCGCGCCGGCTACGCCTACAATACGTTCCCGCTGATGGCGGGCCACTGGATCCCGCCGGAGGTCGGCACCCTCGTGCCCTGGTGGCTCAACCCGGTGGAGAACACCGCCGCCATCCAGCTGATCCACCGCGCGCTGGCCCTGCTGACCGGCTTGGCGGTGCTGGCGCTCGGCCTGCGGGTGGTGCTGGCCCGGCTGCCCGGCCGCGCCACGCAGGCCGGGCTCGCCGCCGCGGCCATGGTGCTGGTGCAGATCGGGCTGGGGATCGCCACGCTGCTGACGGTGGTCTGGATCCCGGTCGCCGCCGCCCATCAGGCGGGGGCCATCCTGGTGGTCTCGACGCTCGTCTGGCTGCTGCACGAGCTGCAGCCGGTGGGGCGGCGGCGCTGAGCGCAGCCTCCGGCCGCTTGAGCGCGGCCGGTCCGGCACGAGAGGGGGAGCGGGGGCGCCGGCCGGGGCGCCCCGCCGCCGCCCGTCCGGTCAGGCCGCGTCGTGCTTGCGGATGAACTCCCGCAGCTGCGGCATGATGGCCTCGCGCCACTTGCGGCCGTTGAAGATGCCGTAGTGGCCGACGCCCTTCTGGAAGTGCCGCCCGCGCATCTCCTCCGGCAGCGAGGAGCACAGCCGGTGCGCCGCGATGGTCTGGCCGGGGGCGGAGATGTCGTCCAGCTCGCCCTCGACGGTCATCAGCGCGGTCCTGCGGATGGCCGACGGCTCGATCCGGCGGCCGCGCGACTGCATGGTGCCGTTGGCCAGCGCATGCTTCTGGAACACCGTCTCGATGGTCTGCAGGTAGAATTCCGCCGACAGGTCCATCACCGACAGATACTCGTCGTAGAAGCGGCGGTGCTGCTCGGCGGAATCGCCGTCGCCGCGGACGAGGTGGCGGAACAGGCCGAGATGCTCGCCGATATGCCGGTCGAGATGCATCGACATGAAGCCGGAGAGCTGGATGAAGCCCGGATAGACCCGCCGGAAGGCGCCGGGATAATAGACCGGGACGGTGGTGATCACCGACCGCTCGAACCACTTCAGCGGCCGTTCGGCGGCCAGCTTCACCGGCACGGTCGGGTTCGCCATCGGATCGATCGGGCCGCCCATCAGCGTCATGCTGCGCGGCTGCACCGGATCGTCCGCCGCCGCCATCAGCGACACCGCGGCCAGCACCGGCACCGCCGGCTGGCACACCGCGATGACGTGGGTCTGCGGGCCGAGGAAGCGGATCAGGTCGGCGACCGTGTCGATGTAGTCGTCGAGGTCGAAGGGGCCTTTCGCCAGCGGCACCAGCCGGGCGTCGATCCAGTCGGTGATGAACACGTCATGGTCGGCCAGCAGAGCCTCCACCGTGCCGCGCAGCAGCGTGGCGTGGTGCCCGGACATCGGGGCGACCAGCAGGACCCGCGGCTGGGCCGGCGTCCCCTCCGGCTTGGCGAAGTGCAGCAGGTGGCAGAACGGCGTCTCGGCGACGATCCTCTCGGTGATGGCGACCGTCTGCCCCTGGACGGTCGTCTCCTTCAGCCCGAAATCCGGCTTGGCGAAGCGCCGGGTCGTCCGTTCGACCAGCTCCGCCCCGGCGGCGACCGCGCGGCCGAGCTTGGTGTAGGACAGCGGAACGAAGGGGTTCTGGAATGCGTGCTGGGCGGCCTCCGCCCACAGGCGCATCGGCCGCATCGCCGCGTGATGCATGTCATACAGGTGGTAAAGCAACGTCCGTCCTCATATCCCGTGTTTCCGGCCCTGCCCGCCCGGGCCGCCCCATTGATCGTATGACCAACCATAACCTTCGTTGGCCTCTTTGGGATAGGTCAATCTATCGCACCCCCGGCGCAAGACTCTGTTGTTCCTGTAACAATCCGCGGCCCCAACTCTCCCCGGAGAAAACGCAGCGCTCTCGGGTAACGCATAGACCGGACGGACAGGGGACGGCGGCCGGACCGGCTCCGGCCGGTGCCGCCCTGGGGATTCCGGATGACCGCCGCCGGTCCGGGGAACCGGCGGAGTCACGCCCAAACTATTGATATATCAGGGAACCGCGATGGTGGCGCGGACCGGCAGATGGTCCGAGGCGCGGCGGGTCAGCACGGTCCGGATGACCTCGTAGGAGGGGATCGCCGCCCCGCCCGACACATAGATGCGGTCGAGCCGCAGGGTCGGCATGCGGGCGTGGAAGCTGCGCGGATTGGCCACGTCGGCGAAGGAATCCGCCAGCCGCTTCAGCCGCGGCGAGGTCGGCGTCCATTCGTTGAGGTCGCCCATGAAGACGGTGGGCAGGTCCGGCTGCCGGGCCACCCGCGACAGAATGTCGCCGACCTGCTTCGCCCGCTCCCACGGATCGAGGCCGAGATGGGCGACGATCACGCGCAGCGGCCGTCCCTGCACCTCCACCACCGCGTCGATGGCGCCGCGCGGTTCCCGCCGGCCGACGCTGAGGTCGATGGGGGTGACGGAGCGCACCGGCAGGCGGGTCAGCAGCGCGTTGCCGTAATGCGCCCGCTCGCTGTGCTTGGTCGGGCCGGCGAGCGCCGTCAGACCGGTCGCCCTCTCCAGGAAGGCGAACTGGTCGAGCCCGGCCTCGCCGCGGTGATGCCAGCCGACCTCCTGCAGGCCGATCAGGTCGACG
The DNA here is from genome assembly GCF_003130795.1 of Azospirillum thermophilum. Taxonomy (NCBI): domain Bacteria; kingdom Pseudomonadati; phylum Pseudomonadota; class Alphaproteobacteria; order Rhodospirillales; family Azospirillaceae; genus Azospirillum; species Azospirillum thermophilum. The sequence continues at coordinate 2,354,301 of NZ_CP029353.1, forward strand.
TCCAGGTCGCGGATCACCTGGGCGATGCGGTCCGGCGCGAAGCGGGCGTCGAGCCCGACGCAGCTGTGGATGTTCCAGGTCGCCAGCCGCAGCGACGCCATCCCGTCCGGCACCGCCCCCTGGCGGACATCGACGCGGCTGCGGCGGCGCCTTGCGCGGGCACTGCGCAACGCGGCGGCGATGCGCTCGACACGGTCCCGGCTGAAACGGATCACGATTCCTCCTGCCCCCTGCCCTCGCCAGAGAGCCGGCCCATCAGCCGGCCGGCGAGCCATCCCAACCCTACCGCCGCCGCGGCGACCAGCACCAGCAGCCCGATGTCGCTCCACCCCGGCGAGGTCAGCGTACGCTCAAGCTGGTGCCCGAGGATGCTGAAGGCAAGCGTTCCCGGTGCAAGTCCGACCAGCGTGCCGAGCACGAAGTCGCCGAACCGCACATGCGAGGCGCCGGCCACCATGTTCACCACGGTGAAGGGCGCCACCGGCACGGCGCGGACGCTGGCGACCGCGAAGACACCGCGGCGCGCCAGCCGGCGGCTCAGCCGGTCGATCAGGACGCCGCCCTGCCGCTCGATCGTCCGCCGGCCGGCCAGCCGGCCGATCCAGAAGCCGGCCACCGCCGAGGCCAGCGCCCCCGCCATGGCGGTGGAGAAGCCCCACACCGGCCCCAGCGCGATGGCGGTGGCCGCCACCATCAGCGTCAGCGGGAACATCAGCAGCCCGCCCGCCACATAGGCGAGGATCAGCCACAGCGGGCCGAGCGGTGTTTCGCGCAGGCCGTGGACGGCGTCGAGCGCGCCGTCCAGCGTCGCCCAGCCGCTGAGCCCGGTGTGCCGCCACACCGCCCACAGCCCGGCGAGCAGCAGCAGGGCGCCGGCCGCCGCGAACCAGACGCGCATGCGCGGAATGCGCGAGGGCAGCACCCGCCGCACGATCCCCACCGCGTCGACCGGCCGTTCGGGATCGAACACGCCGGCCTCGGCCACGGCGGAGGCGAGCAGCCCCGGCTCCGGCTCGACATGCAGCTCCAGCGTGCGCCCCTCGGGCGTGTTCAGGTTCTCGATGCAGCGGATCAGCGAACCGGTGCGGCGGATCTCGGCGGTCACCCGTTCCCGCGGGACGCCCAGATGCTCGGCGATCAGGTCGTCGCGGGTGCGGGCGATGGCCTTGCGGACCTCCGCCCCCTCCGGCCCCGGCGGCGCCTCCAGCGCCAGGTCGCACTCGGTGTCGAGCCCCATCGAGCGGTTGTTGAGGTTCGCGGAGCCGATGCGCAGCAGCCGGTCGTCCACCACCATGACCTTCGAATGGACGGTGATGCAGGCGCCGTCGTCGGTCCTGGCGACATAGAGGCCGAAGCGGCCGTGGCGGTCGGCCTCGCGCAGTTCCCGGGTGATGCGGGCGCGGGCGCCCAGCATGACGGTGTTCTCCAGCCAGCTCGTGGTGCGCACCGGGTTGACCACCACCACCTCCGGCCCGTCCTCCTCGGCGAGGCGGGCCTTCAGCGCCCCGGCCACCGCGTCGGAGGCGAAATACTGGCTTTCCATGTAGATGGAGCGCCTCGCCCGGGCGATGGCCTCCAGGTAGAGGGCCTCGACCTCGCGCACCTCGTCCCGGCCGCTGCAGGCGGGATCGGTGCGGGAGATGCCGATGCGCACGTCACGCAGCAGCGGCTCCAGCCCCGGCGGCCAGGGATCGTCCGGCACCGGGTGCGGCGAGGCCAGCGCCTCGCCGGTCGCGCGGGCCCAGCGGGCGCGGAACAGGTCGCCCAGCGCCCGCGCCGCCTCGCCGTCCACCGCCATCATCACGTCGTGGAAGGGCTCGTAGCGCTTGCCGTCGGGCTGGCGGCGCAGCCGCTCGTGCGCGCGGTGGGCGCGGGTGTCCCAGCGGTTGGCCGTGATGTCCAGCCCGCCGCAGAAGGCCAGCGCGTCGTCGATCACCACGATCTTCTGGTGATGGCAGGCCCCGGTCGGATGGTCGCCGTCCAGCCGGTAATGCACCCGGCGGTGGGACAGCCAGTTGCGCAGCATGAAGGGGTGCGACCAGCGGGCCAGGTCGAACAGCTCCGCATAGTCCCACTTCAGCACATGGACCGACAGCTCCGGCCGGGTCGTCGCCACCCAGTTCAGCAGGTTGCCCAGCCGGTCGGGCCGGCGCGGCCGGCGGCTCTGCGGCATCAGCCGGACGCGGGCGTCGAAATCCCAGGCGGCGATGTAGATGCTGCGCCGCGCCCGCCGCATCGCCGCCTTCACCGTCGCGAAGTAATTCTCGGCATCGACGATCACGCCCATCCGCCGGGCGCCCTCGATCCGCCAGCAGGTCCGGCCGGGCTCCAGGATCGGCGGCAGGACGGAGGCCGGCCCCGGCTCCGGGTCGGAGGGGACGAAACGCAGCGGATCGGGCGACGGTACGAGCATGGGGTCCCGGATCGTTGAGGCCAGTCTCGGCAACGGCCAGTCTTAGCAACAGATGGTGTCGGTTCTGCCGTCCGGCTGCCTCGACTTCCGGCGAAATATCGTTGCCCTGCGGGTCCCGGAATGCGTACCGTCGAACTCATACGCCCGGTGGCACCCGATCGGTCGCGGCCATCATCCTGCCGCACCATCCTGCCAGCTTCGTCGAGAGTTTCCGTCGCAGGTCCCCGCTTCGCCATGCCGCGCCCGGTCCTTACCAGCCTGATCCCCGTTGCCGCCACGGCCCTGCTGCCCGTCGCGGCGGCGGTCGCGGTCGCGCTGGCGATCGACCCGGACTGGGCGGAGACGGCGGTGCGCACCGCCTCCGGGCTGCTGGTGACGGCGGTGCTGGCCGTGCCCGCCCTGGTGATGGGGACGGTGCTGGGCACGCTGGTCGGGCTGCATGCCGGGCTGCGCCGCCCCTCGGCCGCCGGCTTCACCGGCCTTCTGCTGGGCTGGCTGGCCCCGGCCCTGCCGGGCTTCCTGATCGCCGCGGCGGCGCTGGCGCTGGTCAATGAACTGGGGGGCGAACCGGGGGGCGGACTGGCGGGCGGGGCGCTCGGCGGCGGAACCGCGCTGGCGCTCGGCTGGCTGGTACTGGCCCTGCCGGCGGCCTGCCAGGCGGCCCGGCTGGCCGGCCCGGCGATGGACGCGGCGCTGGACAGCGGGCCGGTGCGCATGGCCGAAGGCTTCGGCTATGGACCGCGCGAAATCCTGTGGCACCACGCGGCCCCGCTGGCGCTCGCCCCGGTGGCGGGCGGGCTCGGCACCGCCATCCTCGCCCTGCTGGCGGGGGCCGCCGCGGTGGAGAGCCTGTTCGGCCTGCCCGGTGCCGGCGCGCTGCTGGTCGAGGCGTCGCGCCAGGGGGAGACGGCGGCCGGGCTGCTGGCCTTCGCCATGCTGTCGGGCCTGTCGGCCCTGCTGCGCGCCGGGGCGCGGGGCCTGCAGCGCCGGCTCGATCCACGGCCCGCCGATCCCCGCCCGGCCGACCTGCGGGCAGGAGGCTGAGGCGCGTCATGCCGGTCCCCGCCCTCTCCCCCGAACCGCCGCAGAGCGCCCTGCACCGGCTGGCGACCAACCGCCGGGCATCGGCCGGGCTGGTGCTGCTCGCCGCCATGGCGCTGGCCGCGCTGGCCGCCCCGCTGCTGCCGAGCGGCCTGCCGAACTGGGCAGCCGAGCAGCCGGCCAACGACCCGGTGGTCGCCACGCTGGTGGAGGCGCGCGGCAGCCTGTCCTTCGCCCTGCTGGCCGGACTGCTGGGGGCGGCTGTCGGCATCGGCTGGGCGGTGCTGGCGGTCTTCCTCGGCCGTCAGGCCGAGCGGTCGATGATGCGGCTGGCGGAACGGCTGGCCGGCACGCCGCTGGTCCTCGCCGTGCTGCTGCTGTCCGGCCTGTCGGACCGCAGCGCGGTCGTGCTGTCCCTGGCCGTGGCGCTCAGCACCGCCCCGGTCGTCGCCGGCATGGCGCAGGCCGAACTGCGCGCGCTGATGCGCCGCGAGTTCCTGGTGGCGGCCCGCGCCAACGGGCTGGACGAGCAGACGGTCTTCCGCCGCCACCTGCTGCCCAACGCGCTGTGGTCGCTGGCCGCGGCAGGCTGGCTTGCCCTGCCCCGCGCGCTGGCGGCCGAGTGTTTCGCCAGCCTGCTCGGCCTCGGCCTGCAGCAGGGGGGAAGCTGGGGCGGCGCCGTCGCCGCGGCGCTGGAACGCGGCGATGCCGTGGCCGCGCTGCTGCCGGTGGTCCTGCTGGCCGCCACCCTGTGGGCGCTGGGGGCGGTCGGCGACGGGCTGCGCGCCGCGGGGAAGGTGCCGTGACCATCCCTGCGGTGAAGGGCCTGTCGGTGGAGGGACTGACGCTGAGCGATGGCGACCGCATGCTGGTCGACCGCGCCGGCCTGACGCTGCGGCCGGGCGAGGTCGTGGCGGTGACCGGCGGCCCCGGCGCCGGCAAGAGCCTGCTGCTGCGCGCGCTGGCCGGGCTGCCGCTTGGCGGGCTGCGGATCTCCGGCACCGTGGAGGGGCACGGGCGGCGCATCCTGGTGGCGCAGGACGGATTGCTGGCGCCCAACCGGACGCTGGCGGCGCAGGCGGCGACGCTGCTGCGCCATCATCTGCGGCTGCCCCCGCAGCAGGCGGTACAGCGGCTGTCCGACGCGCTCGACCGGCTGGGCGCGCCGGCGGCCGGCCGGCGGTTCGATGCCTTTCCCCACGAGCTGAGCGACCTGCGGCGCTGGCGCGCCGTGCTGGCGCTCGCCCTGGCGGCGGAGCCGGCCGTCCTGCTCGCCGACGCGCCGGGGGCCGGGCTCGACGGCACGGTGCGGGCGCGGCTGCTGGGACTGCTGGCGGAGCGGGCGCGGGCGGCGGGGATCGCGCTGGTCCTCACCGCGCGGCCGGAGGACGGGCTGGACGGGCTGGCCGACCGGCATCTGGCATTCGAGCGCGGGCGGCTGGTGCCCGCCGCGAAACCGGAGGCGGGGCCGGACGCGGCCGGGGAGACGGCGGAGCGGAATGCGGAGCAGGACGCCGGAAGGCCTGGGACGGGTCCCGGCCTGCTGTCGGTGCGCGGGCTCGGCCTCTCCTTCCCGCTGGTTCCGGGGCGGTCGCTGACCGTGCTGCGGGACGTCTCCTTCACGCTGGCCGCGGGGGAGACGGTGGCCCTGCTCGGCGAGAGCGGCAGCGGCAAGTCCATGGTGACCCGCACCGTCCTGGCCCTGATCCCGCCGGACGCCGGGCAGGTGACCTGGCGGGGCCGCGACATCGCCGCCGCCGATGCCGACGGGCTGCGCCGCATCCGCCGCGACGTCACCGTCCTGTTCCCCCACCCGGCCGCCGCCCTCGACCCGGCGATGAGCGTGGGGGCGCAGATGGCCGAGACGCTGGAGCAGCTCCGTCCCGACATCCCGGAGGAGCGGCACGGGCGCCGCATCGCCGACGCGCTCGGCCTGGCCGGGCTGCCGGGCGACGTCGCCGCCCGCCTGCCCGCCACGCTGGACGCCGAGGAGGCGGCCCGCGTCGGGCTGGCCCGCGCCCTGCTGCCGGAGCCGCGCGCCCTGGTCTGCGACGAGCCGGCCGCCAGCCTGTCCGGGGAGGTGCGGCGGCGCTTCGTCGCCGATCTGCTGCGCCTGCGCGACGAGCGGCGGCTCGCCCTGCTGCTGGCGGCGCAGGACGCCGGCGAGGCGCTGCGCATCGCCGACCGGGCTCTGGTGCTGATGATGGGCCGCGTGATCGAGGAGGGCGGCTCCGCCGCGCTGCTGCGCGACGCCCGCCATCCCTACACCCGCGCGCTGATCGCCGCCTCAGCCGGCCGCAAGCCGGACCTCGACGGCGAGGCCCCCGCCCCGCTGCGTCCGCCGAGCGGCTGCCCCCTGCGCCTGCGCTGCCCGAAGGCGCGGGGCTTCTGCGGCCAGGAGGTGCCGGCGCTGGAGGAGGTCGCGCCGGGGCACCGGGTGGCCTGCCATTACTGGGACGTCGCGTAGCGGCGCCCGTGGCACCGCCCCGGCGTGGGACCATGGCCGCCCCGGAAGCGGGACTCCCCGGAAGAGAAACGATCCCGAAACGCAGAACGGCCGCATCCGGATCCGCGGAAGGCGGGATCCGGATGCGGCCGCAGACCGGCTCGCAGGACCGCTCGGAAAAGCCTCAGGCGGCCTTGCGCATCTGGGCGGCGTCGGTGAACAGCTTGACGACCTGCTCGACGAAGGCCGGCAGCTCGTCATGGCCGAGCGCCGTGACGGTGATCGGATCGACCACCAGCGGATCGTCGCTGATGATGGCGCCGGCGGCGGTCAGCGCCTCGCGGTAGGCTTCCGGCGCGGCCAGGGTGCGCTTGCGCAGCTTGCCCGGGATGGCCAGGAGCTGGATGCCGTGGTCGATCGCGGCGATCGGCTTGCGGGCGTCCAGGAAGTGGCCGACGATGCGGCGGGTGTGGGCGGACTGCTGCAGCTTGGCAATGCTGCGCTCGCCACCCGGCAGGATCAGCATGTCGTAGTCGGCGCCGAGAACTTCGCCGAGCAGCTTGTCCACCGGGAAGTAATGGCCCCAGGACTTGCCGTGCCAGCCGTTGACCAGACCGGTTTCGGTCGAAATCGTGTGCAGCTTGGCACCGGTCTTGAGGAGGGCACGCTGCGGCTCGGTCATCTCCAGCTCTTCGAAGCCGTTGGAGACGAGAATGGCAATCGACTTTCCTGCGAGCGGTTGATCCATACGTTTTCTTCCTTTCGTCCTGGCGATCAGCAGGCGCGGCATGTCCAAGCGACGACGGTCGATCGACGACACCGGGCAAGACTCGAACGGCAACGGCCGCGCAGGGGATGCGCGGCGGCCGGACCCGCCACCGGTCCCCGGAATGGGGAAGCCGGCGCGTGGAGCCGTCAGGCCCCTGATCGTTTTGTTGTGAGCATGGAACACAAGTGGCCTTGATCCGATCCCAAGTCAATGACGGATTCCGCGGCGCGGCGTAGGCCGGACGCCGGATCCGCCGGGGCGGGTGCCGCCCGGACCGGACGGTTTTCCCGCTCCGCTCAAGACTTTTGGGCCAATTTCCCGCGTCCGGGGGACAACCACGGCTAGGTGCGGCGCAAGGCAGCCATACCATTAGGGCGTGGCTGGCCGCCGCCCTTTCACGGCCGGGATACGTCTTCTGCACCCGGACCGCCGCCCGTCGCGGCGAAAAAAAGCGGCCGGGGTGGAGGCCCCGGCCGTTTCGAGTCAAAGCATCAGCCGTTCAGAGAGATCCGGCTCGCACACCGGATCCCATGCGGACCAGATCAATGGAACTGGTCGGCCTCGGTGCTGTCCTTGTACGCGGTGGTCGACGAGGTGCCGCCGGAAACCGCCGTGGCGACCGCGTCGAAGTAGCCGGTGCCGACCTCGCGCTGGTGCTTGGTCGCGGTGTAGCCCAGCTTCTCGGCCGCGAACTCGGCCTGCTGCAGCTCGGAGTAGGCCGCCATGCCGCGCTCGGCGTAGCCCTTCGCCAGCATGAAGGCCGAGTAGTTCAGCGAGTGGAAGCCCGCCAGGGTGACGAACTGGAACTTGTAGCCCATGGCGCCCAGCTCGCGCTGGTACTTGGCGATGGTGTCGTCGTCCAGGTTGGCCTTCCAGTTGAAGGACGGCGAGCAGTTGTAGGCCAGCAGCTTGTTCGGGAACTCCTTGCGGATGGCCTCGGCGAACTTGCGGGCGTCGTCGAGGTTCGGCTTGGAGGTCTCCCACCACAGCAGGTCGGAGTAGGGCGCGTAGGCCAGGCCGCGGGCGATGCAGTGGTCGACGCCCATGCCCTTCTTCAGGCGGTAGAAGCCCTCGGTGGTGCGGCCGCTGTCGAAGTCGATGAAGGGATGGTCGCGCTCGTCGATGTCCGAGGTGATGAGCTGCGCCGACTCGGCGTCGGTGCGGGCGATCACCAGGGTCGAGGTGCCGCAGACGTCCGCGCCCATGCGGGCGGCGTTCAGCGTGCGGATGTGCTGCTGGGTCGGGATCAGCACCTTGCCGCCGAGGTGGCCGCACTTCTTCTCCGACGCGAGCTGGTCCTCGAAGTGGACGCCCGCCGCGCCGGCCTTGATCATGGCCTTCATCAGCTCGAAGGCGTTCAGCGGACCGCCGAAGCCGGCCTCGGCGTCGGCGACGATCGGGGCGAACCAGTAGGTGCTGTCGTCACCCTCGGCGTGGTGGATCTCGTCGGCGCGCTTGAAGGCGTTGTTGATGCGCTCGACCACCGCCGGGACCGAGTTGGCCGGGTACAGGCTCTGGTCCGGATACATCTGGCCGGCCAGGTTGGCGTCGCCGGCGACCTGCCAGCCCGACAGGTAGATGGCCTTCAGGCCGGCCTTCACCGCCTGCATCGCCTGGTTGCCGGTCAGGGCACCCAGCGTGTTGATGTAGGGCTCGGTGTTCAGCAGCTCCCACAGGCGCTGGGCGCCCATCTCGGCCAGCGTGTACTCGATCTTGACCGAGCCGCTCAGGCGCTTGACATCATCCATGGTGTAGTCGCGCTTGATGCCCTCGTAACGGGCGGCGCGGAGGGCGGCCTTGGTCTTCTCGTCGAGCGCCATGTGATGTTCCTTCTCGTCCGTATCGCGTCCGCCGGGTCCGATGTGCCTGCCCGGACCGGCGTTGCGGGGGTCTTGGTCGGTTCGCAGCCCTTTACAGCGCTGCCTTGTCACGAGAGTTACTTGCGGCCTGGACGCGTTGCAATAAGTCGTTGTTTGTAAAAAGGTCATCTTGTAAACTGCCGTCAGAAAACTCCTGTAAATCCGTAAAGCTTGTAAATCCCGGACCCTGCCCCCGGGCTCTCTGCAGAAGGCGCGCGACCGATGGCGACGGCGATGGACAAGAAGGCGATGCTGGGCCCCAAGGTCCGGCGCCTGCGCCGCGACCAGGGGCTGACCCAGGCCCAGATGGCCGAGCAGCTCGGCATCTCGCCCAGCTACCTGAACCTGATCGAGCACAACCAGCGGCCGGTGACCGTCCCGCTCCTGCTGAAGCTGGGCCAGCAGTTCGGCGTCGACCTCCAGTCCTTCGCCGAGGATGACGAGAGCCGGCTGGTCGCCGGCCTGCGCGAGGTGTTCGCCGACCAGATCTTCGACGGCTCCGACATCAAGAACCAGGACTTCCGCGAGCTGGCGGCGGTCGCCCCGACGCTGGGGCAGGCGGTGGTGGCGCTCTACCGCGCCTATCGCGGATCGCGCGACGACCTGCAGGCGCTGGCCGAGCGGGTGGCCGACCGCGAGAAGCTGCATCTGGTGCAGAGCAGCGGCTTTCCGCAGGACGAGGTGCGCGACCTGTTCCAGGCCCACTCCAACCACTTCCCCGAGTTGGAGGCGGCGGCGGAGGCGCTGTGGCAGGACGGCAGGCTGGAGAAGGGCGACCTCTACCGCGGGCTGGCCGACTATCTGCTGAACAACCACTCGGTCCGCGTCCGGCTGCTGCCGTCGGAGGTGATGGGCTATGCCGTGCGCCGCTTCGACCGGCACAGCCGCCGCATCCTGCTGTCGGAGATGCTGGCCCCGTCCGGACGCAACTTCCAGCTCGCCTGCCAGATCGCCCTGCTGCGCCATCGCGAGCTGCTGAACCGGATCGTCGACGACGCCAACCTGTCGGGGGACGAGGCGCGGCGGCTCGCCCGCATCGGGCTCGCCAACTATTTCGCCGCCGCCGTCCTGATGCCCTACGACCGGTTCTGGGAGGCGGCGAACCAAGTTCGTTACGACATCGAAATCCTGCGGCGACGCTTCGACGCCTCCTTCGAGCAGGTGTGCCAGCGGCTGACCACGCTGAACCGGCCGGGGGCGAAGGGCGTGCCCTTCTTCTTCATGAGGGTCGACAGCGCCGGCAATGTGTCCAAGCGCTTTTCCGGCGCCGGCTTCCACTTCGCCCGCTTCGGCGGCGGCTGCCCGCGCTGGATCGTCTACGAGGCCTTCCGCACCCCCGGCAAGGTCCACAGCCAGGTGGCCCGGATGCCGGACGGCACCACCTACTTCTCCATCGCCCGCACCGTCGCCAAGGCCGGCGGCGGCCACCGCAGCCCGCCCCAGCTCTTCGCCATCGCGCTGGGCTGCGACGCACAGCACGCGGCGCAGGTCACCTATGCGGACGGCTTCGACCTCGACAACAACGACGCCGCGACGCCGATCGGGGTGAACTGCCGGCTGTGCCCGCGGCTCGACTGCTCCCAGCGTGCCTTTCCGCCGCTGAATCATCGGCTTATCGTGGACGAGAACCTGCGCGGCCTCTCCCCCTACCTGTTCGCGCCGCCCAGCGCGGAGTGAGGCGGCAATTCCCCTATTTTGCATGATGGGATTGTGATTACCGGCCGACACGCCATTTCATTCGGTAGAAATTCGTGGCCTTCCGTCCGATTCGTTGTTAGGAAAGCGTGCCGCGCCGCAGCACGTCCGGCGGCAGGGCGCTTTCCGCTACCAGGCTCAGCAAGGGTTCCGGGATCTCCATGAGCAACCTCATCAACGAGCGCGTCCTGCGCGTCCACCACTGGACCGACACGCTGTTCAGCTTCACCACCACCCGCGACCCGTCCTTCCGCTTCGAGCCGGGGCAGTTCACCATGATCGGCCTGATGGTCGAGGGGCGCCCGCTGCTGCGCGCCTACAGCCTGGTCAGCGCCCATTACGAGGAGACGCTGGAGTTCTTCAGCATCAAGGTGCAGGACGGCCCGCTGACCTCGCGGCTGCAGTATCTGAAGGAAGGCGACACGCTGCTGGTCAACCGCAAGGCGACCGGCACGCTGGTGGCCAGCAACCTGCTGCCGGGCCGCAACCTGTATCTTCTGTCCACCGGCACCGGCCTCGCCCCCTTCCTGTCGATCATCAAGGATCCGGAGCTGTACGAGAAGTTCGACCGGGTGATCCTGACCCACGGCACCCGCACGGTGGCCGAGCTGGCCTATGACGAGCTGATCCGCACCGCCCTGCCGGAGAACGAGTTCTTCGGCGAGCAGGTGAAGGAAAAGCTGCTCTACTACCCCACCGTCACGCGCGAGCCCTTCCGCAACCAGGGCCGCCTGACCGACCTGATCGAGAACGGCAAGCTGTTCGCCGACCTCGGCCTGCCGGATCTCGATCCGGAGAAGGACCGCGTGATGATCTGCGGCAGCCCGGCCATGCTGGCCGACACCAGCGCGATCATGGACCGCCGCGGCTTCGCCATGGGCCACAACGGCGTCCCCGGCGCCTACGTGATCGAGAAGGCCTTCGTGGAGCGGTAAGTCCATCGGGATGGAATAACCGCCGCCGGGGCGGGTTAACTCCTCGTGACGAAGGCACGTCACTCGATCCTTGACCGACCTTGACGGGCGCGCCTCTGTTGACCGGGGGCGCGCCCTTTTCCGTTTCCGCCCCCTCCTTCCTGCCGGCCCGGCTTTGGTGTAGACATCCCGCCCATGCGACTGCTGACGATCCTCGCCGCGCTCCTGATAGCCGGCCTCGCGAACCTCGCCGTCTGGTCCCTGCCCAACCGGCCGGTGCCGCTGGAGCCGCCGCCCGGCGGCAAGCTGAAGAGCGTGTCCTTCGCGCCCTTCCGCGACGGGCAGAGCCCGCTGACCCAGACCTTCCCCACCACCGCGCAGATCGAGGAGGATCTGGCGGCGCTCGCCCCGCAGGTGGCGGGCATCCGCACCTACACCTCGCTGGAGGGGCTGGAGGCGGTGCCGGAGCTGGCGCGCAGGCACGGGCTGCAGGTCACCATGGGGGCCTGGCTGTCCTCCAAGCCCGACAAGAACGAGAAGGAGATCGCCTCCCTCATCGATCTGGCCAACCGCTATCCGGAAACCATCACCCGCGTCATCGTCGGCAACGAGGTGCTGCTGCGCCGCGAGCTGACGCCGGAGCAGGTCGCCGGCTACATCGACCGGGTCAAGGCGGCGGTCAAGCAGCCGGTCTCCTACGCCGACGTGTGGGAATGGTGGCTGAAATACCCGCAAATCGCCGACCATGTCGACTATCTGACCATCCACCTGCTGCCCTACTGGGAGGATGTGCCGGCCGGCGTCGAGGGGGCGACGGAGCGCATCCGCAACTCCTACCGCATCATCGCCAAGCGCTTCCCGGGCAAGCCGATCCTGGTCGGCGAGACCGGCTGGCCGACCGAGGGCCGGTCGCGCGGCGCCGCCGTTCCGGGACTGGTCAACAAGGCGAAGTTCGTCAACGGCTTCGTCCGGCTCGCCCGACAGGAGGGCTTCGACTACAACGTGATCGAGGCCTTCGACCAGGGCTGGAAGGCCAAGCTGGAGGGAACCGTCGGCGGCCATTGGGGCCTCTACGGCGCCGACCGCGAGGCGAAATTCTCGCTGGCCGGCCCGGTGGTGGAGACGAAGCGCTGGCCGGTGCTGGCCGCGGTGTCGGGCGGGGTCGCCGTCCTGCTGGTGCTGGGCCTGGCGCTGCTGCGGCCGCGGCCGACGGCGCGCGGCTGGTTCGTCCTGATCCTGCTGGCGCAGGCGCTGTCCACCCTCTTCGTCCGCGCCGTCCATGCGGCGATGCACGGCAAGCACTATTGGCAGGACGTGACGCTGTCGGCCGGCATGCTGGGGCTGACCGGCGTGCTGTCGCTCGCCGTTCTGGTGACGGCGCACCGCACGCTCGCCACCGGCGGCCTGGCGCGCGAGCCGCTGGCCGGACTGCGCCGCCCGCGCCCCGCCCTGTCGCTCGTCGAGAAGGCCGGCCGGGTCTGCATGGTCGCGCTGGGGGCGGTGGCGCTGGTCTGGTCGCTGCTGATCGTCTTCGACGGCCGCTACCGCGACTTCCCCAACGTCTATCTGCTGGTCCCGGCGGTCGGGCTGCTGGCGCTCGGCGCCATCCGCGCCGCCCGCCGCCCGCCGGGTGCCGAACCGCGCGACGCGCTGGCCGCCAGCGGCCTGTTCCGCCCGGCCGTGCCGGTCGCCGACCCGCCCGCCGGCAACCTGTGGCAGGCCGCCCGCCGCCTGCCGGTCGAGGCGGTGCTGGGCTTCGGTCTCCTGCTCGGCGCGGTGCTGACGGTGGTCGCCGAGGGCTTCGTCCCGCTGGAGTCGCTGATCTACGGCCAGCTCCCCTTCCTGGAGGCGCTGCACGAGGTCGACTGGACGCTGCCCAACTGGGAGGCGCTGGCCTGGGCCGTCCTGCAGGTCCTGCTCGCCAAGCCCTTCGTCGCCGCCCTGCTGACCGCCCGCGGCCGGGCGCACGCCGGCGCCGGCAGCGGCGCCTGGGTGCGGATGCCGGGAGAGTAGGCCGGCGGGCGGCGGCGTCCGAACAAGAGCATCTGGACAGGACGGGGGCGCTGTGGATTGATTTCCGCAGCGCCCTTTTTCCTGGGCAGCGCCCTTTTCCACGGAGCCCCGCCATGTCGCCCGATCTCTGGCTTGCCTTCGCCGCGGCGTCCGCCGTCATGCTGGCGATCCCCGGCCCGACGGTTCTGCTCGTCGTGTCCTATGCGCTGGGCCACGGGCGCCGGTCGGCGATGGCGACGGTGGCCGGCGTGGCACTGGGCGACTTCACCGCGATGACCGCCTCGATGCTCGGGCTCGGCATGCTGCTCGCCACCTCGGCGGCGCTGTTCACCCTGCTGAAATGGCTGGGAGCGGCCTACCTCGTCTATCTCGGCCTGAAGCTGTGGCGGGCGCCGGTCGCCGCCTCCCCGCCGACGGGGCGCAGGAGGACACCGGGGTGCGGCCGCTGCGCATGATGCTGCACACCTATGCCGTGACCGCCCTCAACCCCAAGAGCATCGTCTTCTTCGTCGCCTTCCTGCCGCAGTTCCTCGACCAGTCGCGGCCGCTGGCCGGACAGATGATGGTGATGGAGGCGACCTTCCTGACGCTGGCGACGCTGAACGCGGCGCTCTACGCCCTGCTTGCCTCGGCGGCGCGGCGGGCGGTGCGGACCCCGGCGGTGCAGCGGACCGTCAACCGGGTCGGCGGTTCGCTGCTGATCGGCGCCGGCGCGCTCACCGTCGCGTGGAAGCGCGCTGCGGCGTAGCCGCCGCATCGGCAGCCGCGTCGGACTTCCAGCGGCGCGGGTCGGCGAGGAAGGCGTGGATTTCCCCCTGCGCCTCGCCGTCGAGATAGTGGCCGCGGTTGACCACCTCCAGCACGTCCCACCAGTTCGCCAGCGCATGCATGGTGATGCCGAGCGGGGCGAGATGCTGGTGGATCTCGTCGAAGATGCCGTACTGGAACAGCACGAAGACGTCGTGCAGCTCGCAGCCCGCCTCCGTCAGGGGCTGGGCGAAGCGGGCCTTGCGATGGCCGTCGGCGGCAAGCTGCTCGACCAGCAGCACGCGCCAGCCGCGCTCCACCCGCCCTTCGATCCGGTGCTTGAAGGACTGCTCCTGCCCCGGCGCTTCCTTGCGGACGAAGATGAAGGGCAGTTCCAGCCGGTCGGCCACCAGCGTCGCCCAGGGCACCCCGGCCCCCTCGCCGGCGGCGACGGCGTCCAGGTTGCCGATGCCGATCTCCTGGTCGATCATCCGCACCGCCATGTCCACCACCTCGCCGCGCACCGCGGGATAGGACAGCAGCCGCCGCCCCTCCAGATGCAGCGGGCTCGTCAGGCCGGAGCCGTGGCGGCAGGGATGCTGCGGGTCGTAGCGCAGCGCCCCCGTTTCGATCAGGTGCCGCGCCAGCCTCAGCGCGTTCTCCCGCGATTCGATGTCCCAGGCGTCAGGTATCATGGCAGGTCCCCCATGCGCGCGCGGACGGCCGAGGCCGGGCACCCGGTCCCGCCGTCCCGGACCGACTGCTCCCACCGGTTGATTGACCGCCTTCCCGCTGCACGCCGCAAGCGGACAGCCGGCCGTCCCCGGGCTCATCGGGGGTAACCCGGCGACCGGCCGGAGGTTCCCCGCCCCGACGCGCCCGGCCGCATCCGCGGCGGATGGCCGCCACCGCCGCCCGCCATCGACGGCCGCGGTTGACAAGGGGGCGGGCCGCGGGAAAAGTTGTGCTGCCGGATGTCCGGAGGGTCTTTCCGGCGGCTCCGCGGAGCGGGGAACCACCGGAAGGCGCGGACCCCGCGCCATGAACCAGGGCGCGGGATCGGGCGCGGGAACACAGGCATGTCGGGCGATCTGGGCGACGATCTGGAGGACGATCCGGGCGGGGGCGACGAGCTCCGGTTCCTGGAGGAGCCGGCCGAGGAGCCGGCGGCGGCCCGCTGCGCCGCGGAGCCGTGGAAGATCCTGATCGCCGACGACGACCACGAGGTGCACGCGATCACCCGCGTCGTGCTGTCCGACGTCCGCTTCCAGGACCGGCCCATCCTGTTCCTCTCCGCCTACTCCGCCGCGGAGGCCCGCGCCATCCTGGCGGCCGAACGCGACCTCGCCGCCGTCCTGCTCGACGTGGTGATGGAGACCGACGACGCCGGGCTGCGGCTGGTCCGCCACATCCGCGAGGAGCTGGGCAATCACGCCATCCGCATCATCCTGCGCACCGGCCAGCCGGGACAGGCGCCGGAACGGCAGGTCATCGCCAACTACGACATCAACGACTACAAGGCGAAGAGCGAGCTGACCTCGCAGAAGCTGTTCACCACCACGGTGGCGGCGCTGCGCTCCTACCAGCACATCGCGGCGATCGAGCGGAACCGCCAGGGGCTGGAGACCATCGTCGATTCGATCGCCGAACTGCTGGAGCAGCGCTCCCGCGACCGGTTCGTGGACGGGGTGGTGACGCAGGTGCGCGCGCTGCTGCCGGCGGCGGACGGGGCGGCGCTGTTCAGCCTGACCCCGGAGGGGGAGACGGCGCTGGTCGCCGGCTCCGGCAGCCTGACCGGGGCGGGCGGGCCGGGGTCGCTTGCCGGGGAGGTTCTTGCCGACCTCGCGTCGGCGCTGGCCGGGCGGCACAGCCTCCACCGCGACGGCCACAGCGTGCTGTCGCTGCGCACCCGGCACCATCCGCCGGCCGCCATCGTCCTGACGGCCGGCCGGCCGCCGGGCGAGATCGAGCAGCGGCTGCTGGACATCTTCTGCGGCAAGCTCGCCGTCGGCTTCGACAACCTCCACCTCCACGAGGAGGTGCAGCGGGCGCAGGTGGCGACGGTCCATGCGCTCGGCAAGCTGGCGGAATACAAGGACGAGGTCACCGGCGACCATGTCAGGCGGCTCGGCCGCTGGGCCACCGCCGTCGCCCGGCAGCTCCAGGCCGAGGGCCGCTTCCCGGAGGAGGTGGACGACCGCTTCTGCGAGCTGATCGGGCTGGCCAGCGTGCTGCACGACGTCGGCAAGGTCGGCATTCCGGACCATATCCTGCGCAAGCCGGGCAAGCTGGCGCCGGATGAGATGGCGACGATGCGCGAGCATGCCGCGATCGGCGGCCGCATCCTGCGCGACGCCGCCGGCCGGGCATCGGCGCCGACCTACCTGTCGATGGGGGCGGACATCGCCGAAAGCCACCACGAGAAGTTCGACGGCTCCGGCTATCCCCGCGGCCTGGCCGGCGACGCCATCCCGCTGGCCGGCCGCATCGTGGCGGTCGCCGACGTGTTCGACGCCCTGCTGCACCGCCGCCCCTACAAGGAGGCCTGGGAACTCGCCGACGTGATCGCCCTGCTGCGCACCGAGTCCGGCCGCCATTTCGACCCGCGGGTGGTGGAGGCCTTCATCGCCGTGCTGACCCGAGACGGGGTGCTCAAGGCGGCCTGAGGCGGGGCTCCGGCCCTAGCGCAGCCCCCGCTCGGCCAGTTCCTCGTCCACCTCGCGCTCGACGGTGCGCTCGACCTTTTCCTCCAGCTCCTGCTCCAGGCAGTCGGCGGTCCTGGCGAGCCGCTCGAAGTGTCCCTTCACCTTCGCCAGATCCTCCTCCGACCGCTCTTCCAGGTCGATCAGGCCGTTGCGGGCGGACTTGGTGGCGCGGATCAGTTCGTCCAGCTTCAGGTGAAGCGCCTGGGTATCGCGGTTCTGCGCGTTCTGGATCACGAAGACCATCAGGAAGGTGATGATCGTCGTGCCGGTGTTGATCACCAGTTGCCACGTGTCGGAGAAGCCGAACAGCGGGCCGGTGACCGCCCAGACGACGATCAGCCCGACCGCCACCACGAAGGTGACGGGCCGGCCCGAAATCCGCTCCGTCCAGCGGGCGAAGCGCGCGAAGAAGGCGTTCATGGTGGGGAGCCGCTCCGGTGATCGCTCACCGGAGGACAACACCCCCGACCATGCCCGGTTCCTCCTTCGACCGGTGCCCGGGGTGGTTACGACCCCTGGCTCAGCGCCTCGGCCAGGGCGCGGTCCTGCGACGAGCTGCCGACGACGAGCTGCATGGACGGCTTCGGAATGCTGATGCCCAGCTCGTCGAACCGCTTCTTCATGCGGCGGTTGAACTCGCGCGTCACGCCCCACTGGCGGGTCGGACGGGTGCGGAACTGCGCCAGGATGCTGAAGCCGCTGTCCGCCAGCTTGTCGACGCCCAGCACCTCCAGCGGGGCCAGGATGTCGGCGGCATACTGCGCCTCCTTCTGGATCTCCGCCCCGATCTCCTTCAGCACCGCGATCACCCGGTCCGGATCCTCGCTGTAGGACACCGTCACGTTGAAGGTGGTGTTAGAGAAGTCCTTGCTCATGTTCTTGACGGTGGTGACGGCGCTGAAGGGGATGGAATGCACCGCCCCCGCCCCGTCGCGCAGCCGGATCGAGCGGATGGAGATCGCCTCGACCGTGCCGGAATGGCCGCCGCCGACATCGACCACGTCGCCGACCGACACCGTGTCCTCGAACAGGATGAACAGGCCGGTGATGATGTCCTTGACCAGCGTCTGCGATCCGAAACCGATGGCGAGGCCGACCACGCCGGCGCCGGCCAGCAGCGGCGCGATGTTCACCCCCAGCTCGGACAAGGTGATCAGCGACACCATGGTGACCAGCAGGATCAGGAAGGCGTTGCGCAGCAGCGGCAGCAGGGTGCGGACGCGGGCACTGCGCTCGATGCGCGTGCCGTTGCGGTCGGTGGTGGCGAGGAAGCGCTCGATCAGCGCGCTGACCACCTCCCAGGCGATAACCGCGCCGGCCAGCAGCAGCGAGATGGACACCACGCTGCCCAGGATGCGGCGGCCGATCGCCGACTCCACCCAGACGGTGGTGTTGATGCCCCAGCCATGCAGGATGACCATCAGCGCGATCACCCAGATCGCCACCTTGGAGACCCGCTGGACGATCGGGACGTAGAGCGAGGCGCGCTCGTGGAGCTGCGGCAGGTTGCGCCGCAGTCCCTGGTTCATGTGCAGGCCGCGCCGCAGCAGGCGGTTGATCAGCGTGACGGCATAGCGGGCGACGAGCGCCGTCACGATGGTGATGGCGGTGGCGCGGGCCAGATACTCGAACCCGCCATAGACGTTCAGCACCCACACGCCGAAGGTCACGACCACGTAGAGGATCGCCAGGATGTGCCAGATGTCGGCGAAGCGCCGGCGGGCGGAGCGCAGGACGGCCCCCTGCCCCTCGGACTCGCGCTCCGCGGTGGCGGCCGGGTCGCCGTCGCCGGACAGCGGGTTGCCGCGCATCCAGTCGGCGACCAGCGTCCGGTTCTGCAGGATCAGCACGATCAGCATGCCGGCGATGACGAGGCCCAGCAGCTTCAGGAAGGCCCCGTAGGCGCCGAGCGGCAGGCCCAGCACATAGGCGGCCTCGGCGATGAAATAGCCGTAGACGGCGGCGGCGGCCATGCGCCGCGCCCAGATGTAGGCCCGCCACGCCCCGGCGTCGCTGGTATGGATCAGCCGCAGGTTGGGCGCGTCGGGCGCGATGGTCATGCGCACCAGGATCAGCAGGAGCTGGGTGATGACCGTGGCGTTGATCACCGCCAGCGCCACCAGCCGGACGCGCGGCGGCGGCTCGCTGACCGACAGCACGCCGTAGCCGACCACGACGAAGGCGGCGAGCGGCGCCAGCTCAAGCAGCGCGCGGCCCAGCAGCAGCGGGATGCGCACCAGCGTGGAGGGCACCTTGCGCGCCGCCAGCGCCCGCCGCGGCCGGCCGAGCAGCCAGGCGACGAAGCGCTCGATGATGCCGCCGGCGCCGAGGATGATCAGGAGCTGCACGCCGATCTGCGCCCAGCGGTCGCGGGCCGACGGGTCCTCCATCTGGCGCCGCGCCCAGTCCGCGGTGGCCGGCAGGTCGGCGAAGACGTTGCCGACCTGGACGAGCTGGCGGCTCAGCACGTCCATCCGCTGCGCCACGAAGGACAGCGCCTGCGCCCCGATCGTCTCGGGCAGGGCGGCGCTTCCCTCCGCCGCCTTGGCCTGCTCCGTCCCCTTCTGGGCGACGACCAGCACGCGGAGCTGCTCGACCAGCCGGGCGCGGGTGTCGGGATTCTCCAGCGTGGCGATCATCGCGTCGAGCTGCTGCGGCGTCAGGTCGCCGGCCACCGAAGCCGCCGCGGCCGTGCCGGCCGGCGCGCCGGCAGCAGGGGCCGCGGGAGCGGCGGGTGCGGGGGCCGGCCCCTGGGCGAAGCCGGTCGACGGCAGGGCGAGGACCAGCGCCGCCAGCAGCAGGGCGACAAGCGCCGGCCTCCGGCAGGCGGTCAGGCGGTCAAACAGAGAAGGGCGCGCGCAGTGCATCCCGGAACGATCCATCCATAGGCTTGGTCAAGCTCCGGGAAGTTAGTCCCCAAGGTCCCGCTTGCCAACCCGCGCGGTCTGACCTTTTTGAGGCGCAGCGATGCCGGGAGCGTCCGCAGGCTGGATTCGGCGGGCGCTACGGCTGCTTGCGCAGCGGACTGCCGTTCTGCTTCAGGAGCTGCGCCTCGGAGCAGCGGCGCATGTGCTCGGGAAACTCCGCGTCGGGCCCGATGACCGGCCCGGCGACATAGGAGACGCCCGCCTCCTCGGCCGCATGGAGCATCACCGCGTTGCGCACCCCCTCGACATAGGTGAAGAGCCCGGACTTGCGGGCGGACTGGCAGAGCAGCCGCATGCGGTCGGTCGCCTGGTGGTCGGTGACGCGCGGGTCGAAGCACAGCCCCGCGCCCCGTATCCCCGCCTGGGCGCAGGTGTGGAGGTCCATGGCCTCGTCGGCGATCTGCACCATCACCGCCCGGGCGAACGGGCGCAGCAGGGCCGCGAGCTCCGCCAGCCGGCCATAGGGCACGCCACCCGGCAGGTCCAGCAGCTCGAACGCCAGAAAGCTGCGCAGATGCTCGGGAATGGCCTGGCACTGCTCGATGTAGAGGCGCCGGTTGCGCTGGACGGCGAGGGTGTCGAAATGGACCGGAATGGTCTGGGCGTAGCGGAACTTGTTGGCGTAGAGGTCGACGTAGATCTCCACGGCCGAGGCCAGCGCCTCATGGTCGAAGGCGACGGCCGCCCGTTCCCGGTCGAGGCCGCCGGCGCTGCGCAGGGCCAGATACCGTGCCGTCTCGGCGTCCGGGCGGCAGGCGTAGGTGGAGATGACCTTCTTGTGCGTATCGAAATAGGGCCGGAAGAGGACCGAAGGCGCCGGGAGCTTCGTCCGGGCGACGGACAGGCGGCGCACCGCCGGCTCATCCCCGGTGGCCTCCCCACCCACTCCGCCGCCCTCTGCGCCGTCTTCGAGGCCGCGGGCGGCCAGCACCGCGCGGTCCAGCAGCTCGTCAAGGTGCGCCTTCTCGACCATCACGCCGCCGTCGATCTGCAGGACCGCGGTCCGCACGGTCACCCGATGAAGATCGCTGTTGCCGAGCAGCGCGCTGTGCAGGTTGGCGACAATCTTGCCGCAGACGAGCTGCGCCGCCGGCTTGTCCAGTACCGCGAAGACGACGACATAGTCGGAATCGTTGAGCCGGAACCACAGGTCGTTGGGCGACAGCACGCGCTGAAGCGCCCGGCAGGTGTAGTCGTGGACACGGTCCTTGACCGCCTCCCAGCGGGAGCCGAGTTCCTCGCGGATGTCCGCAAGGCCGATGAGGTGGATGCAGCCGGCGGTGACGCGGCGTCCTCCCGACAGGAGCTCCCTCGCCTTGTTGCGGAAGCTGTCGTCGATCGGGACCGGTTCGGCGGCGGTCGCCTGCTGCGGCAACGGCTCGCCATGGGGACGCCCCTGCTCCGATGGCATCGTCGTCATCATGGTCACCCTCCGCGCATGGCCTCCGGCGGACCATCGTCCCGCACCGGAAGGCCGCGGGCTTTTTCGGAGATCTGCTTATACTGCTGATTGATGGTGTATCCGCGGAAGTTGCGGAACCGTTAAGTGAGCGCCTAGGATTTCCCCTGATTGCCGCCGTCCCCCGGGGCCGGGACTGCAACGGCCGCATCGAGGACGGGCGGACCATGAGGAAGGAGCGGGATGATGACCGGGGACAGGGACCGGCCAGGAACGGGCCGGCATGAGGAGGCTCCGGACGACGCTGTCAGGACCGACGGCGCGGTGCGCGACAAGCTGGTTGCGGCCAAGGAGCGCTGGGCGCGCGACGGCCGGGCGCTGACCGGCACGACGGCCGATCCGGCGCGCGACCGGCTGCCGCCCGGACAGCGGCTGGTGGAGGACTGGCCGGTGCTCGACCTCGGCGTGCAGCCGCGGGTGACGACCGGCAACTGGAGCCTGACCGTGGACGGGCTGGTGGAGAACCCGCTGCGCTGGAGCTGGGACGATTTCCAGGCGCAGCCGCAGGAGCGCTTCCTGTCGGACATCCATTGCGTCACCACCTGGTCGCGCTACGACAACACCTGGCAGGGGGTGAGCGCCCGCCACCTGCTGTCGGTCGTCCGCCCGAAGCCGGAGGCGCGCTTCGTCCTGTTCCACGCCTATGACGGCTACACGACCAACGTGGCGCTGGAGGATTTCGCGGCGGACGATGTGCTGCTGGCGACGAGTTGGGAGGGGCAGCCGATCAGCCGCGACCATGGCGGGCCGGTGCGGGTGGTGGTGCCGAAGCTCTATTTCTGGAAGAGCGCCAAATGGGTGAAGCGGATCGAGCTGCTGGCCGAGGACCGCAAGGGCTACTGGGAGGTCCGCGGCTACCACAACCACGCCGATCCCTGGACGGAGGAGCGCTACTCGGACTGAGGCCGGCCCCTGCGGCAAAATGCAGCGTTTTGCGTCATGTCATTTCACTTTTTGCCGCAGGGCCGCACTCTCCCTCGCCGTTCGGGCGCTTCTAACGGGACGCAGAGGGGACAAGAGCTCATGGCAGTGGATTCGGTCACGATCGCCCTGGTGGGCAGCGGCGGGGCCGGCGTCATGACCGCCGGTCAGATGCTGCTGGATGCCGCGGCCGCCGTGGGGTGGTACGGGTTGATGTCGCGGTCCTCCGGTCCGCAGATCCGCGGCGGCGAGGCGGCGGCGATGGTGCGGCTCTCCCCCTCTCCGGTCCATGGCCCGGGCGACCGGTTCGACCTGATCGTCGCGTTCGACTGGCAGAATGTCGAGCGCTTCGCCGCCGAGCTGCCGCTGTCGGCCGACAGCGTGATCGTCACCGACCCGGCGCAGGGTGCCGTGCCGGCGGTGCTGGCGGCCAGCGGCGCCCGCATCATCGAGATGCCGATCAAGGAACTCGCCGCCCGCATCGCCGGCGGGCGCGTCAACATGGTCGGGCTCGGCGCCGTCGCCCAAACCGTCGGGCTGCCGCGCGCCGGCATCGACGCGGTGATCGCCAAGGCGCTGGGCAAGAAGGGCGAGGCCGCGATCCAGGCCTCCAACGCCGGCTACGACGCCGGGGCGAAGGAGGCCGCGGGCTGGGGCCTCGGGCTGGAGCTGGCGGCGCCGCAGGGAACGGGCGCGGTGCGCTGGAACATCTCCGGCAACGAGGCGGCCGGGCTCGGCGCGCTGAAGGGCGGCGTGCGCTTCTGCGCGGCCTATCCCATCACCCCGGCGACCGAGATCCTGGAATGGCTCGCCCCCAACCTGGCGCGGACCGGCGGCACGCTGGTCCAGGCGGAGGACGAGCTGGCCTCCATCACCATGTGCCTCGGCGCCTCCTTCGGCGGGGTGCCGTCGCTGACCGCCACCGCCGGGCCGGGGCTGTCGCTGATGACCGAGGCCATCGGGCTGGGGGTCGCGTCGGAAACGCCGGTGGTGATCATCGACGTGCAGCGCGGCGGCCCGTCCACCGGCATCCCGACCAAGTCGGAGCAGTCCGACCTCAACATCGCGGTCTACGGCCTGCACGGCGACGCGCCGCATCTGGTGGTCGGCCCGACCTCCATCGGCGACTGCCTGTTCACCGCCCAATGGGCGGTGCATCTGGCCGAGGCGCTGCAGACCCCCTGCATCATGCTGTCCGACCAGTCGCTGGGCCAGGCCCGCGCGGTGATCGACCGTCCGGCCGACGCTCCCTTCACGGCCGGGCGGTTGCTGGCCGAGGGGCTGGACGGCGAGGCGAGGTACAAGCGCTATGCCGACACCCCGTCGGGCATCTCGCCGGTCGCCATTCCGGGCATGCCCGGCGGCGAGCACACCGCCGACGGGCTGGAGCATGCGGAGAGCGCCCTGCCCTCCTCCCAGGCGGCCGACCACCAGACGCAGCTCGACAAGCGGCTGCGCAAGCTGACGGCCTTCGACTTCGGCCCGCACTGGGCGGAGATCGAGGGCGAGGGCGAGGTCGCCGTGGTCACCTGGGGCTCGGCCACCGGCCCGGCGCGCGAGGCGGTGAAGCGGCTGGAGGCGGCGGGCGGCAAGGCCCGGCTGGTCGCCATCCGCCTGCTGGCGCCCGTCCAGCCGGCGAAGCTGGCGCAGGCGCTGGAGGGCGTCACCAGGGTCCTGGTGGTGGAACAGACGCACGGCGCGCAGTTCCACAAGTTCCTGCGGGCGCATTACGACCTGCCGGGCTCCGTGACGGTGTTCAGCCGGCCCGGACCGCTGCCCATCCGTGCCCGCGAGGTGCACGAGGCGCTTCTTTCCCTGATTTGACCCGGCCCTCATCCGATCCGGCGGAGCAGACTCCATGGATACGCATCTGAAAGACGGCGCCGCCCCCGTCCCGGGCGACTACAAGTCGGACGTCAAGCCCATCTGGTGCCCGGGCTGCGGCGACTATTCCGTGCTGGCCGGCATCACCCGCGCCATGGCGGCGATGGGGCTGGAGCGCCACAACACCGCGGTGGTGTCCGGCATCGGCTGCTCGTCGCGCATTCCGGCCTACACCAGCGTCTACGGCTTCCACGGCGTGCACGGCCGGGCGCTGGCGGTGGCGTCGGGGCTGAAGCTGGCCCGGCCCGACCTGACGGTGCTGGTGTTCGGCGGCGACGGCGACGGCTTCTCCATCGGCGGCAACCACTTCCTGCACGCCTGCCGCCGCAACGTCGACCTGACCTACATCGTCATGGACAACCAGGTCTACGGCATGACCAAGGGACAGGCCTCGCCCACCACCGAGGCCGACTGGTGCGAGAGCAAGCTGACGCCGGAGGGGCCGGGGGTGAACCCGATCCAGCCGGTGGCGCTCGCCCTGTCCTGCGGCGCCAACTTCGTCGCCCGCGGCTATTCCGGCGATCCCAACGAGGTGGCGCGGCTGATCGTGGAGGGGGTGAGGCATCCCGGCTTCGCGGTCATCCATGTCCTGAGCCCCTGCGTCACCTTCCGGCCGGAGCAGCGGAGCTGGAAGGGCGCCGTCCACCCCTACGGCCGCGAGCCGACGGACGATCCGGCGCAGGCGATGCGCGCGGTGCTGGAGGATGACGGCTTCGGGCTCGGCATCTTCCTGGCCGGCAACCGCCGCCCCTTCCACCCTGCCGTCGCCGCCACCGCCGGCATCGCCGAGATCGAGGAGGGCTTCGCCGTATGAAGACCAAGATTCAGGGCGGCGCCACCGGCGTCGGACTCTTCCTCGCCCACGCCATGGAGCTGGAGCGCGAGGCCGCCGAGCGCTATGACGAGCTGGCCGACAGCATGGAGGCGCACAACAACCCCGAGGTCGCGAAGCTGTTCCGCGACCTGGGCGGCTATTCCCGCAAGCATGCCGAGGAGGTGCGGCAGATCGCGGAGGAGTACGGCCCGCTGCCCAAGGTCGCGCCCTGGGAGTTCGACTGGGGCAATGCCACGGAGTCGCCGGAGGCCGCGAGCTTCGAGCATGCCCATTACCTGATGCGCCCGCACCATGCGCTGAAGATGGCGCTGATGAGCGAGCAGCAGGGGGCGCATTACTACGCCTCCGTCGCCGCCGAGACGGAGGATCCCGACGTCGCCCGCCTCGCCCGCGAGTTTGCCGGCGAGGAGGAGGGCCACGTCACCCTCGTCCGCAAATGGCTGGAGCGCTATCCCGCCCCCAGGGACGACTGGGACGAGGATCCGGATCCGCCGAACGTGGCGGAGTGACCAGGCACGGCGGCTGGATCAGGCAGTCCCTGCCAGGCGCAGGTGTGATGAGGGTGGCGCCGCCCCCTCACCACCCCAGCGGCGGCGCGTAGAGCAGGCCGCCGGCCGACCACAGGCTGTTGATGCCGCGGTCGATCTTCAGCGGCGAGGACTGGCCCAGGTTGCGGTCGTAGATCTCGGCATAGCTGCCGACCTGCGTCACCACCCGCCAGCCCCATTCGTCGTCCAGCCCCAATCCCTGGCCCAGGCCGGGGACCCCGCCCAGCAGGCGCTGCGTCTCCATGTCGCCGTCCAGCCGGCGCTGGGCCGCGGTGGCGGCGGTGACGCCCTTCTCCTCGGCCAGGATGGTCGACAGGATCACCCAGCGCACGATGTTGAACCAGACATGGTCGTCGTTGCGCACCATCGGCGCCAGCGGTTCGCGCGAGATGACCTCCGGCAGGATGCGGTAGTCGTCGCTGTTGGGCGCCGCCTGCGCCCGCTGGGCGTAGAGGCCGACGCGGTCGCCGGTGTAGAGGTCGCAATGATGATTGAAGAAGGCACCGAGCGCGCCCTCGGTCGAGCGGGCGCGCTTGAGCGTCAGGCGGGCGCCGGTTCGGGCGACCCAGTCCTCGATGTTGCGGACGGTGGTGGTGCCTTCCACCACGCAGACGCTGGCCGGCTGGGACGAACGGACGATCGCCGCCAGGGTGGGCGGCTCGACCGAGCGGTGGGCCATGAAGCCCTGCGCGTCGAACATGTAGACGAGGGGAAAGGCGACGGCGAGCGAGGCCTCGCGCTGCAGGGTCCAGGTGGTTCCCTCCATCACCACGTCGACGCTGCCCTCGCGCAGGACGGAGAAGCGGTTCTCCGTGCCGATCTCGACGATGGACGCCCCCTCGGTGCTGCCGACCACCGCGGCGGCCAGCGCGCGGCACATGTCGGCGAAGAAGCCGCGCCAGTGGCCCGCCTCGTCCATCGCGGCCAGCCCGGCGCCGCTGGGGGTGATGCCGCAGCGTACCGCCCCCGCCTCGCGCACCCGCTCCAGCGTGCCGGCACTGTGGCCGCCGGCCGGCGCGGCCGGCGCGGCCGGAAGGCCGGCGATCTGGAGGCCGGCGATCTGGCCGGCGATCCGCGAGGAGGCCGCCGCGCCGGCCGCGCCTAAGGTGGCGCCGATCCACAGACAGACCGCCCCCAGCGCCATCCTCGTCGACCGCCGCATGTGCCGTCCCCATCTGCCGTGGCGGAAGCCCTTCCGACCTCCGGCTTATAGCTTCCGTAGCCAACCGCGCCGCGTCAACTGCGGTTAGGGGAAGGAGGGCGGCAAAGCCGGCGGGCAGCCGGAATTGCACCTGGAAGCCGGCCCATGCTATTCGGTAAGGGAAGAGGAACCGCGGCCCGCCATCTTCGGCCGCTTCCGGGATGGGGCGAGGCGGCATGCGGGTTCCCCGGCAGAGCGTGGCGTTCCGCATCCTGGCGGGACTGACGGTGATCGGCGGCCTCGCCGCCGCCACCAGCGTCGTCGCCGTGTCGCTGTTCACCCGCTTCCACGAAGGCTTCGAGCAGATCGCCACCGCCAAGGTGCCGGGGCTGGTCAGCGCCTCGCAGCTCGCCCAGCAGAGCGGCACCATCGCCGCCCTGGCCCCGGCGCTGGTCGCCGTGCAGGACCAGCCGGCCCGCGAGGCCGTGATGGCACGGCTGGGCGACCAGATCATCCTGCTGGAGGAGCTGATGGGCCGGCTGGCGGCCCGCGGCGAACCCCTGACCGACCTGTCGGAGCTGGAGCGCCACAAGAACGAGCTGGTCGCCAACCTGCTGAGCCTGAACGCCCAGGTGAAGGAGCAGCTCGCCCAGACCGCCGCCACCAACGCCCGCGTCGCCTCGCTGGTCGATCTGTCGGGCCGGCTGCGCCGGGCGGAGGAGGAGCAGGCGGAGGGCGAGCGGGCGGAGGCCGTCCGCCGCTGGGGCCGGGCCGGCGTCGAAACCGCGACCATCCTGATGGCCGCCACCCGCGCCGACCAGGAGATCCGGCTGGAGCGGCTGCGCCGCGACGCGCTGGCGGCGCTCGGCCGGGCGGCGCGCGCGCTGGAGTCCCTGCCGCCGCAGGCCGCCGCGGCGCTCGCCCCGCTGCAGATGGAACTGGCGGAGCATGTGGCGTCCGGCAGTCCCGACGACCGCACGCTGTTCGACGACCGGCTGGCCGAACTGTCGCTCGCCCGCGCCGTCAAGGGCGGCGTGACGCGCAACCAGATCGTCGCCGACCGGCTGGTCGCCGCCGTCTCCGACTATTTCCTGGCCGCGGAGCAGGACATCACCCGCCGTTCCGCCGATTACGAGCACGTCATCGGCAACGGGCAGAAGGCGGTCATCGCCATGGCGGTGCTGTCGATCCTGGGGGCCGCCGCGATCTTCGCCTACATCCACCGCAACGTGGTGCGGCGGCTCAGCGCGCTGCAGGGCGCCATGGCGGCCTACGAGCGCGGCCAGCCGGTCGCCATCCCGACCGACGGACGGGACGAGATCGGGGCGATGGCCCGCGCGCTCAGCTATTTCGTCGCCACCATCCGGGCGCGAGAGACCGCCCTGTCCGACAGCGAGCGCCGCCTGCGCGCGATTCTGGAACAGAGCCCGGTCGGCGTCTCCATCCGGCGGATCGACGGCACGGTGGTCTTCGCCAACGCCCGCGCGGCGGAGCTGGCCGGCCGCGCCCCGGCCGATTTCGTCGGGCAGCGGCTGGCGGTGGCGGCCCCCGGCACCGCCGCCCCCCTGCGGCGCACCGCACCGCCCCGCGACGAGTCCGGCGTGGTGGCGCGCGACGTCGAGGTGGCGCTGGACCGGCCGGACGGCAGCCGGGTCTGGGCGCTGCAGACCCTCCAGCGCACGGAGTTCGAGGGCCATCCGGCGGTGCTGGTGTGGAGCTACGACATCACCGGCCGCAAGCGGGCCGAGGAGGATCTGCGCACCGCCAAGGAGCAGGCGGAGATCGCCGCCCGCTCCAAGTCGGAGTTCCTGGCGACGATGAGCCACGAGATCCGCACGCCGATGAACGGGGTGCTGGGCATGCTGGAGCTGATCGCCCTGACGCCGCTCGACGCGGAGCAGACCTCGCTGATCGCCACCGTGCGCGACAGCGCCACCACCCTGCTGCGAATCATCGACGACATCCTCGACCTGTCGAAGATCGAGGCCGGCAAGCTCGACCTGGAGGAGCTGGAGATGCGCCCGGCCGATCTGGTGGAAGGCGTGGCGGACCTGCTGGCGCCCCAGGCGCATCAGAAGCGGCTGGCGCTGGTCTGCGACATCGACGCCACGGTGCCGGCCGCCCTGCGCGGCGACCCCGGGCGGCTGCGCCAGATCCTGTTCAACCTGACCGGCAACGCCATCAAGTTCACCGACAAGGGCCGGGTGATCCTGCGCATGCACGCCGCCGGGCCCGCCGCCCCCGGCCATGCCCGGCTGCATGTGGCGGTGGAGGACACCGGCATCGGCATCCCGCTGGAAGCCCAGTCCCGCCTGTTCCAGCCCTTCAGCCAGGCCGACAGCTCCACCACCCGCCGGTTCGGCGGCACCGGGCTGGGGCTGGCCATCTGCCACCGGCTGGTCGAGATGATGGGCGGCCGGATCGGCATCGACTCGGTCCCCGGCCGCGGCTCGACCTTCTGGTTCACCGTGGAGCTTCCGCTGGCCGACCCCCAGGAGCCGCCGGAGGAGCCCCTGCTGGAGGGGCTGGCCATCCTGGTCGCCGACGGCGATCCGGTGCGGCGCGCCGTGCTGGCCCGCTATCTCGCGCGGGCCGGCGCCAGGGTGGCGGAGGCGGCGAGCGGCAGCGAGGCGGCGAACCGGATCGCCCTGGCGGGGGCGGACCTTCTGGTGCTCGCCTCGGGCCTGACCGACGGCACCGCCGCCCAAGCGCTGGAGCGCATCGCGGCGACCGGCCGCAGGCCACCCTGCCTGCTGCTGGAGAACGGGCACGAGGGCGGGCGCGACGGCGTCCGGGGCCGCGACCCCGCCGCCCCGCGGGACACGGCGGGAGCGGCGGCCGAGGCGCCCACGGAAATCCTGGTCCAGCCGGTCCACCGCGACTCCCTGCTGCTGGCGGCCTCCCGGCTGACCGGACGCACCGCCCCGGCCCCGCCGCCCGCCATGCCGCCCGCCGACAGCGCCTCGCCCCCGCCGCTGCCCGCCCGCGTCCTGGAGGCCGGACCGATCCTGGTGGCGGAGGACAACCCGACCAACCAGCAGGTCGTGCTGCGCCAGCTCCGCCGGCTCGGCTTCGACGCCGACCTCGCCGGCGACGGGGTGGAGGCGCTGGCGGCCTGGCGCGCCCGCCGCTACCAGGCGCTGATCACCGACTGCCACATGCCGCGGATGGACGGCTACGAGCTGGCCCGCCGCGTCCGCGCCGCCGAGGAGTGGGCCGGCGGCCGGCACATCCCGATCATCGCCATGACCGCCAACGCCCTGACCGGCGAGATGGAGCGCTGCGTCGCCGCCGGCATGGACGACTATCTCGCCAAGCCCGTGACCCTGGTCCAGCTCGCCACCGTGCTGGGCCGCCGCCTCGCCGACCCCGCCCCCCAGCCGGACAAGCCGATGACCGTCCCCGCCCCCGCGCCGGAGCTGCCGGTGCTCGACCTCGACCATCTGCGGGCGACCTTCGGGGCGCTCGACGCCGGCACGGCGGAGATGATGGACCTGTTCCTGGACAGCACCCGCCCGACCATCGAACGTGCCGCCGAGGCGCTCGCCGAGGGCAGGGACGAGGAGGCGCGCGCCGCCGCCCATTCCGCCGCCGGGGCCGCCCGCACCGCCGGGGCGAAGCTGCTGGCCGCCGCCCTGTCGGCGATGGAGGTGGCGATCGTCGAGGAGCGCGGGGCGGATGCCGCCGCCCATGCGGGCGAGGCGCTGCGCGCCTTTCCCCAGGTGGAGGAGGCCATCCGCCGCCTGCGCCGGGACCTCAGCGTCGATGCGTGAACCAGGCAACCGTCACTTTACAACGAATAATAGCAGAGCGGCCATGTCCGTTGCTTGTCCACCCCGCATTCGTGAACTAAACTCCGGCATGTGGACTCCATCACGAAGACATATCTGCCGGCGGCGCTTGCGCTCGGGCTGGGAGCGGGGCTCGGTCTCTCGGACGGGACGGGCTCTCCGGCCGGCCTTTTGCTCGCCGGGGTGCTGAGCGTGACCGGTTTCGGCAGCCTGTTCTGGGGCCTGAAGACCGGCCGGCGGCGGGCCGAGCAGCTTGCCGCCGACCGCGACCGGCTGGAGGCCCTGCTGGCCGCCGCGCCCTTCCCCTGGTGCGCCTGGCATGCCGACGGCAGCAGCAGCCTGTCGGAGGAGTGCCGCAGCGCGCTCGGCGTCGCCACGGCGGACGAGTTGATGACCCTCGTCGACGGTGGGGAGACGGTCGCCGCGGCGGTGGAGCGGCTGCGCCGCTCGGGCGAGCCCTTCCGGCTGGAGACCACGGCGCGCGACGGGCGGCGCTTCGTCCTGACCGGCCGGCGCGGCGCCGCCGACGGCCACGCCGCCTGCTCGGTCGTCTGGATCGAGGACATCAGCGACCGCGTCCATGCCGACGACGAACTGCGCGCCGCCCGGCAGAACGCCGATTCGGCCCTGGCCGAGCTGCGCGCCGCCGCCGACGCCCTGCCGGTCCCGCTGTGGGTGCGCGGGGCCGACCTGTCGCTCGTCTGGTGCAACAGCGCCTATGCCCGCGCCGTCGACAGCGACCCCGCGACCGCCATCGCCGAGCAGCGGGAGCTTGCCGGCGGCACCGGCGGCGACGGCCGGGCGCTGGCCGGGCGGGCCCGCTCCGCCGGCTTCGCCCAATCGGAGCGGATGCCCGTCGTGATCGGCACCGAGCGGCGCCTGCTGGAGGTGACGGAGGCGCCGCTGCCCTCCCCCCGCGGCAGCGGCACGCTGGTGGTCGGCTACGCCCTCGACCTGACCGAGATGGAAGGGCTGCAGGGCGAGCTGAAGCGCCATCTCGCCGCCCATGCCGAGGTGCTGGAGCGGCTGGGCACCGCCATCGCCATCTTCGGTCCCGACACCCGGCTGAGGTTCTTCAACCAGGCCTATGCCCGGCTGTGGGACCTGGACGAGGCCTGGCTGCGCACCGAGCCGACCAATGCCGAACTGCTGGAGGAGCTGCGCGCCCGCCGCCGGCTGCCGGAATATGCCGACTACCAGACCTTCAAGCGCGAGCGGCTGACCCGCTACACCCACCTGATGGAGCCGATGGAGGAGCTGATGCACCTGCCGGACGGCACCACGCTGCGCCATCTGGCGGCCCCGCATCCGCTGGGCGGGCTGATCACCATCCTGGAGGACGTGACCAACACGCTGGCGCTGGAGTCCTCCTACAACACGCTGATCGCGGTCCAGCAGGAGACGCTGGACAATCTGGCGGAAGGCATCGCCGTGTTCGGCGGCGACGGCCGGCTGAAGCTGTCCAACCCCGCCTTCGCCCGCGTCTGGGACCTGGGCGACGAGGACCTGCAGGGCGAGCCGCACATCGCCGAGGTGATCGAGCTGATGCGGCCGCTGCTGGAGAATGGCGGCGACTGGGACACGCTGAAGGAGGAGATGATCGGCGCGACGCTGGAGCGCACCGTGCGCTCCGGCCGGCTGGAACGCGGCGACGGCTCGGTCGTCGAGTTCTCCACCCTGCCGCTGCCCGACGGGGCGGTGCTGAACAGCTACCTCGACGTCACCGACAGCGCCCGGCTGGAGCATGCGCTGCGCGCCTCCAACGCCGCGCTGGAGGCCGCCGACCAGTTGAAGAGCGAGTTCATCGCCAACGTCTCGCACCATCTGCGCACGCCGCTGAACGGCATCATCGGCTTCGCCGAGGTGCTGGCGAACGAGTATTTCGGGACGCTCAACGCCCGGCAGATGGAGTACGTCAAGGGCGTGCTGAACGCCGGCGAGCGGCTGCTGGAGCTGATCGACGACGTGGTGGACCTGACCAGCCTGGGGGCCGGCGTCGCCACGCTGGAGCGCGGGACGGTCGACGTGTCGGACCTGCTGGGCTCGGTGGCCGGCCTGACCCGCGAGTGGGCGCGGCGCGAGGGGCTGAAACTGGAGATCGCCGCCCCCGCCGGCCTCGGCGCCATCGAGGGCGACGGCAAGCGGCTGAAGCAGGCGCTGTTCACGCTGGTGGTCGGCGCCATCCGCAACCCGCCGCGCTCCGGCCGCATCCAGCTCGGCGGGTCGCGCAGCGAGGACGAGCTCGTGCTGACCGTCGACGGCGCCGCGACCACCGCCGACCGCCCCGGCACCCACGAATCCGCCGCCCTCGGCCTGTCGCTCGCCCGCAACGTCATCGAACTCCACGGCGGCCGGCTGGAAGCCGAGGACGGGCTGGTGCGCTGCGTGCTGCCGGTCTGAGCGCAACCCGTTCCGCGGCCCCGTCTATCGCGGCAGGGTCACGGTCACCCTCAGCCCGCCCCCCGGCCGGTTGGCGAGGGTGATGTCCCCGCCATGGCCGCGGATGATGGTGCGGGCGGTCGACAGGCCGAGCCCGACCCCGCCGGTGTCGCGGGACCGCGAGCGCTCCAGCCGGTAGAAGGGGCGAAGACCTTCTCGAACTCCTCCTCCGGGATGCCCGGCCCCTCGTCCTCGACGTCGATCAGGATGGGGGCCGGGATGGAGGAGTCGGGATGCCCGTCCGGCGGCAGGGTCAGGCGGACCGAGCAGCCGCCGCCATAGGCGATGGCGTTGTCCATCAGGTTGGCCAGCGCCCGGCGCAGCGCCACCGGCCGCCCCTCCGCCACCGCGTGGGACGGGCCTTCGTACTGCGCCCTGTTGCCGGCATCGACACGGTCGTCGCACAGGCTCTGCAGCAGGTCGGCGATGTCCAGCCGGCCGCGCGGCTCGCGCTTGGCGTCCTCGCGGGCGAAGGCGAGGGTGGCCGAGATCATCGCCTCCATCTCGTCGAGGTCGGCCAGCATCTTGCGCTGCATCTCCGGATCCTCGACCAGCTCGGCCCGCAGCCTGAGCCGGGTGATCGGCGTGCGCAGGTCGTGGCTGATGGCGGCCAGCATCTGGGTGCGGTCGGCGACGAAGCGGGCGAGCCGCGCCTGCATCCGGTTGAAGGCGCGGGTGGCGGCGCGCAGTTCCAGCGGGCCGGTCTCGGGCAGCGGCGGCGCCTCGCCGTCCACCCCCAGCCGCTCGGCCGCCGCGGCGAAGCGGGCGAGCGGGGCGGTGAAGCGGCGCGAGGCCCAGAGCGACACCGCCAGGATCACCGCCACCACCGCGCCCATCCAGAAGACGAAGCGCAGGATGCGGAACGGCCCGGCCAGCGGGTCGCCGCCGGTGAAGGTCAGCCAGGAGCCGTCGCGCAGTTGCACCGACAGCCGCACATGCGGCCCCCAGCGCCGGTCCTCCTCCGGCGGCGGGCCGGGCGGGCGGATGGCGGGGGCGCGGTCGAAGACGACCATCACCGCGCGGTTCGGGTCGCCCAGCGACTCGCGCAGCCGCCAGCGCAGCGAGTCGAAGCGGCGGCTGGCGGGATCGCCCGGCGGTGGCGGCTCGGGCTGCCACAGGACGCGCAGCACCGGGTCGTCGATGGCGCCCACCAGCCGGGCGCGGCCGGCCACCGGCGTGCTCTCGACAAGCTGAACGATGGCGGTGATGCGCTGGATCAGCACCCCCGGCCCATGGACCGGCGGGCCGGGATTGCGGTCGGTCATGTAGACCAGCGCGCTGATCGCCTGCGTCAGCAGCAGCGCCAGCACGACGGTGACCGCCATGCGCGCGGCGATGCTGTCGGGGATCAGCCGCCGTCGCCGCCGGCGGGTGCGGGGCTCCGGAGCCGTTTCCGCCGGGGTGCCGGTCGTCGTGTCGGCCATGGCGTCAGCCCCGCGCGGTGACGGCGGGGGTGAACAGATAGCGCCGCCGCGCACCGTCTTGATCAGGGCGGGCTCGGCCGGGTCCGGCTCGATCTTGCGGCGCAGCCGGCTGACCTGCACGTCGACGGAGCGGTCGAACGGCACCGCCGACCGGCCGCGGGCGAGGTCGAGCAGCTGGTCGCGGGTCAGCACCCGCTGCGGATGCTCCACGAAGGCGACCAGCAGGTCGTATTCCCCGGCGGAGAGCTGGACCAGCACCCCGTCGGCCGAGCGCAGCTCCCGCTTGGCGAGGTCGAGCGACCAGCCCTCGAACTCCAGCACCTTGCCGGGGGCCGCGGTCCCCGGGGCCGGAGGTGCCGCGGCGCGGCGCAGCACCGCCTTGATGCGGGCCAGCAGCTCGCGAGGGCTGAAGGGCTTCGCGAGATAGTCGTCGGCCCCCATCTCCAGCCCGACGATGCGGTCGGTCTCCTCCCCCATGGCGGTCAGCATGATGATCGGCGTCTGGGCGGTGGCGGGCGAGGCGCGCAGCCGGCGGCAGAGCGACAGCCCGTCCTCCCCCGGCAGCATGAGGTCGAGCACGATCAGGTCGACGCGCGATCCGTCGAGCGTGCGCGACATCTCCGCCCCGTCCTTCACGCCGGTGACGCGGAAGCCGTGGCGGGTGAGGAACTGGGCGACGAGCGAGCGGATCTCGCGGTCGTCGTCGACGACGAGGAGATGGGGCGTGCGGTCCATGCCCCCATGATCGGACAGGCGGCCGGTGCCGGTGAAGAAGAATTGTGTAACCGCCCGTTACGGGAGCGGCGGCCGTTACACACTGTTACCAAGTGACCGGTTGGGGGACATCAACCGGCAAACTCGACGGCCCATCATCCGGGTCATCGGGAGCGCTTCGGGCCGCGGCGGCGATCCGCCGGGAGGGCCCGGCTCCCAACGGGATCACACACAGGAGTTCCTGCCATGAAACGCGTTCTGCTGACCGCCGCCGCCGTCGCCCTGGGGTTCGGCATCGCCGCCCCGGTGCTGGCGCAGAACGGTCCCGGCGGCCCCGGCCCCGGCCCCGGCCGCCATTTCGCGATGATGTGCGAGGACCAGGACGCCCGCCTCGCCGGCATGCTGGCCTTCGCCGAGAAGAAGCTGGCCATCACCGACCAGCAGCGTCCGGCCTGGACCAGGTTCGCCGACACCGCCCGCAACAGCCACAAGCCGATGCAGGACCTCTGCGCCAAGCTGAAGGACCAGCCGATGCCGACGGCCCTGCCGCAGCGGATGGAGCGGATGGAGGCGATGATGCAGGCCCGCCTGGCCCAGATCCAGCAGGTCCGCCCCGCCCTGACCGAGCTTTACGCCCAGCTCACCCCGAGCAGCAGAAGACCGCCGACCAGTTCATGAACCGCGGCATGGGCGGGTACGGCATGGGCGGCCGCATGGGCGGCCATCACGGCCCGCATCACGGCGGCTGGGGTCCGAATGGCGGGCCGGGCAACTGGGGTCCCGGCCAGGGTCCCGGTCCGGGCCAGGGTCCTGGTCAGGGTCCTGCCCAGCGCGGCTGATCCGCTCATCATGTGAACGGCAAAGCGGCGGCTCGCCCCCAATCCCCCAAGAGAGCCGCCGCCTGACGCGGGCCGCCGGATGCTTCCCTCCGGCGGCCCGTTCCTCTTTTCGGTTCCAGCCGATCAGGCGCGCCGGGACGCCCTTCGAGGTCGAATACTCGAAGTGCAGCGCCTCGCCCGGATGGACCAGCGGGTGGATGGCGTGGGCCGCCTGCGCCGCCTCCGAGAAGCCGCAGAGGATCAGCTTCAGCTTGCCGGGATAGGTCGCGATGTCGCCGATGGCGTGGATGCCGGGCGCGCTGGTGGCGCAGCCGGGCAGCGACACCTGGATGTGGCTGGCCTGCGCCGCCTCCGAGAAGCCGCAGAGGATCAGCTTCAGCTTGCCGGGATAGGTCGCGATGTCGCCGATGGCGTGGATGCCGGGCGCGCTGGTGGCGCAGCCGGGCAGCGACACCTGGATGTGGCTGCGGTCGAGGTTCAGCCCCCAGTCGGCGATCGGCCCGAGATTCATCGACAGGCCGAAGAAGGCGAGCAGCGCGTCGGCCGGCAGCGTCTTCTCCTCCCCCTCCAGCGTGGCGACCCGCACGCCGGTGAGCCGGCCGTCAGGCCCTCCAGGCCGGCGAGCTGGTAGGGCACCACCAGATCGATCTTGCCGTCGCGGGCCAGCGCCTCCATCCGCGCGACGCTCTCGGGCGCGGCGCGGAACTTCGGGCGGCGGTGGACGACATGGACCTTCTCCGCCACGTCCGACAGCGACAGCGCCCAGTCCACCGCGGAATCGCCGCCGCCGGCGATCACCACCCGCTTGCCGGCGAAGTCCTGGCGGCGGCGCACCATGTAGTGGACGCCGCTGCCCTCGTACTTCTCCAGGCCCTCCAGCGGCGGCCGGTTGGGGCCGAAGGCGCCGCAGCCGGCGGCGATGATCACCGCCTGGGCGTCGATCCGCGTGCCGAGGTTCGTCTCGACCAGCCAGCGCCCCTCGTCGGTGCGGGTCAGCCGGGTGACCTGCTGGCCGAGGTGATAGGTGGGCGAGAAGGGGGCGGCCTGCTCGGCCAGCTTGTCGATCAGGTCGGCGGCCTCGATCGCCGGATGGGCCGGGATGTCGTAGATCGGCTTTTCCGGATAGAGCGCGCTGCACTGGCCGCCCACCATGTCCAGCGCATCCACCACATGGCAGCGCATCTTCAGCATGCCGCATTCGAAGATGGCGAAGAGGCCAACGGGACCGGCCCCGATGATGACGACATCGGTGCGGTGGGCGGTCTGGGTGACGATCGGCGACATGGCGAACAGCTTCCCTAAAGGTCAGGCACGGGCAGGAGGAACGGCCCGCTTCAATTGTCCGGATTCCGGCACGGGGTCAACCCCAAGCGGCCGGGAGCATGGCCGTCAGCGGTGTTTTGCAACGGCCCGTCCCGCCGGCGGACGGGCCGTGGCAAAGGCGGGTGCGGCAAATTTGTCTGAATTTGTCGTTTGTGCGCTCTCACCGCTTCG
This sequence comes from Azospirillum thermophilum, assembly GCF_003130795.1. Taxonomy (NCBI): domain Bacteria; kingdom Pseudomonadati; phylum Pseudomonadota; class Alphaproteobacteria; order Rhodospirillales; family Azospirillaceae; genus Azospirillum; species Azospirillum thermophilum. Next base: position 2,391,319 of record NZ_CP029353.1, read on the forward strand.
CGGATGATGCGGCCACGACCATCCCGCCTATGACCACGCTTTGAAGGAACTGCGCTGCCTGTGTTTACCGACCAGGAAGTGGTCCATGCGGTGATCGACCGCCGCCGGCGCATGCGCGAGAAGCTTCCCCAGGGGACCGTCGGCAAGGTCACCTACCAGATCGACGGCGGGGTAAGAACGACGATCCAGGTCACCAACGACGACGGCACCGACGAGAGCATGGCGCTGGGCGAGGCCGAGGTGGCCGCCGCGCTGGTCTCCTACTGCATGAACCGCAAGATCCCCCTGCCGGTGGACTCGGACAAGCAGCTGCACGTCATCAACGAGAACCTGACGCTGCTGATCACCATGAACTTCAACAAGGCGCCGCGCCTCGTGGTGGATCACGAGCACGGCGACGGCACCGCCGATCCCGACCCGTCCCCGGCGCCGCAGCGGCGGCGCGCCGGGCGCTGAGCCCGCGGGCCGCCGCGCCCGGCTTTCCGGCTTGCGGTGGCGGCGCCGGTTCGACCACAATCCCGCCCATGCCGACCGAGCCCCTGTCCCGCACCCTGTCCCTGCCCGACGAGGCCGCCACCGCGCGGCTGGCCGGGCGACTGGCGACCGTCCTGCAGCCCGGCGACCTCGTGGCGCTGCGCGGCGACCTGGGCGCCGGTAAGACGGCGCTGTGCCGCGCCCTGATCCGCTCGGTCACCGGGCCGGAGGCCGAGGTGCCCTCCCCGACCTTCACGCTGGTGCAGATGTACGACACCGACATCGGCCCGCTCTGGCACTTCGACCTCTACCGCCTGTCCGGCCCGGACGAGGTGATCGAGCTGGGCTGGGACGAGGCGCGGGCTGAGGCCGCCAGCCTCGTCGAGTGGCCGGACCGGCTGGGGCCGCTGCTGCCCGCCGACCGGCTGGAGATCGCCCTGACCCACGAGGGGCCGGCCGCACGGCGCGCCGTCCTGACCGGCCATGGCGCCTGGGCCGCCCGGCTGGACGCGCTGGACCTGCCGGCACCGGATCGCGAATGACCCCGAAAGAGACCGCCATCCAATCGTTCCTGGACCGTAATGGTCTTGGATTTGCAAAGCGCGTTCCGCTGGCCGGCGATGCCTCGGCCCGGCGGTACGAGCGGATCGTCCGGCCGGACGGCTCGACCGTCATCCTGGTGGACACGCCGAATCCGGCGGAGGATCTGCTGCCCTTCGTCGCGATCGGCGCGGTGCTCGACCGCATCGGCCTGTCGGTCCCCGCCATCCTCGCCGCCAACCCCGAGTCTGGCCTTGCACTGCAAGAGGATTTCGGTACCGAAACCTTCTCCCGCCTGCTTGCCGAGGGGGCCGACCCGCAGCCGCTCTACGCGCTGGCGACCGATGCGGTGATCGAGCTGCACCGGCGCTGGCCGGCCGGCGAGGCGGAGCGGCTGGGGCTGCCGGTCTATGACGCCGCCCTGTTCATTGAGCAGGTCATGCTGTTCGCCGACGTCTATCTGCCGGTCGCGACGGGGCAGCCTTTGTCGGACAGAGATCGTTCCGATTTCGAAACAGCATGGCGGGCGGTGGTGCCGGGCGCCTGCGCCGGACCGCAGTCGCTGCTGCTGCGCGACTACCATGTCGACAATCTGATGCGGCTGCCGCGCGACGGGGTGCGGGCCGCCGGGCTGATCGACTTTCAGAGCGCCGGGCGCGGTCCCGTCGCCTATGACCTGATCTCGCTGCTGGAGGATGCCCGGCGCGACGTGCCGGCCGCGCTGGCGGAGGCGATGGTCGCCCGCTACCTCGCTGCCTTCCCGGACCTCGACGCGGCGGCCTTCCGCCGGTCCTGCGCCGTGCTGGGGGCGGTGCGCCACACGCGCATCCTCGGCATCTTCGTCCGGCTGGCCCTGAGCGGGCGGCGCGGCTACCTCTCCCACCTGCCGCGGGTCTGGCGCCTGCTGGAGGGGCAACTGGCGAAGCCGGCGCTCGGCCCCGTCGCCGATTGGTTCGCCCGTCACCTGCCGCCCCACGCTCGCGCCGACCTCATCGTTCCGGAGCCGGTCTAAGATGGACACCGCCGCCATTCCCTCCGTCGCGATGGTGCTGGCCGCCGGGCTCGGCAAGCGCATGCGCCCGCTGACCAACGGCCGGCCGAAGCCGCTGATCCCCGTGCGCGGCCGCGCCATGCTCGACCATGCGCTCGACCGGCTGGCGGAGGCCGGAGTGCCGACCGCCGTGGTGAACAGCCATTACCTTGGCGGAATGATCGAGCGACATCTGGCGGACCGTCTGAGGGAGCGCCCGGCCCCGGCGATCCTCCATTCGCCCGAGGCGGAGCCGCTGGAGACCGGCGGCGGGGTGAAGCACGCCCTGCCCCTGCTGGGTACCGCGCCGGTCTACACCATCAACGCCGACATCTTCTGGCTGGACGGTCCCGTTCCGGCCCTGAAACGGCTTGCCGGGCATTGGGATGCCGAGCGGATGGACGCGCTGCTGCTGCTGATGGCGACGACTCGGGCGGTCGGCTATGACGGGCCGGGCGATTTCCACATGGACCCGCTCGGCGGGCTGAGCCGGCGCCGGCAGGGGGAGGTGGCGCCCTTCGTCTTCGCCGGCCTGCAGATCGTGAAGCCGGAGCTGTTCGCCGCCGATACGCCGGACGGCGCCTTCTCCACCAACCTGATCTGGGACCGCGCCGCGGCGGCCGGGCGGCTGCACGGCCTCGCCCATGACGGGGACTGGTTCCACATCGGTACGCCCGACGGGCTGGCGGAGGCCGAGGCGCTGCTGGCCCGCGACGGGTTCCAACCGGAAGATCGCTGACATGGCCGACGTCCTTCCCAAGGTCTTCACCATCCCGTCCGGCGCGCCCTTCGTCGACATGCTGGCGGGGGGCATCGTGGAGCGGGTGGGCGAGGATCCCCTGGCGCTGGCCGGCGTCACCGTCCTGCTGCCGACCCGCCGCGCCTGCAAGTCGCTGCGCGAGGCCTTCCTGCGCCGCTCGCGCGGCCAGCCGATGCTGCTGCCGCGGATGAGCCCGCTCGGCGAGCTGGACGCAGACAGCCTGAGCCTGACAGGGGAAGAGCTGCCGGGCGTCCCGCTGGAGTTGCCGACCGCCATCGCGCCGCTGAAGCGGCAGATGACGCTCGCCCGGCTGATCCTGCGGCGGAGGGGCTGTCGGCCACCACCGCGCAGGCGGTGCGGCTGGGTGGCGACCTCGGCCGGCTGATCGACGCGGTATGGACCGAGCGGGTGGACTTCGCCCGGCTGGAAGCCCTGGTGCCGGAGGACTATGCCAGCCACTGGCAGGAAACCCTGAAGTTCCTGAAGATCATCACCGAGTTCTGGCCCGCCATCCTGGCCGACAGCGGCGAGACCGATCCGGCGCAGCGCCGCAACCTGGTGCTGGAGACGCAGGCCAGGCTGTGGCAGGCGCAGCCGCCGCAGGGGCCGGTGATCGCCGCCGGCTCCACCGGCTCCATCGCCGCGACCACCGACCTGCTGAACGTCATCGCCCGGCTTCCGCAGGGGGCGGTGGTGCTGCCGGGGCTCGACCAGAGCTCCGACGAGGAGACCTGGCAGGCGATCCGCGCCGACGAATCCCATCCGCAGCACGGGCTGGCCCACCTGATCGACCTGCTGGGCGTGGAGCGCGGCGCCGTCGCCGCCTGGACCGACGCACCGGAGCCGCGCGGCGTCCGCGCCGGCCTGATCGCCGAGGCGATGCGGCCGGCCGCCACCACGGAGGGCTGGCGGGAACTGGACGGGATCGACGGCTCGGCCCTCGACGGGCTGATGCGGATCGACGCCGCCACCGCCGAGGAGGAGGCGACGGTCATCGCGCTGCTGATGCGCCATGCGCTGGAGACGCCGGAAAAGCGGGCGGCGCTGATCACCCCCGACCGCAACCTCGCCCGCCGGGTGGCGATGGCCCTGGCGCGCTGGGGGATCGAGGTCAACGACTCCGCCGGCCGGCCGCTCGCCCACACCGCCGCCGGCACCTATCTGCGCATGACGGCGGAGCTGGCGGCCAGCCGCGTCCACCCGCTGGCCCTGCTGGCGCTGGCCAAGCATCCGCTGGCCGCCGGCGCCCGCGATTCCTCCGACTTCCGCGGCGCCGCCCGCGCGCTGGAGCGCCTCGTGCTGCGCGGCCCCCGCCCCGCCGAGGGGTTCGAGGGCGTGCTGGCGGCGCTGGAGGCGACCGAGCGCTTCGACTCCGACCGGCAGAAGGCCTTCCTGACGGACTGGCTGACCGGCCTGCAGCGTCTGGCCGCCCCCTTCCTGGAGGCGATGCGCGGCGAGGCCGACCGGGGACAGGCGCCGCTCGGCGACCTGCTGCGCACCCACATCGCCTTCTGCGAGGCGCTGGCCGCCGACGACGAGGAGGACGGCCCCGGCCGCCTGTGGCGCCAGGACGACGGCGAGGAGGCCGCCGCCTTCGTCCACGACCTGCTGGAGGCGGCGGACGGCTTCCCGCCGATGCCGACAAAGGATTATCCGGCGCTGCTCGACGCGCTGATGAGCGCCCGGCCGGTGCGCCCGCGCTTCGGCATGCACCCGCGCCTGTTCATCCTCGGCCCGATGGAGGCGCGGCTCCAGCATCTCGACCTCACCATCCTCGGCGGGCTGAACGAGGGGACCTGGCCGCCAGACGCCGCGGCCGATCCCTGGATGTCGCGTCCGATGCGCCGCGACTTCGGCCTGCCCAGCCCGGAGCGGCTGATCGGCCTGTCCGCCCACGACTTCGCCCATGCCTGCGGCGCGCCCGAGGTGGTGCTGACCCGGGCCGAGCGGGTGGAGGGCACCCCGACCGTGCCGTCGCGCTGGCTGCTGCGGCTGGAAACGGTGCTGCGCGCGCTGGGGCTCGACGGGCGGATCGACGCGGCGGGGGACTGCTGGCTCGCCTGGGCCCGGCGGATCGACGAGCCCGAGGCCGTGCGGCCGGTGGCTCCGCCCGAACCGCGGCCGCCGGTCGCCGCCCGCCCGCGCAAGCTGTCGGTCACGCAGGTCGAGACCTGGATGCGCGACCCCTATGCGGTCTATGCCCGCCATGTGCTGCGGCTGAGCAGGCTCGATCCCATCGCCGCCGATCCCGGCGCCGCCGACCGCGGCCAGTTCATCCACGCCGCCCTCGACGCCTTCGTGCGCGAGTATCCCGACGCCCTGCCGCCCGACGCCCTGCCCCGCCTGATCGAGCTTGGCCGGGAGTCCTTCGGCACGCTGCTGCACAGCCATCCCGACGTCTGGGCCTTCTGGTGGCCGCGCTTCCAGCGCGTCGCCGAGTGGTTCGTGTCGGTGGAGCGCGAGCGGCGGCGCGCCGTCCGCCCGCTGGCGACCGAGGTGTCGGGCCAGCTCGAGCTTCATGGCCCGGCCGGACCCTTCCTGCTGACCGCCAAGGCCGACCGCATCGACCGGTCGCCCGACGGGCTGGTGCTGATCGACTACAAGACCGGCACGCCACCCTCGACCCGCGAGATCGAGCTGGGCTTCGCGCCGCAGCTCCCGCTGGAGGCGGCCATCGCCGCGGCCGGCGGCTTCTCCGGCATCGATGCCGCCCCGGTGGCCGAGCTGTCCTTCTGGCGGCTCGCCGGCGGCGACCCGGCCGGCGAGGAGAAGCCCGTCAAGGGCGACCCGGCCGACCTGGCGACCGCCGCCCGCATCGGGCTGGAGGATCTGATCCGCCACTTCGACGCCGAGTCGACGCCTTACCGCTCCTGTCCGCGCCCGGCCATGGCGCCGCGCTACACAGACTACGCCCACCTCGCGCGAGTCCAGGAATGGTCGGCGGGAGGGGGTGAGGGGGAATGATATGCGCAGATCTTGTATTTCCGCCCGCAAGAGGTATTCTAGTTTTTGAGTTTGAGGTCGGGGTCTGTCCGTGACTGGCGAACAAAGGTTCGATCCAGAAGCGGAACGACTCACGGCCTCTCGCGATTCTTTGAATCCTCGGGTGTACCATGAAGCCTCTTCACGAGGGCACGAACCGGAGTCCGATTCCTGACGCTTCCGTTCTCAAGAACTGGAAGGTCAAGAACAGCAGCGAACCGTTCGATGAAGAGGCGGCCATCCGGTATCTGGAGCGAACCGAGGCGCAGTTCGCGGAGCGGATCGGACGGATCGTCGACAGCCTGCTGACCGGAACCGGCGCGCCGGGAAAGAAGTGAAGACGGATACTGCGGGCCTCCATGTCTACGGCCGATGACTTACGCCGCTTGCGGCGCCGCGCCCTGCTCATCCGGGTGGGCGAGACGACCGCGCGGTTGCTGACCCTGGTCGCGGCCCAGCGTCACGGGCAGTTGCCCGCTTTCGGGTTCGACAGAAACCTGCCCATCCTCGACCAGATCGTCCTGGAGTATTTCTCGCAGGTCGACAGCTTTAAGGAAGAGAACGGGTTCAAGAACGGCGACCTCATCAACTTCTCGAAGGTCGCGGGCCTGTTCACGACGATCCTCCTCGACAAGGACCTGCCGGGTCTGTTCATCGTCCCGAAGGACCTCACCGGGTCCCTCTATGCCGGGCTGCTGAAGCCGGTCTTCATCTATCTGCTGATTGGCGCCTGCCTGAGGCTGGACCTCCGCCGCATCGATGGCGAGGTCGAAGCCGACCTGCTGCGCTGCCTGACCCTGCACCCGGAGATCCGCATCGATCGGGATTGGCTGTTCTGGAGCCTGCGGGTCCTGCAGATCGCCTTCGACGACCCCCTCCCCACCACCTCCGGCGACTCGTCGCTGACCGTGCCAGCCTGACCTTTGCCCCTTGCGTCCGCCGGGCCGGCCGACCAGCATAGGGCCATGAGCCTCGTCGAATTTCCCTCCCGCTCGCTTCCCCTCGATCCGAACGTCGCGCAGCGGCGGGCGTCGGACCCCATGGCGTCCGTCTGGGTGGGGGCGTCGGCCGGATCGGGCAAGACCAAGGTGCTGACCGACCGCGTGCTGCGGCTGATGCTGTCCGGCACGCCGCCGGCGCGCATCCTCTGCCTGACCTTCACCAAGGCGGCGGCGGCGGAGATGTCGATCCGCATCAACCGGACGCTCGGCATCTGGGCGACCCTGTCCGACGCGGCGCTGGAGGACCGGCTGGCCGACCTGACCGGCGAGCGGCCGTCGCCGGAGATGCGGACCAACGCCCGGCGCCTGTTCGCCCAGGTGGTCGACTGTCCCGGCGGCATGAAGATCCAGACGATCCACGCCTTCTGCCAGTCGCTGCTGCGCCGCTTCCCGCTGGAGGCCGGGCTGGCCCCGCATTTCGAGGTGATGGACGACCGCACCGCCGCCGGGCTGCTGACCGAGGCGCGGGATGCCGTTCTGCATGCCGGCCGCGCCGCGCCCGACACCCCGCTCGGCACCGCCATGGGGCGGCTGACCGCCGACCTCAACGCCGAGGAGTTCACCGCGCTGCTCAACGGCCTGACGGCGGAGCGCGGGCGCATCCAGCGCATCTTCGAACGGTTCGGCGGGCTGGACGGCGCCGTGGAGGCGGTGCACCGCAAGCTGCAGGTCCCGCCCGGCACGACCGAGGCCGACATCCTGGGCGAGGCCTGCCACGACGACTGCATCGACGCCCCCACCCTGCGCGAGGCCTGCCGGGCGCTCGGCACCGCAGCGCGGCGACCAGGAGCGCGGCATCGGCATCCAGCAATGGCTGGACGCCGCCGACAGCCGGGTGAAGGCCTTCCAGGCCTATGCCCGCCTCTACCTGACCGCCGAGGGCAGCCCGCGCAAGACCCTGATCACCAGGAAGCCGGCGACCGCCTTCCCCGCCGCCCTGACCGCGCTGGAGCGCGAGGCCGCCCGGCTGGTCGAGCTGATGGCGCGGTCAAGGCGGCCGGCGTCGCCGCCTCCACCGGCGCGCTGCTGACCCTGGCCGAGGCGCTGCTGGGCGAGTATGACCGGCGCAAGAAGGCGCGCGCGCTGCTCGACTACGACGACCTGATCCTGGCGGCCAACGCGCTGCTGAAGGGCACGCCGGAGCGGCGGCGGTGCCCTGGGTGCTGTTCAAGCTCGACGGCGGCCTCGACCACATCCTGATCGACGAGGCGCAGGATACCAATCCGGAGCAGTGGCAGATCGTCGCCGCCATCGCCGAGGAGTTCTTCGCCGGGCTCGACAGCCGGCCCGCCGACGGCACCGTCCGCACCGTCTTCGCGGTGGGCGACGAGAAGCAGTCGATCTTCAGCTTCCAGCGCGCCGATCCGGCGGAATTCGCCCGCATGCGCCGCCACTTCCAGAGCCGGGCGGAGGCGGCCGAGCGGTTCTGGGCGGCGGTGGAGCTCGACATCTCCTTCCGCTCCACCGCCGCCGTGCTGCAGGCGGTGGACGCCGTCTTCACGCGGGAGGCGGCGCGCGACGGCGTCGCCTCCGACACCAGCCCGGTGATCCGCCACCGCGCCTTCCGCCGCGGCCATGGCGGGCTGGTCGAGCTGTGGCCGCCGGTCAGGCCGGCCGAGCCCGCGGAGCCGGAGCCCTGGGCGCCGCCGCTCGACCGCGAGTCGGCCGATTCGCCCTCCGCCCGCCTCGCCGCGGTCATCGCCCACACCATCCACCGCTGGATCGCCGGCGGCGAGATGCTGGAGGCGCGCGGCCGCCCGGTGCAGCCGGGCGACGTCATGGTCCTGGTCCGCCGCCGCACCGGCTTCGTGACGGAGCTGGTGCGCGCGCTGAAGGACCGCGACGTGCCGGTGGCCGGCGTCGACCGCATGGTGCTGACCGAGCAGCTTGCCGTCATGGACCTGATGGCGCTGGCGGAGTTCCTGCTGCTGCCGGAAGACGACCTGACGCTCGCCACCGTGCTGAAGGGGCCGCTGATCGGCCTGACGGAGGACCAGCTCTTCCAGCTCGCCCACGGCCGGCGCGGCACGCTGTGGCGCTCGCTGGTGGCGCGGGCGGAGGAGGAGGACGCCTTCCGCCCGGCCCGCCGCTACCTGGGCGCGCTGCTGGCCCGCACCGACTTCTCCGCCCCCTACGAGCTGTTCGCCGCCCTGCTGAACACCCCCTGCCCGGCCGACGACCGCTCCGGCCGGCGGGCGATCCTGAGGCGACTCGGGCCGGACGCGCAGGACCCGCTCGACGAGTTCCTCGCCGTCTGCCTCGCCTTCGAGAAGACCGAGCCGCCTTCGCTGCAGAACTTCCTCGCCTGGCTTGCCGCCAGCGACGCCGAGATCAAGCGCGAGCTGGAACAGGGCGGCGGCACCGTGCGCATCATGACGGTGCATGGGTCCAAGGGCCTCCAGGCCCCCATCGTCTTCCTGCCTGACACGCTGAGCAGCCCGACGCAGAGCCCGCCGGTCCTGTGGCCCGACGAGGGCTGCGAGGTGCCGCTCTTCGCCCCCCGCCGCGGTCAGGAGGACGCGCTGTGCGCCGAGGCGCGCGTACGCGCCAACCGGCGCCGCGACCAGGAGTATAGGCGCCTGCTGTACGTCGCCCTCACCCGGGCGGAGGACAGGCTGTACGTCTGCGGCTGGCAGGGCAGGAAGGATCCCGCCGAAGGCTGCTGGTACCGACTGGTCGAGGAGGCGATGCGCGAGGTCGGCGTGCCGCACGCCTACGACTTCTCCGGCCTCTGCCCCGACGGCTGGGCCGGCGACGGCTGGCGCCTCTACGAGCCGCAGACCGCCGTCGTGCCGCGCGCGGACGCGGAGGACGCCGCCAGCGCCCCGGACCACGCCATGCCGCCCTGGCTGGCCGACCCGGCGCCGATGGAGCCGGAGCCGTCGCGCCCCCTGACCCCGTCGCGCCCGGATGCCGACGAGCCGGCCGTACGCTCGCCGCTCGGTTCCGACAACGGGCTGAAGTACAAGCGCGGCCTGCTGGTCCACCGCATGCTGCAATCCCTGCCGGACCTGCCCGACGCCGAGCGCGACGCCGCCTGCCGCCGCTTCCTCGCCCGCCCGGCCCACGACCTGCCGCCGGACCAGCAGGAGGAGCTGGCGGCCGAGACGCTGGCGGTGCTGCGCCATCCCGACTTCGCCCATCTCTTCGGCCCGAACTCGCGGGCGGAGGTTCCGGTGGTCGGCGTGGTGGGCGACCGTGCGCTGTCCGGCCAGATCGACCGGCTGGCGATGGTCGGGGATACGGTCTGGGTGGTGGACTACAAGACCAACCGCCCGCCGCCGCGCATCCTGTCGGAGGTGCCGACCCTCTACCGGCGCCAGATGGCGGCCTACCGGGCGGCGCTGACGCGCATCTATCCCGGGAAGACGGTGCGCTGCGTGCTGCTGTGGACCGACGGCCCCTTCCTGATGGAACTGCCGGCGGAACTTCTGGAGGCGGACGCCGTTTTGCCTCCGGGCATGACGGCGCCGGGTGCAAGGAGATGAGGCCTGTCCCGCCGCCCGGGCTGACCCGAAATTCGGCGGCTTGACCACAGCGGCGGCTCCGCCCTACAGTTCGGGCAATTTAGCATCTGTTCAACTTCGTTAAGCAGGGCCCTATCCCCGGGACCCGGTTTCTTCCGGGATCGGCATGTAGGTGAAACCCGTTCCAGGACAGGACGGACGGCCCTGAACCCAGGCAAGAGGTCACATGAGCGCCACCAACAAGGTCACCGACGACAGCTTCGAGACGGACGTTCTCAAGTCGGCCGAGCCGGTTCTGGTCGATTTCTGGGCGGAGTGGTGCGGTCCCTGCAAGATGATCGCCCCCGCCCTGGAAGAGCTGGCCGGCAAGTTCGAGTCCAAGCTGAAGATCGTCAAGCTGAACATCGACGAGAACCCGCAGACCCCCAGCAAGTACGGCGTGCGCGGGATCCCGACCCTGATGCTGTTCAAGAACGGCGCCGTCACCGCCACCAAGATCGGTGCCCTGCCGAAGAGCTCGCTGGAGCAGTGGATCGAAGGCAGCCTGGCCTGAGCCTCGCAGGCATCGTTCCAGGACAGGACATCGTCCAAAGGAAAAACCCCGTCGCGGTTGCGGCGGGGTTTTTTCGTTCCGGCGTCATGCCCGGCGACCGGAGGGCCGCGGTCAGCCCCCGGCCTTCAACTGGTCGATGCGGGCGCGCAGCAGGTTGTATTCCGGATCGGAGGGCTTGAACTGCGCCAGCAGCCGGCCCCACAGATCCGCCGCCTCGTCCTTGCGGCCGGTGCCGGCGGCATCCAGGCCGAGCAGCCACAGCGCGTCGCGGTTGGCCGGCTCCACCGTCAGGGCCTTGCGCAGGTCGGCGACCACGTCCTGCGGCATCGCCCTGTTGTCGGCCACCGCCTCCTTCGGCAGGGCCGACAGGCGGGCCGAGGCATAGGCGATCAGCACGTCCGGCCGCTCCGGGGCCTGCTCGCGGGCACGGCGGGCGGCCTCCAGGGCCTTCTCCCTGTCGCCCAGCACGTCGTAGGAACGGGCGAGCTTCAGCCAGCCATCCACGTCGGAGGGATTCTCCTCCAGCTTGGCGGCGAGGCTGGCGACCATGCCGCGGATCATCTGGTCGCGGTCCTGCGGGCTCATCCCTTCCGGCGCGCCGGTCGGAGCGCCCGCCGAAGACTGGGCGGCGGGCTTCTCGGCGGGGAGCGGCTGCGGCGTCACCTTCGCCGGGTCGAGGTTGAGGGCGACCGCCACCTCGCGGATCTGGTCCTGGACGAGCGGCACCCAGGGCGCGTCGGCCGGCGAGTCGGCCAGCAGGGCCTGCAGCCGCTCCAGCGCCCCCTTCTGGTCGCCGGCCTGCGTCCGGCCGAGCGCCAGATAGAAGCGGGCCCGGGCATCCTTGGGGTCGGCGGCAACCACCGCCTCGAAGGCCCTCAGCGACTCTTCCGTGATGGTGCCGCCATTGGTGGAGGCGAGGATCTCGCCGAGATAGCCCTGCACCTCCGGATCGTCCTTGGCGAGCGATCCGGCCTTGCGCGCGGCCTCCACCGCCTCGTCCTGGCGGCCCATCTTGGCATAGGCCTGGGACAGGATGTACCAGCCCTGCGGGTCGTTCGGCTGTTCGGCGAGCTGGGCGCGCAGCTTCTCCACCGCGGCGACGACGCTCTGCGGCGGGCCGCCCCGCTCCTGGTGCAGGTTGCGCTCGGCCAGCGGCTGGGCCGGCAGCGCCGGCCGCCCCAGCGAGCCGTAGACCGCCACCGCCCCGACCGGGACCGCCAGCACCAGCAGCACGGCGAGCAGCCTGGCCGACCGGCTCGCCGCAGCAGGCGCCCGGGGGGCCGTCTCCGCCGTCGCCAGCATGCGGCGGCCGATCTCCGCCTTGGCGGCCCTGGCCTGCGCCTCGCTGATCAGCCCGCGGGCACGGTCGCGGTCGACCTCCTGGAGCTGGTCGCGGTAGACTTCCAGGTTGTAGTCGGCGGCCTCGTGCGGGGCGGAGGCGGCACGGGGCGCGGCCACCAGCGGGCGCACGATCAGCAGCAGCACGGCCACCGTCAGGGCGGCGGCGACGATCCAGAACAGCATCAGGCTTGGTCCTTCCGCAGGAGCGCCTCCAGGCGCCGCTGCTCATCCTCGCTCAGGGGCGGCGTGTCGGCACCGGCGGCGACGCCGCGGCGGCCGCGCAGGTAGATGACCGTCCCGATGGCGCCGAACACCAGCAGGGCGAAGGGGGCGCCCCACAGCAGCAGGGTGGTCGTCTTGAAAGGCGGCTTCAGCAGCACATAGTCGCCGTAGCGGTCGGTGACGAAGCCCAGCACCTGGGTGTCGCTGTCGCCGGCCTTCAGCCGCTCGCGCACCAGCAGGCGCAGGTCGCGGGCGAGCGGCGCGTTGGAATCGTCGATCGACTGGTTCTGGCAGACGAGGCAGCGCAGCTCCTTGCTGATCTCCCGCGCGCGGGTCTCCATCGCCGGATCGGGCAGCACCTCGTCGGGCTGGACGGCCTGGACGGCCGGCGCGGCGAGCGCCAGGACGGCCGCCAGCAGCAGGCCGGTCAGCCCCGGAACGATCTTGCGGGCGGTCATCCCTTCCTCAGCTCCTTCACCAGGGGGAGGATCTGCTGCTCCACGACCTGCGGGGTCAGCGGGCCGACATGCTTGAAGCGGATGCGGCCCTGGCGGTCCACCAGGAAGCTCTCCGGCACGCCGTAGACGCCCCAGTCGATGGAAACGCGACCGTCGAGGTCGGCGCCGATGCTGGCGTAGGGATCGCCGTTGCGCTGCAGCCAGGCCAGCGCGTCCTCCGCCTTGTCCTTGTGGTTGATGGCACGGACGGTCACCCCCTGCTCGCGCGCCAGCCGGGTGATCACCGGATGCTCGGCTTTGCAGGGAATGCACCAGGAGGCGAAGACGTTGACCAGCGTCACGTCGCCCTTCAGCCCCTCGCTCGACAGTCCCTCCTTGCGGCCGGGCAGCGGCGGCAGGGTGAAGGCGGGCACCGGCTTGTCGATCAGGGCCGACGGGATATCCCGCGGGTCACGCTCGAACCCCCGGAGGAAGGCGATGCCGACGCCGGCGAACAGCAGCAGCGGCAGCAGGTAGATCAGGCGGCGCAGCATCGAAATCCTCTCATTCGGCCGGCTGCGGCGTGCCGGGCCGTGCGCCGGCCGCCGCACGGCGGCGCTCCGGCACGCCGACGCGGAAACGCCGGTCGGTCAGGCTGACCAGTCCGCCCAGCATCATCCCGACACCGCCGATCCAGATCCAGGGAACCAGCGGGTGGTGGTAGAGCCGCACCGTCCAGGCCGTGCCGTTCTGCACCGGATCGCCGAGCGCGATGTAGATGTCGGACAGCCAGGTGGTGTGGATCGCCGCCTCCGTCGTCGTCATGCGGGTGACGGGATAGCTGCGCCGCTGCGGCGTGAGGACGGCCACCGTCCGGCCGCCGCGGGCCACGGTGAACACACCCTCGTCCGCACGGAAATTCTGGCCGGCGACCTCGCCGATGCGGTCGAAACTGACGCTGTAGCCGGCGATCTCGGTCCGGTCGCCCGGCTTCATCGCCTGGATCGCCTCCGACTGCCAGGCGGAGGTGCCGGTCATGCCGACGATGGCGATGCCGAGCGAGGCGTGGGCGATGGTCATGCCCCAGGCGCTGCGCGGCAGGTTGACGGCGCGGATCCAGCTGTCCTTCAGCGGGATGCGGAACAGGCGGATGCGCTCGGCCAGCTCGGCCAGCGCCCCGAAGAAGGCCCAGGCGGCCAGCGCCATGCCGACCAGCGCCATCAGCGGGCCGCCGCCGGCCGTCATGTAGGCGGTGACGGCGACCACGGCCACCACGGCGACCCCGGCCGACCACAGCCGGACCAGCGCCGCCCCCAGGTCGCCGCGCTTCCAGGCGAGGAAGGGGCCGACCGACATGGCGACGACCAGCGGGATCGCCAGCGGCACGAAGGTGGCGTTGAAGAAGGGGGCGCCGACCGACACCTTGCCGAGGTTCAGGATGTCGAGGAACAGCGGGTAGAGCGTGCCGATGAACACCGTCGCCGTCGCGGTGGACAGCAGCAGGTTGTTCAGCACCAGCCCGCCCTCGCGGCTGATCGGGGCGAACAGGCCGCCGGCCTTCAGGCTGGGCGCCCGCAGGCTGTAGAGCAGGAGCGAACCGCCGGTGGCGATGCCCAGCAGGATCAGGATGAAGACGCCGCGCGCCGGGTCCACCGCGAAGGCATGGACCGAGGTCAGGATGCCGGAGCGCACCAGGAAGGTGCCCATCAGCGACAGCGAGAAGGTGACGATGGCCAGCAGGATCGTCCAGGTCTTCAGCGCGTCGCGCTTCTCCACCACGATGGCGGAGTGCAGCAGCGCGGTGCCGGCCAGCCAGGGCATGAAGGAGGCGTTCTCGACCGGGTCCCAGTACCACCAGCCGCCCCAGCCCAGCTCGTAATAGGCCCACCAGGAGCCCATGGCGATGCCCATGGTCAGGGTCGACCAGGCGGCCAGCGTCCAGGGCCGCACCCAGCGCGCCCAGGCGGGATCGACCCGCCCTTCGATCAGCGCCGCCACGGCGAAGGAGAAGGCCATGGAGAAGCCGACATAGCCCGCATAGAGGAAGGGCGGGTGGAAGGCGAGGCCGGGATCCTGCAGCAGCGGGTTCAGGTCGTTGCCGTCGAGCGGCGCCGGCACCACGCGGGTGAAGGGGTTGGAGGTCGCCAGGATGAACAGCAGGAAGCCGACGCCGATCATGCCCTGGACCGACAGCACCCGCGCCTTCAGCGTCGGCGGCAGGTTGCGCCCGAAGACCGCCACCGCCGCCCCGAACAGGGTCAGCATGACGATCCACAGCATCATCGAGCCCTCGTGGTTCCCCCAGACGCCCGACACCTTGTAGAGCATCGGCTTCATCGAGTGGCTGTTCTGCACCACGTTCAGCACGCTGAAGTCCGAGACCACATGGGCCCAGGTCAGGGCGGCGTAGGACAGCAGCACCAGAAGCATCTGCGCGATGGCCGCCGGGCGGGCGACCGCCATCCAGGCGGCGTTGCCGGTGGCGGCGCCGACCAGCGGCAGGCCGGACTGGACCAGCGCCACGAACAGCGCCAGCACCAGCGCATAATGGCCGAGTTCGGGGATCACGGGGCCTCGCTCCTCAGGAGATCGCGCTGCGGGTCGGGGGTCAGGAGCCGGCCTTCGGCGCCGGCTGCGGACCGGCGGAAGATGGGCCGGAAGACGGGGCGGCGCCCGCCTCCTTGCCGGCCTCCTTGCCGGCCTCCTTGTAGACGCCGGCGCGCTTCAGCGCGTCCGTCACCTCGGGCGGCATGTAGTTCTCGTCGTGCTTGGCCAGCACCTCGCGCGCCACGAAGACGCCGCCGCCCATCCTGCCCTCGGCCACCACGCCCTGCCCTTCGCGGAACAGGTCGGGAAGCTGGCCGCGGTAGGAAACCGGCACCGTGTTGACCGTGTCGGTGACGCGGAACTCCGTGGTGACGCCGTCCGGCAGCTTCTTCACGCTGCCTTCCTCCACCAGCCCGCCCAGGCGGAAGCTGCGCTCGCCCACCTGCTTGGTCTGCAGGTCGCTGGGGCTGTAGAAGAAGACGATGTTGTCCTGGAACGCGGTCAGCGTCAGGGCGGTCGCGGTGCCGAGCCCCAGCAGGGCCAGCGCCAGCATGTAGAGGCGCCGTTTCTTCCTGGTCATCCTTCACTCACCCCCGCCGGCGTTCCGGCGGCCTTGTTCGATGCGGTCGCTTCGGACGCGATGGCGGCCCCGCGCGGGGCGCGCTCGCGACGGCGGGCCGGGCGGGTGGCCTCAAGCGCCCTGGCCGTGGCCTCGACGCTGCGCAGCCCCTTCACGGTGGCGACGAGCAGCCCGAGCAGCACGGCCGCCGTCAGCCCGTAGGCCGGCCAGATGTAGGCGGCATAGCCGCCCATGGCGAGGAAGTCCGACATCTCCGATCCTCCTTCAGCCCTGCGCGCCGCCGAGGCGCAGGGTCTGGACGCGGCGCTGCGCGATCTCGGCCCGCACCCGCAGGATGACGACCGACACGAAATAGGTGGTGAAGGCCGCCGCCATCACGAAGAGGGGGGCCAGCATCGACGGATCGATGGTCGGGCCGCCCATCCGCACCACGCTGGCGGGCTGGTGCAGCGTGTTCCACCAGTCGACCGAGAACTTGATGATCGGCACGTTGACGATGCCCACCAGCAGCAGCACGTTGCCGGCGCGCAGGCCGCGCTGCGGGTCGTCGAAGGCGTTCACCAGCGCCATGTAGCCGAGATAGAGGAAGAACAGGATCAGCACGCTGGTCAGCCGGGCGTCCCATACCCACCAAGTGCCCCACATCGGCGCGCCCCACAGGCTGCCGGTGACGAGGCAGATGAAGGTGAAGCCGGCGCCGATCGGGGCCGCCGCCTTGGCGAACAGGTCGGCCAGCGGATGCTTCCACACCAGCCCGACCGCCGCGGCGACCGCCATGTTGGTATAGACGAACAGGCTCATCCAGGCGGCCGGCACATGGATGTACATGATCCGCACCGTGTCGCCCTGCTGATAGTCCGGCGGCGAGCCGAACAGGCTGAGCCAGATCCCGACGATCATGAGGATCACGGTCGCCCCGGCGCTCCACGGCAGGATGGCCGCGGACAGTCGCAGGAAACGGGCAGGGTTGGCGAAACGATGCATGGTGCGGAAGCCTCGGGCAGCTCGTGCCGACGATATAAGCGCAGGTATGCCCCGGAGCGAGGGGTTTCGCCTTGATCTTGGTCAGGTCCGGCGGCGGATTTTAGACACGCTCCAAACTCACGGTCGGGTTCGGGATGGCATCGGGGATGGGACGGCGACCGCCCCGGACTTATTCCATCGCCTCGATACGCTCCATATCCTCGTCGGAAAAGCCGAAATGATGGCCGATCTCATGGATCAGGACGTGACGGACGATGGCGGGCAGCTCCTCCCCCGTCTCGCACCAGTAATCCAGGATCGGCCTGCGGTAGAGAAAGATCATGTCGGGGCCGGAACGGACATCCGCGACGCTCTGCCGCGTCATGTCCACCCCCCGGTAGAGGCCGAGGAGGTCGAAGGGGCTTTCCAACTCCATCTCCTTCTCCGTATCCTCGTCGGGGAAATCCTCGACATGGACCACGAGGTTCCGGACAGGGGCCAGCAGTTCCCCCGGGATGGTGTCGAGCGCAAGCTCCGCCATCCGCTCCAGGTCGGCGACGGAGGGGGGAACGGTGAAGGTCGATGCGGGTTTCCCAATCATGGGCGGGAGAGTAAGCGATGCTTGCCCCGCCCGCCAAGCGTCCGCTGGCCGGGGCGGATGAGACGTTAGTGGGAGAAACGAACAAGATGTCGGACAGGCTGGTGGGGATCAAGCGGCAGACCGCGCTGAAGGAACTGCATGGCTGGGCCGAGGTGCTGGAGCGCGACGCGATCCGCAAGACCTACCATTTTCCCGACTTCGCCGCGGCCTGGGGGTTCATGAACCAGGTCGCCCTGCTGGCGGAGCGGCAGCAGCACCATCCCGAATGGTTCAACGACCTGGGCCGGGTGGAGGTCATCCTCTACACCCGCTCCGCCGACGGCGTGACCCAGGCCGACGTCGACTTCGCCCACCGGCTCGACCAGATGGCGCCCCCGGACAATCGCTAGGCGGACAATCGCCAGGCGGGTAATCCTTAGGCGGGTAATCCTTAGGCGGGCAATCCTTAGGCGGGCGGCCGCTGAACGGCCCCCCGTCCGCCCTCAACGCGGCACCAGCGTCACCTGGACGTCGGCCGGCGCGCCGAAGAAGGGGGCGGAGGTGACCAGCAGCCGGCAGCCCGCGGCGGCATAGGCGGCGGCGTTCGCCTCGGTCACGCCGCCGGCCGGCGCCACCACCGGCGGCGGCACGAGACCGCGCGTCGCCTCGATCACCGCGCGCGCCGCCTCGGGCGGCAGCTTCTCCAACTGCAGCACGTCGGCCCCGGCATGGGCGAGCGCCACCGCCTCCTCCACCGAGCCGACCTCGACGACGATCTTCTTCTCCGGCGCCCGGCGGCGCAGGGCGGCGATCCACTCCTGCGGCGCACCGTCGAGGAAGGCGCGATGCTCGGCGAAGACCAGCAGCGTCTCCGACAGGCCGAGCCGGTGCATCACCGCCCCGCCGGCCAGCACGGCCTTGACGCTGATCTCCTTGGCGCCGGGAAAGTTCTTGCGCGTGCAGGCGACGGTGACGCCGGGGGCCGCCTCGACGATGCGGCGGGCGCGGGTCGCGATGCCGGAGGCGTACTCGACCAGGGTCTGCGCCGCCTTCCACGACCGGTGCAGGGCGCCGGCCGTGCCCTCCGCCTCCAGGAAGACGGTGCCGGCTTCGAGCACCGTTCCGCTGGCAACCACCGCCGCGACGCCGCCGCCGGCCAGTTCGACCAGCCGCGCCGCCTCCTCCGACGCCGCCAGCACCATGGCGCCGCGCGCGGCGAATCGCATGCGGGCGGGCCGGGCGCCGATTCCCAGGCTGTCGGTGGTGAGATCGCCGTAGGGCGCGTCCTGGGCCAGCAGTGCCGAAAGGGCGGCGTCGGGCAGGACGGTCATCGGCGGTCTCCTTCAGGAGAGGGTCAGAGCCACCCGCGGCGGCGGAAGTACCAGAGCGGCACCACGGCGGACAGCACCATCAGCATCAGCGCCATGGGATAGCCGAACTCCCAGTCGAGTTCGGGCATGTGCTTGAAGTTCATGCCGTAGGCGGACGCGATCAGGGTCGGCGGCATCAGCGCCACCGCCACCACCGAGAAGATCTTGATGATGGCGTTCTGCTCGATGTTGATCAGCCCGAGCGTGGCGTCGAGCAGGAAGTTCGCCTCGTGCGCCAGGAATCCGGCATGCTCGTTCAGCGAGCGCAGGTCGCGCGTCATGGTCTTCAGCGCGGTCTTCTGCTCCTTGCTGAGCCGCCCGGCGGAGACCGAGGTCAGGAAGGCCACCAGCCGGTCGAGGCCGGCGAGGCAGTCGCGCACCTTGTGCGTCAGGTCGCCGGCGCGGCCGATGCCGCGCAGCACGTCCTGCAGCTCGTCCGGCTTCTTGGCGGCGCTGCCGAAGCCCTTGCTGTCGAGCGAATCGTCGAAGACGCGGGCGGACAGCCCGTCGATCCGGCCGCCGACCAGCTCCAGCACGTCGGCCACCCGGTCGATCACCGCGTCGAGCAGGCCGAGCAGCGCGCTCTCCGCCCCGCCAGCAGCTCGGGCTGGCGCATGGTGCGGGCGGCGAAGGTGGTGACGGAGCGCGGCTCGTTGAAGCGCACCGTGATCATGTGGCGCGGCGTCAGGACGAAGGTCAGCTCGCCCTGCTCCGGGTGCGGGCTGTCGGCGCGCGCGATGATCGGGGAGGTCATGTAGATCGCCTCCCCCTCGGTGTAGAGCTGGCTGGAGGCCTCGATCTCCTTCATCTCCTCCCGCGTCGGCAGGTCGCAGCCGGTCAGCGCGCCGACATGGGCGCGCTCCGACTCGTCCGGACGCAGCAGGTCGATCCATACGGTGCCCGGCGGCAGCGGGTCGCCGAGTCCGAGCGGCTGCTCGACCACGCGGCCGTCGATCCGGGCGTGGACCGTGATCACAGGGCGGCCTCGGCCGGGACCGGCGCGCCGGCGGCGCGGCAGGCTGCGGCCAGCGTGTTCAGCATCAGGCAGGCGATGGTCATCGGGCCGACGCCGCCCGGCACCGGCGTGATGGCACCGGCCACCTTGACCGCCTCGTCGAAGGCGACGTCGCCGACCAGCCGGGTCTTGCCCGGCTCGGCGGCGGGGACGCGGTTGATGCCGACGTCGATCACCGTGGCGCCCGGCTTGATCCAGTCGCCGCGCACCATCTCCGGCCGGCCGACCGCGGCCACCAGGATGTCGGCGCGGCGGCATTCGCCGGGCAGGTCCGCGGTGCGGGAATGGGCGATGGTCACCGTGCAGTCGGCCTGCAGCAGGAGCTGTGCCATCGGCTTGCCCACGATGTTGGAGCGGCCGAGCACCAGCGCCCGCTTGCCCTTCAGGTCGCGTCCCAGCGTGTCGCGGATCAGCAGCAGGCTGCCGAGCGGGGTGCAGGGGACGATGGCGCCGGGGCTGCCGGTGGCGAGCAGGCCGGCATTGACGACGTGGAAGCCGTCGGCGTCCTTCTCCGGCACGATGCGCGCCAGCACCTTCTGGGTGTCGATGTGCCTGGGCAGGGGGAGCTGCACCAGGATGCCATGGACGGCCGGGTCGGCGTTCAGCCGGTCGATCAGGGCGAGCAGGTCGGCCTCGCCCATGTCGGCGGGCTCGTGATGGTCGAAGCTGTTCATCCCCAGCTCGACCAGCGCCCGCTCCTTGGAGCGGACATAGACCTGGCTCGCCGGATCCTCGCCGACCAGCACCACCGCCAGTCCGGGGGTCACGCCGTGGCTGGCCTTCAGCGCAGTCACCCCCTCCGCCACCCGGGCGCGCAGCCCGGCGGCGAACGCCTTGCCGTCGATGATCGTCGCATCAGCCATCGGAACCCTCCTCTTACCGCCCGCCAGCCTCGCCGTCCGAACCGGTCAGGCCCGCCCCGTCGAGGGCGGCCGCGAGGCGGCGCATCAACCCGGCCGGATCGCCGGCCGCATGCAGGATCTTGTTGCGGTCGGTGGCGCCGGCCACCACGGTCAGGCTGGACTTGGGTAGTTTCCAGGCCTTCGCGAGCAGCTTCACCACCGCCTCGTTCGCCTTGCCGTTCTCCGGCACGGCGGTGACCGAGACCTTCAGAACCCGTTTGCCGTCCGCCGTGTCGGCGAGCCCGGCGATGGCGTTGCGCGAGGCCTTGGGCGTCACGCGCAGCGCGATGCGCACGCCGTCGGCGGCGGGCTCGAACGGCAGGCTCATCCGTCAGAAGCGCGGCCAGTACTGCGCCATCAGGTTCTGGATGAAGCCGATGAGCAGCAGCACGACCAGCGGCGACAGGTCCAGCCCGCCCATGTTGGGCAGGACCCGGCGGATCGGGCGCAGCACCGGTTCGGTCACCCGGTAGAGGAAGTCGCCGATGACGTAGACCGCACGGTTGCGCGTGTTCACCACGTTGAAGGCCACCAGCCAGCTCAGCACCGCCGACAGGATCAGGATCCAGAAATAGAGATCCAGGATGGTGTTGATCAGCATATACAGCGCAATCATGCGAAGCCTGCTCCTTGGCCGTTTGCGAGCGCGAGCCGTTTCTTTCGGGGGCAGCGTTTGGGCGGCACCCTAAGCATAAGCGGCAAAGCCTGTCCAGTGCCGCGGCAGGCGGACGTGCCCGGCGCATCGGGGGGTCCGGAGGAATTGCACGGCCCACTCATAAAGCTGCATCGAAACGCTTGACACGCCCTCTCCCATGACTAATATCCCGCCCACGCCGGTGACGGTGTGTGGGGCCGTAGCTCAGCTGGGAGAGCGACGCGTTCGCAATGCGTAGGTCGGGAGTTCGATCCTCCTCGGCTCCACCAATTCCCCTTCCCGGCGGGGAAGAATGACGAAGCGGCCTTCGGCCGCTTTTTTCATGTCCGGAGCCTGGCTCCGCCCTCCTCCCTTTATCGTCGTGATCCGTTCCGCGACGCCATGCGTATCATCCCCCGTAGCCTTGGCACCCTGTCCCACGAACGGGTCGACGATGATGCTGCGACGCTCCCTCCTGCTTTCGCTCTGCGCGATCGGATTGACCATGACCGCCGCCCGAACGACCGTCGCCGCCGACGGCTCCGCCGCACCGCCCAACAGCGCCAACACCGCCTGGGCCTTCACCTTCCAGGGCATCGACGGCAAGCCGCTGCCGCTGGCACAGTTCGCCGGCAAGGCGGTGCTGGTGGTGAACACCGCCTCGCTGTGCGGCTTCACTCCGCAATACAAGGGACTGCAGGCGCTGTGGACGCGCTACCGCGAGCGCGGGCTGGTGGTGCTCGGGGTGCCCTCGGCCGATTTCGGCGGACAGGAGCTGGGCAATGCCGGCGCCATCAAGGACTTCTGCGAGACGTCCTTCCAGGTCGACTTCCCGATGGCGGACAAGACGGTGGTGTCGGGCGACGGCGCCCATCCCTTCTACCGCTGGGCGGGCGAGGAGATGGGCTTCCTGGCCAGGCCGCGCTGGAACTTCCACAAGTATCTGGTCGGACCCGACGGCCGGCTGGTGACCTGGTTCTCCTCGATCACCGAGCCGGAGTCCGACAAGCTGGTCCGGGCGGTCGAAGAGGCGCTGCCGAAGTCCTGAGCCGCGCTTCGGCCCTCTCCGCTCAGGCCCGCGCCCGCAGATAGGGGGTCATGCGCCACTCGGCATATTTGACGAGGCGGGAGGCGAGGAAGTTGATCAGCAGGTAGAGCGCGCCGGCGACGATGAAGATCTCGAAGACGGCGAAGGTCTGCGAGATGATCTTGCGGGCCAGCCCGGTGATCTCCAGCATGGTGATGGTGCTGGCCAGCGAGCTCGCCTTGACCATCAGGATGACCTCGTTGCCATAGGCCGGCAGCATCTGGCGGATCGCCACCGGCAGGATGATGCGGCGGAACACCAGCACCCGCGACATGCCGCAGGCCCGCGCCGCCTCGATCTGGCCGTGCGGCACCGACAGGATGGCGCCGCGCAGGATCTCGCTGGTGTAGGCGCCGGTGTTCAGCGTCAGCGCCAGGATCGCGCACCACATCGGCTCGCGCAGGAACGGCCACAGCACGCTCTCCCGCACCGCCTCGAACTGGCCGAGCCCGTAGTAGATCAGGAAGATCTGCACCAGCAGCGGCGTGCCGCGGAAGACGAAGACGTAGGCGCCGGTCACCCCCGCCGCCACCCGGTTGCCCGACAGCCGCAGCAGCGCCGTCGCGAAGGCCACCACCGCCCCGCAGGCCAGCGCCGCCCCCACCAGCTCCAGAGTCAGCGGGACCGCTCCGGCCAGCCGCGGGATGCTGTCGAGCATCAGTTCCCAGTTCATCGCTCAGACCCTCCGCACGCCGCGGTTGGCGTACCGCTCGGCCCGCTCGAAGGCGGTGGTGGAGACCGTGGTCAGCAGCAGGTAGAGCGCCGCCGCGGTCGAGTAGAACAGGAAGGGCTGGCGGGTCGAGCCGGCGGCGACATGCGACACCCGCATGATCTCGGCCAGCGCCGTCACCGAGATCAGCGCCGTGTCCTTGAGCGTGAGCTGCCAGACGTTGCCCAGCCCCGGCAGGGCGTAGCGCAGGGTCTGCGGCACCAGCACGCGGCGCAGGATCAGCCAGCGGTTCATGCCGCAGGCCCGTGCCGCCTCGATCTGGCCGAAGGGCACCGCCTGCACCGCGCCGCGGATCACCTCGGTGGAATAGGCGCCGGAGATCAGCCCGACCGAGGCGACGCCGATGCTGAAGGCGTTCAGCTCGATGTAGCCGTCATAGCCGAAGACCCGCGCCACCGCCATCACCATGCCCGAGCCGCCGAAGAACAGCAGGTAGATCACCAGCAACTCCGGCACGCCGCGCACGACGGTGGTGTAGACCTCGGCAACCCCGCGCAGCGCCACGTTCTGGCTGAGCTTCGCCGCCGCCCCGCCGGCCCCGAACAGGAGGCCGAGCAGGAAGGAGGACAGCGCCACCGCCATGGTCATCGCCGTTCCGGCGAGGAGCTGTCCGCCCCAGCCGTTCGGCCCGAAGGAGAGAAGGTCCAGCATGCGGCTCCTGAATGTCAGTACGGCGGGGACCGGGTCTTCGCGGATGTCACGGACGGACGCACGGAGAGGTCGGCCGCCTCACAGGATCGCCCGGATGCTCCGCGTCATCCGCGGAACGACCCGGGCGATCCGTGACGGCGAAGGACGGTATCGGCCTCACGCCCTCAAGTCATCCGACCTTACTTGATCGAGATGTCGTAGCCGAAGTGCTGGGTGCTCAGCTTGGTGATGGTGCCGTCCTTGTTCGCCTCGGCGATCGCCTTGTTGAACTTCTCCTTCAGGTCGGCGTCCGCCTTGCGCAGGCCCACGCCGACGCCCAGGCCGAGCACGCCGCGCGAGAAGGCCGGGCCGAACAGCATCATGCCCTTGTCGGCCTGCGCCTTCAGGATGGCGTCCACCGCCGAGCGGTCGCCGAAGATGGCGTCGACGCGGCCGGCGGCGAGGTCGATGCCGGCGTTGTCCAGCTTGTCGTAGCTGCGCACCGAGATGCCGGGCAGGTACTTCTCGACGAAGTTGGCCTGGATGGTCGAGGTCTGCACGCCCACCGTCTTGCCCTTCAGCGCCTCGGCCAGCTTGGCGATGGCCGCCTTGTTGGCCGGGCTGTCGGCGGCGAGGTCGACGCGCTCGGCATCGAACTTGACGCCGGCCAGCTTGGAGGCCTTCAGGATGCCGAACATCGAGGGCTCGGTGCCGTAGGGGCCGGCGAAGTCGATGACCTTCTGCCGTTCCTCGGTGATCGACATCGCGGCCATGATGGCGTCGTACTTGCCCTGCTGCAGCGCCGGGATCATGCCGTCCCAGTCCTGCCCGACGATCTCGCACTCGGCGCCCATGCGCTTGCAGAGCTCCTTGGCCAGATCGACCTCGAAGCCGATCAGCTTGCCCGACGGATCGGTGGCGTTCCACGGGGCATAGGCGCCCTCGGTGGCGACGCGCACCTTCTTCCAGTCCTTGGCGTCGGCCTGGCCGGCAAGGCCGGCGATGAGGGCGCCGAAAGCCAGCGCCGCAACGATCTTCTTCACGGCAGAACTCTCCTCTGTTCGATGATGCCCTTGTTGGACCGGCAGGATGCCGGTTCGGGCGATTTCGAGGGTGGCGAATTCACACCCCCGGTCAAGTCCAATCGCGCCGCCATGTCGGTGCCGACCTCGGTGCCGTGCGGGACGGCAGCCTCAGGCCGCTCCCGACAGGTGGCGGGAGAGGAACTGGCGGACGCGGTCGGAGTCGGGGTTGGTCAGCACCTTGTCGGGCGCGCCCTCCTCCTCGATGACGCCCTGGTGGAGGAAGACCACCTTGGACGACACCTCCCGCGCGAAGCCCATCTCGTGGGTGACGAGAATCATCGTGTTGCCTTCGTCGGCGAGCTGGCGGATCACCCGCAGCACCTCGCCGACCAGCTCGGGATCAAGCGCCGAGGTCGGCTCGTCGAACAGCATCACCTTGGGCTGCATCGCCAGCGCCCGCGCGATCGCCGCGCGCTGCTGCTGCCCGCCCGACAGCTGCACCGGATAGCTGTCGGCCTTGGCCAGGATGCCCACCTTGTCCAGCAGCATGCGCGCCCGCTCCACCGCCTCCGCCCGCGGCACGCCCAGAACATGCACCGGCGCCTCGATGACGTTCTGCAGCACCGTCATGTGGGTCCACAGGTTGAAGCTCTGGAACACCATGCCCAGGCTGGTGCGGATGCGGTCGACCTGACGGGCATCCGCCGGTACGGTGGCGCCGGACCGCGTCTTCTTCAGCCCGATCGTCTCGCCGGCGATGGTGATGCGCCCGTCGTCCGGCACCTCCAGCATGTTGATGCAGCGCAGCAACGTGCTCTTGCCCGACCCCGACGAGCCGATCAGCGTGATGACGTCGCCCTCGCGCGCCGTCAGCGACACCCCCTTGAGGACCTCGAGCTTGCCGAACCTCTTGTGGACGTCCTCAACCACGACGGCGGCGGGGGCTGAGGGATTGCTCGGCGGATGGCGGTGCATGCGGAAATCGCGGCCCTGGGTGGTGATACCGACAGGGCCACAGGCTAGACCCGCTCGCACCCGCTCCGCAACGCGGATCTGCACCGCCACCGCTGGAATTATCCGCCCCTACCAGAGCATTAGCACGAGAACCTGCGGCGCCAGGATGCGCAGGCACATGGCGAGCGGGTAGACGGTGGCGTAGGCCAGCGCCGGCGCCTCCGACGTGGCGGCGGCATTGGCGTAGGCAAGGCCCGGCGGATTGGTCTGCGCGCCGGCCAGCACGCCGCAGATGGTCAGGAAGTTCAGCCGCAGCAGCCCCCGCGCCAGCAGGCCGGTCAGCACCAGCGGGATCATCGTCACCAGCACGCCCCAGGCCATCCAGGGCAGGCCGGCGCCGCTCGCCATCGTATCGACGAAGCGGTCGCCCGACGCGATGCCCAGCACCGCCAGGAACAGCACGATGCCGATCTCGCGCAGCGCCAGGTTGGCGGCCGGCGGCATGAACCAGACGAGCGAGCGGAAATGGCCGAGTCGCGCCAGCAGGATGGCGACGATCAGCGGCCCGCCGGCCAGCCCCAGCCGGAGCGGCGCCGGCATGCCCGGCAGGAAGATCGGGATGGAGCCCAGCGCCGCCCCCAGCGTGATGCCGATGAAGACGGGGATCATCTCGACCTGCTGCAGCCGGCGTTCGGAGTTGCCGATCAGCCGGGCGACGGCCTTCAGATCCTCCGGCTTGCCGATGACGGTCAGGATGTCGCCGAACTGCAGCTTCAGCGCCGCGGTCGGCACCAGCTCGACGCCGGAGCGGTTCACCCGGCTGACCACCACCTCGCAGACGCCCTTCAGGTTCAGGGCGGCGATCGACTTGCCCAGCACCGGATGGGCGGTGACGACGATGCGCTCCCACTTCAGATCGGTGCCCTTGGTGGTCAGCCGCACGTCCGCCTCCTGCCCGAGCAGCAGCTTCGCCTGTTCCAGCCTCTGCCGCGGCCCGACGACGTGGAGGACGTCGCCGCACCGCAGGACGGTGTCGTCCCGCGGGACCTGCAGCCGGCCGCCGCGCAGCAGGCGCGAGCAGGCGACGCCCAGGTCGTGCAGCAGGGACACCCTGCCCAGCTCCACCCCCTCCAGCGCCGGGTTGCGGATGGCGATGTCCATGGTCTCCAGCGCCGCGACCTCCGACCGCCGCTCCGCCTCGAAGGCGCGGGCCTCCTCCTGCGGGTCGATGCGGTAGACGATGCGCACCAGCGCCATGGCCAGCAGGTTGCCGGCGATGCCGAAGGGATAGGTCACCGCGAAGGCGAGGCCGGGCAGCGCCATCACAGCGGCGTCCGCCCGCACCTCCGTCAGCACCTGCTGCGAGGCGGCGAGCGCCGGGGCGTTGGTCACGGCCCCTGCGAAGATGCCGAGCGACGAGCCCAGCTCCACCACCCCGGTCACCGCCAGGACCGCCGTCACCAGGATGCTCGACAGAACCATCAGCAGGGCCAGCCCGTTCAGCGCCAGCCCGGTGCGGCGCAGCGCCGCGAAGAAGCCGGGGCCGACCTGGATGCCGATGGTGTAGACGAACAGGATCAGGCCGAAGTCGCGGATGAAGTCCAGCATCTCGGCATTGAAGGTCACCCCCGCCTCGCGGGCGAGGTGCCCGCCGGCGATGCCGGTGAACAGGACGCCGCCGATCCCCAGCCCGACCCCGCGGACCTTGATGTGACCCAGCGCCAGCCCGGCCGCCGACACGATGCCGAGCATGAACACCACCCGCGCGATGGGCGGCATCGCGTGGAAGACGTCGGCGAAGAAAGACATGACCAGAACACTCCTCGGAACCACGGGGGCAGCGATCCCTGAACCGCCGGGGCTTGCAACCGCCCGGTCGGGCGGCATGTTCCCGGGTGCGGAGGCCGGCCGGCGCTACCAGAGGAACAGGACGATCAGCTGCGGCGCCAGGATGCGCAGGAACATCACCAGGGGATAGACGGTGGCGTAGGCCAGCGCAGGCGCTTCGCAAGATGGGCTCATTGCATTCGCGAAGGCAAGGGCCGGGGGTCGGTCATGCTCCCGGACAAAAGGCCGCATACAGTCAGGTAGTTCAGCTTTAGCACGGCCCGCGCGACGAACCCGACGACCAGGAGCGGAAAAAGCGTGATCAGCGCGCCGTAGCCGATCCACAGGAGTCCGTCGCCGTTCAGCAGCGTGTCGATGAAGCGGTCGCCGGACAGGAAGCCGACCACCGCCAGGAACAGCACGATGCCGATCTCGCGCAGGGCCAGGTTGGCGGCCGGCGGCATGAACCAGACGAGCGGCCCGAGATGGCCGAGTCGCGCCAGCAGGATCGCCATGACCAGCGGCCCGCCGGCCAGCCCGAGCTTCAGCGGCGCCGGCATGCCCGGCAGGTAGAAGGGGATCGAGCCGAGGATGACGCCGAGCGCGATGCCGAGGAAGACCGGCACGAACTCCACCTGCTGCAGCCGGCGCGGCGCGTTGCCCAGCAATTGCGCCACCCGCTGCAGGTCGGCCGGCTTGCCGATGGCGGTGACGATGTCGCCGAACTGCAGATGCAGGGCCGGGGACGGCACCAGCTCGACGCCCGCCCGGTTCACCCGGCTGACCACCACATCGTAGGAGTCGGCGAGGTCGAGCTGCGCGATCGTCTTGCCCAGCACCGCCTTGCTGGTGATGACCAGCCGGTCCCAGCGCACGTCGGTGCCCTTGGTGGTCAGCGTCATTGTCGACACCTCGCCGAGGAAGGCGGCCAGCCGCTCCAGCTTCTGCCGCGGCCCGACGAGATGGAAGCTGTCGCCCTCGCGGATCTCCGTGTCGGGATGGGGCACGCAGAGCTGCCCGTCGCGCCGCATGCGCGAGGCGACGATGCCGAGGTCGCCGAACAGGTGGACGTCGCGGAGCGCCATGCCGAACACCGTCGGGTTGCGCACCACGACGTCCAGCGTCTCCAGATTCTCCACCTCCGCCTTGCGGCGGCGCTCGAACGACTCGGCCTCGGCCGCCGGGTCGATCCGCAGGACCGCACGGACCAGCATCATGGTGATCAGGATGCCGACGACGCCGAAGGGATAGGCGATGGCGTAGCCGAGGCTGGTGGTCTCCACCGCCGCGGCCGGCGCCCCCACCTCGCGCAGGATCTGCTGGGCAGCACCCAGCGACGGGGTATTGGTGACCGCGCCGGAAAAGAGGCCGAGCACCGCCGGCAGCGGCACGCCGGCCACCAGATGGATCAGCACCGTCACCAGGACGCCGAGCAGGACGAGGCTCGCCGCCAGCAGGTTCAGCGTCAGGCCGCTGCGTCGCAGCGCCGCGAAGAAGCCGGGGCCGACCTGGACGCCGATGGTGTAGACGAACAGGATCAGCCCGAATTCCCGCAGGAAATGCAGGACATGGACGTCCAGCGTCACCCCGGCGAGGCTGGCGGCGTGGCCGGCCGCGATCCCCATGAACAGCACGCCGCCGATCCCCAGCTCCACCCGGCCGAGCTTCACCTGCCCCAGCGCCAGCCCGCCCGCGGCGATCAGGCTCAGCATCAGCATGATGCGGGCGATCTCGGGCAGCCCGTCGAAGAGGGAGACCAGCATGCTCATGGCTCATCCGATCGATTGTCAGCGGCCGGAAGAGTGGGCAAGGCAACAATCCATGCCATTGATCCAGGACAACCGGCCGGGGCCGGACCACCCCTTTTTTGCGACCGGCGGCTGACCGGCCGCTCGCAAGCCCATCAAAATTTCGCCACTTTCTCCCCGTATCTCTCAAGGCAACCAAGAAAACCCCTTGTGACACACCAGTACCGGAACCCCTTGAGCCGACCTTCCAACGGGATGCCAAAGACCCCCGGTATCCCGCCAGCCAGACCCCGGCTGGACAATGCGGCCATCGCGAGAACCCCCTCGCGCTGGCCGTTTTCTTTTGTGCCGCCCGCCGCTTCTTTTTGCCGACCGGGCGCCGCGGCCGTGCTATAGCAGCGCTTCCCGCCCCGCCCGCCACCGAAGCCTGCGATCCCCTGCCCATGCCCGTCTTCGCCGGAACCGAGCTGACCTGCCTGCGCGGCGACCGGCTGGTCTTCACCGGCCTCGACTTCCAGGTGGCGCCGGGCGACGCGCTGGTGCTGCTCGGCCCCAACGGCAGCGGCAAGTCCAGCCTGCTGCGCGTGATGGCCGGCCTGCTGCGGCCGGTCGCCGGGCTGCTGAGCTGGGATGGCGTGCCGGTCGCCGAGGAGCCGGACGGACACCGGGCCCGGGTGCGCTACGTCGGCCATCTCGATGCCGTGAAGCCGGTGCTGACCGCGGCGGAGAATCTCGCCTTCTGGGCGGCGATCGGCGGCGCCGCCGATCCGCAGGCCAACGCGCTGGCCGCGCTGGACCGGCTGGGCGTGCCGCACATCGCCGGCGTGCCGGGGCGCTACCTGTCGGCCGGGCAGAAGCGGCGGCTGAACCTCGCCCGACTGCTGGCGGCCCCTGCGGATCTCTGGCTGCTCGACGAGCCGACGGTGGCGCTCGACCGCGCGGCCATCGCCCTGTTCGAGGGGCTGGTGGCGGAGCACCGGGCCGGCGGCGGCATGGTGGTGCTGTCCACCCATACCGACATCGCGGCTCCGGGCGGGCGGGAACTGCATCTGGACGACTTCACCCCGGTCTACGACGACGAGAGCGGAGAGGCCGCATGACCCGGTTCCTGCGTCTGGTCGGGCGCGACCTGCGGCTGGCGCTGCGCCAGGGTTCCGACGCCACCATCGCCGTGATGTTCTTCGTGCTGTGCGTCGTGCTGTTCCCCTTCGGCGTCGGGCCGGAGCCGAACATCCTCGCCCGCATCTCGGCCGGCGTGATCTGGGTTGCGGCCCTGCTCGCCTCGCTGCTGTCGCTGGAGCGGCTGTTCCAGGCCGATTACGAAGACGGCTCGCTGGAGCTGCTGTCGCTCTCCACCCTGCCGCTGGAGGCGATGGTGCTGGCCAAGACGCTGGCCCACTGGCTGGTCACCGGCGTGCCGCTGATCGTCGCCGCCCCGCTGCTGGCGGTGCTGCTGAACATGGAGGCGGCGGGCTTCGGCGTGCTCGTGCTGACGCTGGCGCTCGGCACGCCGATCCTCAGCCTGATCGGCGCCATCGGGGCGGCGCTGACGCTGGGGGCGCGGCGCGGCGGCGTGCTGCTGTCGCTGCTGATCCTGCCGCTCTACATCCCCGTGCTGATCTTCGGGGCGGGAGCCATCGACGCCGCCATCAACGGGCTGACGCCGCGGCCCCACCTGCTGCTGCTGGCCGGCATCCTGGCCGCCGCCCTGCCGCTCGCCCCCTGGGCCAGCGCCGCGGCCCTGCGGCAGGCGGTGGAGTAGCGGGGCTCACGTCGCGAGCGCGTCGGCCACCCGCCGGCGCAGCGCCGGGATCAGTTCCTCCTCGAACCACGGGTTCTTCTTCAGCCAGGCCGTGTTGCGCCAGCTCGGGTGCGGCAGCGGGATGAGGTCCGGGGCATAGTCGCGCCAGGCCGCCACCGTCCCGGTCATCGTCGGCCGGCGCCGGTCGCCGAGATAATAGGCCTGGGCATACTGCCCGATCAGCAGGGTCAGCCGGACCGCCGGCAGGGCGGCGCGCAGCCGCGGGTGCCAGAGCGGCGCGCATTCCGGCCGCGGCGGGTAGTCGCCGCCCTTGGGCGCCGTGCCGGGATAGCACAGCCCCATCGGCACGATGGCGATCCGGTTCTCGTCATAGAAGGACTCCGGGGGCATCGCCAGCCACTGGCGCAGCCGGTTGCCCGAGGGGTCGTTCCACGGGATGCCGGTGGCATGGACCCGCGCGCCCGGCGCCTGCCCGACGATCAGCAGCCGGGCCGCCGGGGTGCCGCGCAGCACCGGCCGGCAGCCGTGCGGCAGATGCGCGGCGCACAGCGTGCAGGCGCGCGCCGCCGCCGCCAGCTCGGGAAAGGGCAGGTCGGGGGACGGGTCCGGACGGGTCACGCGAGCGCCAGCAGCTCGCGCACGAAGGCGGGCACCACCTCGGTCGCCGGGCCGTGCACCGCCTGATCGAAGTAGGAGACGCCCTCCGACGGCTCCAGGTTCAGCTCCACCGTATGGGCGCCGGCCGAGGCGGCCTGGGCGACGAAGCCGGCGGCGGGATAGACATGGCCCGAGGTGCCGATCGACAGGAACAGGTCGGCATCGGCCAGCGCCGTCTGGATCCGCTCCATATGATAGGGCATCTCGCCGAACCACACGATGTCCGGCCGCATCCCGCCCTTGCGTCCGCAGGACAGGCAGTGGTCGTCCACCGACAGGTCGTGGGTGCAGGGCTGCACGGTCCGGCAGTGCTGGCAGAAGGCCTTCAGCAGCTCGCCATGCATGTGCAGCAGGGTCCGGCTGCCGGCCCGCTCGTGCAGGTCGTCGATGTTCTGGGTGACCAGCAGGACCTTGCCCCTCCAGGAACGCTCCAGCTCCGCCAGCGCCAGATGGGCTGCGTTGGGCTGCACCGCCGGGTCGAAGAGGCCGCGGCGGCGGTCGTTGTAGAACTGGTGGACCAGGGACGGATTGCGCCGGAAGCCCTGCGGGGTGGCGACGTCGTCCAGGTCGTAGCGCGCCCAGATGCCGTCGGCGCAGCGGAAGGTGTCGATCCCCGACTCCTTCGAGATTCCCGCCCCGGTCAGGATGACGATGGAATCGGTCGGCTTGAGGCGGACGGACAGCGGCATGACGGGCACTCTGGCTGTTGGCGGACGGCGGACAGGACTGCTAGATCATCCCCGGGCGACGGAAAGACAATGGACAACATCGGGGGGCAGGCGTGATCAGGGTGCTGTTCGTGTGCACGGGAAACATCTGCCGTTCCCCCACCGCCGAAGGGGTGTTCCGCCACCTCGTCCGCCAGGCCGGGCTGGAGGGGCTCATCGAAGCCGACTCGGCAGGCACCCACGGCTACCACAGCGGGGAACCGCCGGACCCGCGCAGCATCCTGGCCGCCAGGGAACGCGGGATCGACCTGTCCGACCTGCGCGCCCGGACGGTGCGGCCGGCCGATTTCGCGGCCTTCGACTATGTGCTGGCGATGGACCGCGGGCATCTCGCCCATCTCCGCCGCATGGCGCCGCCGGCTCCGGCCGCCACCGTGGCCCTCTTCCTCGACTATGCGCCTGCGGCACCGAGGCGCGAGGTTCCCGATCCCTATTACGGCGACGGCCCCGGCTTCCTGGAGGTGCTGGATCTCTGCGGCCTCGGCGCGCGCGGGCTGCTCGACCACATCCGGCGGGAGCGGCTGGCGCAGTGACGGGCGGCAGTGTCGGGGAGGCGGTGTGAGGGAGGCGGTGTGACCATTCTGGTCCGCCGGTCGCGGCAAGGGATGTCCTCCGCTATAAGGGTCGGCCGGCGCCCCCGCCCCCACTCTTAGGGACAGGGTCGCATCAGACGAATGGCGGGGTTATCCCCTCCCGACGATCGGCTACCATCGACGATCCGGTACGCGCAGGCCTTCGCCACCATGGACATGCCCCCGCCCGATCAGCCCGAGACTCCGGCAAAGGCGGAGTCGTGGCGCGTCCGGCGCTTCCCGAACCTGGAGGCGTCGATCGGGTGGCTGGCCGCCTGCGGTCTGGTCTTTCTCGTCATGGTCACCGCGGTCTTCGCCGTCCAGTCGCGCGAGCGCGCCCTGTCGGCGGCGGAGGAGCGGGCCGGGGCCGCGGTCCGCGTTCTCGCCGAACATGCCGCCCGGCTGTTCGACGCCGCCGACCTGCTGGTGGAGTTCGCCGTACAGGAGACGGTCGGCCGCGACTGGGCGGAGATCGAGTCGTCGCGCCCCCTGTGGGAGCGGCTGAACCGCCAGCGCAGCCGCCTCCCCTTCCTCGACGCCGTCTGGCTGAACGACGAGACGGGAACGCTTCGCCTCAGCACCGTCGGCTTTCCGACCCCGCCGTCCAACGCCAGCGACCGCGACAGCTTCCGGGCGCTGAAGGCCGGCTCCACCCTGCCCTTCATCGGCGAGCGGATCATCGGGCGGGTGACCGGCAAGCCGAGCTTCCTGCTGAGCCGCCGGCTCTCCCACCCCGACGGTTCCTTCCGCGGCATGGCGTCGGTGACCATCGACCCCACCTATCTCTCCGGCTTCTACAAGGAGATGGACTTCCCCTACCCGGCGGACATCCTGATGGTCCGCGCCGGCGGTTTCGACGTCCTGGTGCGCGAGCCGGGCCGCGGCGCGGTGCCGGCCCCGCTGCCCGAGCCGGCGCGCCTCGCCATGGTGCAGGCGCCGCGCGGCGGCGTGGTGCACCAGGACGGCGCGCTGATCGCCTACCGGCCGGTCGACAACTGGCCGGTCTTCGTCGCCGTCCAGCACGAGCTGGAGCCGGTGACCGGGACCTGGCGCCGCCTGCTCGCCCCCTACGGCGTGCTGGCCGGCGCCGCGGCGCTCGCCCTGCTGGCGCTCAGCGCGCTCGGCTTCCGGCAGGCGCGCACGGCCCGGCGGCAGCAGGAGGTGCTGGAGGACCGGGTGAGGGAGCGCACCGCCTCGCTCCGACAGGCGCTCGCCGAGCGCGACGAGGCGCTGGGCAAGAAGGATCTGCTGGTGCGCGAGGTCCATCACCGGGTGAAGAACAGCCTGCAGGTGGTGTCGAGCCTGCTGACCCTGCACGGCCAGACCGTGGGCGACGCCGCGCTGCGCGCCCAACTGGAGGAGGCCGGGCGCCGGGTGCAGGCGATCAGCGACATCCACCAGCTCCTCTACCGGGCCGACGACGTCCGCGTCATTCCGTTCCACGACTATCTGGCGGCGCTCTGCCGCGAGCTGGAGCGCTCCGCCCTCTGCCGGGGACAGTCCTGGCACCTCGACCTGTCGGTCGACCCGGTGGAGATGCCGACCGACCAGGCGATCCCGCTCGGCCTCATCGCCAACGAGCTGGTGATGAACGCCCTCAAGCACGGCTACCCGCAGGAGGGCGGGGCGGGGAACGGGGCGAAGCCGATCCTGGTCCGGATGACCCGCGTCGGCGGACATGCCGTGCGGCTGGCCGTCGCCGACCGCGGGGTCGGGCTGCCGGAGGGGTTCGACTGGCGGCGCAGCCGCAGCCTCGGCATGCGTCTGGTCCATGCGCTGAGCGGGCAGCTCGGCACCAGGCTCGAGATCGAGCGGCTGAACCCCGGCGTCCGATTCGCGGTCGAGGTCACGCTGGAACCACCGGACGATGGGCCGGACGATGGGCCGGACGATGCGCCGGAGGATGGGCCCGCCCGGCCCCCATCCCCGCCGTCCCCTCAGTCCCCCGGGCCGCCGGAGGCGCGCAGCGGCACCTCCACCCGTCCGACGGAGCAGCGGTCGGCCGGCTCCCCGCAATAGCGGAACTCCACCCGCAGCATCCCGTCGTTGCGGTCGGGATCGGCGATGCGCAGCGGTCCGCTCAGCGCCAGCTCGACCCGGTAGGGTCCTTCCGGCCGGTCCGACCGCAGCGCAGCGGGAAACCGCCCCTCGACCCGCCCGCGCACCAGCGCCGGCACATCGATGCGCAGCACCGGCGGAACGACGCGGATGCCGCGCGCCGGCCGCAACTCCAGCACCAGCGATCCGGCCGCCGGACGCTTGCCCGGCCGGACCTCGGCGGTGAAGCGGCCGGCCGGCAAATCCGCCCGCCACTCCGCCCGCCGGGACCGGTCGTCGTCCGCGGCAGGACTA
Source organism: Azospirillum thermophilum (assembly GCF_003130795.1). Classification (NCBI taxonomy): domain Bacteria; kingdom Pseudomonadati; phylum Pseudomonadota; class Alphaproteobacteria; order Rhodospirillales; family Azospirillaceae; genus Azospirillum; species Azospirillum thermophilum. The sequence continues at coordinate 2,426,789 of NZ_CP029353.1, forward strand.
CTTACTGGGGTATGCAAGGCGATAACAACTATCGCAACGATTGCAGGACGCTTGCGTAAAGGCATGACAAGCGGGAAGATGCACCCCGTGCCGGGCCGGCGCAACCGGGGCGGACGGGTACCTCCCGCCGCGCCGGAGGCGTGCCGGCCAAAGCGAACAGCCAGGACCCGCACCCGTGCCGACACCGCCGATCGCCCAGCCGGCCTTATCGTCGCCGACGCCCCCCCGCCTGCTGGAGGCGGTGGCGTGGATGCTGGTCTATGCGCTGGTGATCGCGGTGGGCAACACCATGATCCGCTATGCGACGCGGGACATGCACGCGTTCGAGGTGGTGTTCTTCCGCAACCTGTTCAGCCTGCTGTTCCTGGTGCCCTGGATCCTGCGGTCCGGGCTGGCGCCCTTCCGCACCAGCCGGCCGAAGCTCTACCTGACGCGCTCGATGACCACGCTGGCGGCGATGATGGCATGGTTCTATGCCGTGTCGCAGGTGCCGCTGCCGACCGCCACGGCGATCAGCTTCACCACCCCCCTCTTCACCACCGTGGGCGCCGCCCTGTTCCTGGGCGAGGTGGTGCGGCTGCGCCGCTGGACGGCGGTGCTGGCCGGGCTGGTCGGGGTGCTGATCGTGCTCCGCCCGCTCGGCGGGCTGAACGACGGCCTCACGACCCTGTCGGTCCTGGTGCTGCTGCTGCACTGCATCGCCGCGGCGGCGACGATCCTGCAGATGCGCACGCTCGCCCAGCTCGACGGCGCGCATGTGGTGGTCACCTACATGGCGCTCTACGTCACGCCGATGGCGCTGGTCCCCGCCCTGTTCGTCTGGGTCTGGCCGAGCTGGGAGCAGCTTGGCTTCCTCGTCGCGATGGGCGGGGTGCTGACGCTGGCGCAGCTCGCCATGACCCGCGCCTTCAGCCTGGCGGAAGCCTCGGCGATGATGCCCTACGACTATGCCCGCCTGCCGCTGACCGCCCTGGTCGCCTGGGCCGCCTTCGGCGAGGTGATGGACCTCTGGGGCTGGATCGGCGCGGCTGTGATCGCGGGCTCGGCCCTCTACTCCGCCCATCGGGACGCGGCGCAGAGGCGCGGCCCCCGCGCCACGACGACACCGGCCGCCGCGGCCGAGTAGCCGGCGCCTTCGGCCGCCCGCCCGTCAGGCCGCCTCGGCACCGCCCTCCCCGAGGTCCGGCGAGGCGAGCGCCTGCTTTGCCCGCTCGCGGTGGGCGGGGGTCAGGTTCATCCGCACCGCCTGGACCGCCGCGGCCAGCACCGCCGCATCGTCGGTGAAGCCGGCCAGCAGCAGCCAGTCGGGCACCGCGTCGGCGGGCAGGATGAAATAGACCAGGGTCGCCAGAAGGATGGCCTTGGCCTTCATCGGCGTCGCCCGGTCGGTCGCGCAGTAATAGGCGGCCAGCAGATCCTCGAGGAAGGGGATGCGGTGCAGGTTCGCCCGCAGCGTGCGCCAGAAGCGGCGGCGGACGAATCGCTCCTCCCGCTCCACGCGGGCCTCGTCATAGGAACCGGACGCGTCGAAGGGAACGATGTCGGTACTCATGTCTCTCCCGACCCCGCCTGCCGACGGGACCATACGGTAGGGTGTGGTGACGGCGGAACATCTGCTACATAGATGAGATCGCTCCACCAACAGCGCAACACATCAACAGTCCCGCACGGGCCCGGTTTCCGATCCGGTCCCGGCTTCAAGGAGGAAGCGCACATGAACATCGCAGGTCTGTCCGCCATCGTGACGGGCGGCGGCTCCGGCATGGGGGCGGCGACCGCCCGCCACCTCGCCTCGCTCGGCGCCAAGGTGACGGTGCTGGACGTCAACGAGGACGCGGTGCTGAAGACCGCCCACGAGATCGGCGGGCTCGGCGTCGTCTGCGACGTCACCGACGCGGCGTCGGCCGAGCGGGCGGTGGCGGAGGCGGCGTCGGCCCACGGCCCGGCCCGCATCGCGGTCAACTGCGCCGGCATCGCCCCGGCCCAGCGCATCGTCGGCCGCGACGGCCCGATGCCGCTGGAGTCCTTCCGCAAGGTGATCGAGGTCAACCTGATCGGCACCTTCAACCTGTTGCGCCTGACGGCGGCCGACATGGCGAAGCTCGACCCGCTGGACAGCGGCGAGCGCGGCGTCATCGTCAACACCGCCTCGGTCGCCGCCTATGAGGGGCAGATCGGCCAGGCCGCCTATGCCGCGTCCAAGGGCGGCGTCGTCGCGCTGACCATCTGTGCTGCCCGCGACCTCGCCCGCAGCGGCATCCGCGTCATGACCATCGCGCCGGGCCTGATCGCCACGCCGATGCTGCTGGGCATGCCGCAGGAGGTGCAGGACAGCCTCGCCGCCTCCGTCCCCTTCCCAAGCGCTTCGGCAAGCCGGAGGAGTATGCCCGCCTCGTCCAGCACATCGTCGAGAACGAGATGCTGAACGGCGACGTCATCCGCCTCGACGGCGCCATCCGCATGTCGCCGCAGTAAGGCGTTGCGGTAAGGACAAGGTGTCCAGGTAGGTCAGGGATGCGGCCGGGCATGGCGCCCGGCCCTCCCGTTGCAGCGTGGGAGGACCCCGGCATGCCCATCACCAAGGGATACAAGGCTCTGCTGGAGGAGGCCAACGGCCGCATCCAGGCGCTCAGCCCGAGCGAGGCGCTGACCCTGCACGGCGACCCGGAAGTGGTGTTCGTCGACATCCGCGACCCGCGCGAGCTGTCGCGCGACGGCATGATCCCCGGCGCCCTGCACGCGCCGCGCGGCATGCTGGAGTTCTGGGTGGACCCGGAGAGCCCCTACCACAAGCCGGTCTTCGCGTCGGGCAAGCGCTTCGTCTTCTACTGCGCCAGCGGCTGGCGCTCGGCGCTCGCCACCGACACGGTGCAGTCCATGGGGCTGGAGCCGGTCTGCCACCTGGAGGGCGGCTTCAAGGCGTGGAAGGAGGCCGGCCTGCCGGTGGCGATGCCGGAGAAATAGCGCGCGATACGACGAAGGGGGCCTTTCGGCCCCCTTCGCATCCGGTCCGTCAGGCTCCGGCTCAGCCCAGCTTCTGCTTGGCCATCGCGCCGAGGCGCAGGCGCAGCGCGTTCAGCTTGATGAAGCCTTCCGCGTCCTTCTGGTTGTAGACGCTGTCCTGCTCGAACGTCACATAGTCCATGCGGTAGAGCGAGTTCGGCGACTTGCGGCCGACCACCGTGACGTTGCCCTTGTAGAGCTTCAGGCGGACGGTGCCGTTCACCATCTCCTGCGTCTGGTCGATCAGGGTCTGCAGGGCCAGACGCTCCGGGCTCCACCAGTAGCCGCAATAGATCAGCTCGGCGTAGCGCGGCATCAGCTCGTCCTTCAGGTGGGCGGCGCCGCGGTCGAGCGTGATGCTCTCCATCGCGCGGTGGGCCACCAGCAGGATGCTGCCGCCCGGGGTCTCGTAGACGCCGCGGGACTTCATGCCGACATAGCGGTTCTCGACGAGGTCGAGGCGGCCGATGCCGTTCTCGCCGCCCAGCCGGTTCAGCTCGGTCAGGATCTGCATCGGGGTCATCGACGTGCCGTCGATGGCGACCGCGTCGCCGTTCCTGAACTCGATCTCCACATAGGTCGGGGTGTCCGGCGCCTTCTCCGGCGACACCGAGCGGGTGAACATGTCCTCGTCCGGCTCGACCCACGGGTCCTCCAGCACCTTGCCCTCGTAGGAGATGTGCAGGAGGTTGGCGTCGGTCGAATAGGGCGCCTCGCCGCGCTTGTCCTTGGCGATCGGGATCTGGTGCTTCTCGGCGTAGTCCAGCAGCGTGGTGCGGCTGTTCAGGTTCCACTCGCGCCACGGCGCGATCACCTTGATGTCCGGCTTCAGCGCGTAGTAGCCCAGCTCGAAGCGGACCTGGTCGTTGCCCTTGCCGGTGGCGCCATGGGCCACGGCGTCGGCGCCGACGAGGTTGGCGATCTCGATCTGGCGCTTGGCGATCAGCGGCCGGGCGATCGAGGTGCCGAGCAGGTAGGTGCCCTCGTAGAGCGTGTTGGCGCGGAACATCGGGAACACGAAGTCGCGCACGAACTCCTCGCGGAGGTCATCGATGAAGATGTTCTCCGGCTTGATGCCCAGCAGCTCGGCCTTCTTGCGCGCCGGCTCCAGCTCCTCGCCCTGGCCGAGGTCGGCGGTGAAGGTCACCACCTCGCAGCCGTAGTTCTCCTGCAGCCACTTCAGGATGACCGAGGTGTCGAGGCCGCCCGAATAGGCGAGCACCACTTTCTTGACCTGTTTGCCGGACGCACCGCTCATGGGACTACTCATGCGGATGGAGGGTTGAAACCGCGCGACCGTACGGCGTTTCGCGCCCGTCTTCAAGGGCGTGCCCGGCCGCGCGACCGGTGGACGGCGGCCTACTCCCCGCGCCGGCCGTCGACGAAGGGCCAGCGGATGTAGGCGAAGGCCCAGACCGCCAGCACATTCACGTAAGGGATCAGCAGAAGCAGGATCCACAAGGGGCTGCGCCCGGCCTTGGCCAGCACCCAGCCGCCGGCCACCATGCTGTAGGTCAGCACGAGCGAGATGAAGAGATAGAGCTGCCACGGCTCCAGGCTGCTGAAGAAGCTCATCGCACGCTCCGTCGGGCCTTGCGGACGGGCTTTTCCCGCTCGGGCAGGGCCGGCCAGCGGCTGTGGGCCAGCACGCCGATCACCGGCACCATGCCGAAGGGAATCAGCACCAGCAGCGCCCACCGGGGATCGAGCCCGGCACGGCGCAGGATGCGCCAGGTCGGCCAGACCGTGGCGAGGTTGAACAGCAGAAGCCCGAGATAGGGGCTCTGAAGGAAATCCTGGGCAAGATCCTGCACGACTTCTCTCCGGGATCGGGTCCGGCGGGGGAAAGCCGGGCGAAATGAACCCCGTCCGCGCCGGTTTGTCGAGGCAAAGTTTTCCGGACACTGATACATCACATGCTAAACTGGCCCAACACTTTAGACTCTTCCCCAGGACCGCAGTGACCGCCACGCCTGCAGACGGCATCGCCTCTCCGGCAGACCAGCGCCCCGGCGCGCCGCACCGTCGCCGCATCGTCCTGCGGCTCGCCCTGCTCGGCCTGATGATCGCGGCCCTCGCCGCCGGCGCCGTGATCGACCTGCAGCGGGCGCGCGACCGGGCGGTGGACGGGGCGCTCCGCCATGCCCGCAACCTCGCCCTGACGCTGGAGGTCGATGCCGCCGCGGTGATGCGCGCCGCCGACCGCGCCGCCCTGGCGGTGGTGGATGGCGAGACCGCCCGATACCGGACCGGCGAAGCACTCGACGAACGGCCGGGTGGAAGGTTGGCCGATGCCATCCGCCGCCCGCAGGGGGCCGATCATTCGGTGCCCTCCCTGCTGCTCGCCGGGCCGGACGGAACGCTGCTGGCCTCGGCGGGGGACGAGCCGGTGACGCAGGACGCCGCCCGCGCGCTGGCCGAGGCCTACCACAGGGCGCCGGCGACCGCCCCGCTGCTGACCGTCCCCTTCCCCGGGCCGCGGGGCGGGGACTGGCGGATGGCGGTCGGCCGGCCGGTCCCCGGGGCCGGCGGGGAGCCGGCCGCGATCGCCGGCGCGGTCATCGACCTGCGGCGCTTCGCACGCTTCTACGCCTCGCTGGACGTCGGCGAGCGCGGCATGGTCACGCTGTGGGCGGCGGACGGCGCGGTGCTGGCCCGCCATCCGCAGGACGAGGCGCTGGCCGCCGACCCCTTCGCCCAGGCCCCGCTCGCCCCGGCGGTCGGCTCGGGCAAGCGGGAGCAGACGCTCCACGGCCCGTCGCCGCTCGACGGGGAGGAGCGGATCGCCGCCGTGCGGGCGATCGAAGGCTGGCCTTTGGCCGTCTCGGTCCGCATGAGCGCCACCGACTATCTCGCCGCCTGGCGTCAGGGCGTCGTGCAGCGCGCGGTGGAGACGGCGGCGCTGTCGGCCGTGCTGATCCTGGTCGCCGGCATCATGCTGCGCCAGCTCGGCCGGCTGGAGGACACCACCGCCGCCCTGCGGGAGAGCGAGCGGCGCTCCCAGGCGGTCTTCGACAGCGCCTTCCAGATCATGGGGCTGCTGACGCCGGACGGCCGGGTGCTGGCCGCCAACCGCCCGGCCGCCGACCTCGCCGGCGAGCGGCATGAGGATCTCGCCGGGCGCCCCGCCTGGGAGGTGGCCGGCTGGGCGCCGACGCCCCGGGCGGCGGAGCACATGCGCGAGCGGATCGCCGAGGCCGCCGCCGGCCGCTTCGTCCGCTACGAGGCGAACCTGGAATCGCCCTACCGGCGCCGGGTCCTGGACGTGTCGATCAAGCCGGTGCGCGACGAATCGCGCCGCGTCTCCTTCCTGGTGGTCGAGGCGCGCGACATGACCGAGCGCAAGCAGGTCGAGGTGGAGCTGAAGGACAGCGAGCAGCGCATGCGCTCCTACCTCAGCGCCGCCATGGAGGGCGTCTTCGTCAGCGACCCCGCCGGGCGCTATGTCGACGCCAACCCCGCCGCCTGCCAGTTGCTGGGCTACAGCCGGCCGGAGATCCTGGCGATGCGGGTGACCGACCTGATCGCCCCGGACCACCCGCTGTCGGAGGCCAGCCTCGCCGGCTTCCGCGCCGTGCGCGGCCAGGGCGTGTTCCGCGGCGAGATGGCGCTGCGCCACAAGAGCGGCGAGACGGTGCTGGCCGAGGTCAACGCGGTGCGGCTCGACGACGGCCACTTCCTCGGCGTGATCCGCGACGTGACCGAGCGCCGCCGGGCGGAACGGGCGCTGCGCGCCAGCACCGGGCGGCTCACCGCCCTGATCCGCGCCCTGCCCGACCTCGTCCTCATCCTCGACGAGGAGGGGGTCTACCGCGAGGTGATCGCCAACGACACCGAGTCGCTGCTGGTCGCCCCCAGCGCCTCGCTCGTCGGGCGCCGGGTGGAGGAGGTGCTTCCCCCCGACGACGCCCGGATGGCGATGGAGGCGATCCGCCGGACGCTGGAGACCGGACAGCCGCAGCGCGTCGACTATGCGCTGACCGTGCAGGCCGGCCTGCGCTGGTTCGAGGGTCGCACCCAGGTGCTGACGACGGGATTCGACCTGCGGCCGATGGTGCTGGTGCTGACCCGCGACGTCACCGACCGGGTGCTGGCGGCGGAACGGCTGGCCGCCGCCAAGGAGCAGGCGGAGACGGCTGCCCGCAGCAAGAGCACCTTCCTCGCCACCATGAGCCACGAGCTGCGCACGCCGCTGAACGCCATCATCGGCTTCTCGGAGATCATGCTGCACGAGCTGTTCGGGCCGATGGGCAGCCAGCGCTACCTGGACTATGCCCGCAACATCCAGAACAGCGGCCGCCATCTGCTGGAGCTGATCAACGACGTGCTGGACATGTCGAAGCTGGAGGCCGGCCGCTACATGCTGGAGGAGGCCTGGGTGGAGGTGCCGGAGGCGCTGCAGTCCTGCCTCGCTCTCGCCTCCGCCCCGGCGGAGAAGGGCGAGGTCGTGCTGGCGCTGTCGGCGGCACCGGAGCTGCCGCTGCTGCTGGCCGACGAGCGGGCGCTGCGCCAGGTCGTGCTGAACCTGCTGTCCAACGCGGTGAAGTTCACCCCGCCGGGCGGACGGGTCACGGTGGAGGCCGGGCTGCGGCCGGACGGCCGCTTCGCCGTCACGGTGACCGACACCGGCATCGGCATCGCCGCCGACGCGCTTCCCCGCCTCGCCCAGCCCTTCCAGCAGGCCGACAGCTCGATCACCCGCCGCTTCGGCGGGACCGGCCTCGGGCTGTCGATCAGCCGCAGCCTCATGGAGCTGCATGGCGGATCGCTGGAGATCGCCAGCGTCGAGGACGAGGGCACCACCGTCACCCTGCTCTTCCCCGCCGAACGCCTCAGCGGCCGCAAGGCGGCCGCCGCGGCCCTGACGGGGTGACCGCGGGAGGAGCGGCGGCCGGCCTCAGCTCAGGCCAGCGCCGCTTCCTTCTCGGCGATCACCGCGGCGATGCGGGCGCGCTCGGCGGCGGTCAGGCGCAGGCTGGCGCTCTTGAGCTGGCCGCAGGCGGCCATGATGTCCTCGCCGCGCGGGGTGCGGACCGGGCTGGCGTATCCGGCATTGTTGACGATGTCGCCGAACAGCTGGATCGCCCGGTCGGTCGACCGCTCGTAGGGCGCGCCCGGCCAGGGGTTGAAGGGGATCAGGTTGATCTTGGCCGGAACGCCCTCCAGCAGCCTGACCAGCGCGCGGGCGTCGGCCGGGCTGTCGTTGATGCCCTTCAGCATCACGTATTCGAAGGTGATCCGCCGCGCGTTGGACAGGCCGGGATAGGTCCGGCAGGCGTCCATCAGCTCGGCCAGCGGATACTTCTTGTTGATCGGCATGATGATGTCGCGCAACTCGTCGGTGACGGCGTGCAGGCTGACCGCGAGGTTGACGTTCAGCTCCTCGCCGCAGCGCCGCATCATCGGCACCACGCCCGAGGTCGACAGCGTGATGCGCCGCTTGGAAATGGCGATGCCGTCGCCGTCCATGACGATCTTCAGCGCCTTGGCGACGTTGTCGTAATTGAACAGCGGTTCGCCCATGCCCATCATGACGATGTTGGACAGCATCCGCCCGTCCGGCGGCGCCGGCCATTCGCCGAGCGCGTCGCGCGCCAGCATGACCTGCGCCACGATCTCCGCCGCCGACAGGTTGCGCACCAGAAGCTGCGTGCCGGTGTGGCAGAAGCGGCAGGTCAGCGTGCAGCCGACCTGGGAGGAGACGCAGAGCGTGCCGCGGTCCTCCTCGGGGATGTGGACGCTCTCCACCTCCTGCCCGTCGGGCATGCGCAGCAGCCACTTGCGGGTGCCGTCCGCCGATTTCTGGTCGCGCGTCACGGTGGGGCGCAGGACCGCATAGGCCTCCGCCAGCTTCTCACGCACCGGCTTGGCGAGCGTGGTCATCACCGCGAAGTCGGTCGCCCCGCGATGGTAGATCCAGTGCCAGAGCTGGCGGGCCCGGAACTTCTCCAGGCCGAAGGACAGCATTTCGGCCTCCAGCTCTTCGCGGGACAGGCCGACAAGGTTCTTGCGCCCGCCGGCGTCCAGGGCCGGCAGGGCAAAGGCGGATGCATGATCGGAGGCGCTCATGGCCCCCTAGATAGGGCCATGAGCGGCAAGAGTCAAAAGACGCGACTCGGAAAAACCGGGAAAATCGGCCCGGGGACAACGACCCGGAGACAACGACCCGGAGACTGCGGCCCGAGGATCAGCGCTTCACGCCGCAGGCCTGGTTGATCGCGTCGTAGGCCTGGGTCATGCCGTCCAGGCTGTAGGTGTCGGTGGTCTTGGTGCCGCGGCCGGAGGTGCCCTTCACCACCATGGGCTTGCCCTTGCCGTCGCGCATCGCCGTGGTGATGGCCTTGTCGGTGTCGGCGTCGCGCGCCCAGGCGGTCTCGCCCTCGGTGAACAGCTTGAAGGGCTTGCCGGCCACGTCGACCGTCGTCTCCGCCTCCTTCTTGAAGGGATAGCCGGCGATGAAGCTGACCACGTCCAGCGTCTTTTCCGCCGGGCGGTGGGTCACCAGCACATAGACGTCGCCGCGCTTGGCCGCGGCCGGCTCCTTCTTCTTGGGCTGGCTGGAGATGTAGCAGACCTTGCGCCCGCCTTCCTCGAAGGCGAAGGCGTTCCAGTCCTTGAAGGTCCCGAGCAGCCGCGGCTCGGCCGCCAGGGCACCGGTCGCACCGAGCAGCGCCGGGACGATCGCGCCGAGCGCGATCGCGGCATGGGCCAGGGTACGGGCGAGGGGGCTGATGGTGCTGACGTGCAACATCTCTTGCGACTGCTCGTTGATGTTCCGGATGCGGGCGGACACTACCCAATTCGGCCGGGCTTTCCAAGGGGCCGATGGTTAAATCCGGGCAAAGGTCATGCTGGCGAAAAGCTGATTGATCCGCGGCGCCGACTGTTGCGTACATATGATCACGATGGGATGCGGACCGGCGGCGCTGCGAATTCGATATGGCGGCGGGCGATTGCCCGAACCCCTACTTGTGCCCGGGCTGCGGTTCGCATTGAATGGGGGCATGCAGGATCGCCCCTCTCCCCCGGCCGACACGGGCCCCTCTCCCGAGGAACTGCTGGTCGCCGTCGGGCGACGGCAGGACCGGGCCGCCTTCGCCGCCCTGTTCGGCCACTTCGCGCCGCGGGTGAAGAGCTACCTGCGCCGGCTCGGCTGCGAGGCCGGCGCGGCGGACGAGCTGGTGCAGGAGGTCATGCTGCTGGTCTGGCGCCGGGCGGAGACCTACGATCCCGCAGCGGCCTCGGCCGCCACCTGGGTCTTCACCATCGCCCGCAACAAGCGCATCGACGTGCTGCGGCGGGAGCAGCGGCCGGAGATCGATCCGAACGACCCGCTCCTGGTTCCCGAGCCCGTCGAGTCGGCCCAGCAGCGGGTCGAGTCCCGGCAGGAGACCGGACGCCTGCGCGCCGCGTTGAAGGAGCTTCCGCCCGAACAGGCGGACATGCTGCGCATGGCCTATTTCGAGGACAAGCCGCACAGCGTCATCTCGGCGGAGCAGGGGATCCCGCTCGGCACCGTGAAGTCGCGGCTGCGCCTGGCGATGGATCGCCTGCGCAAGGTTCTGAGGGACCCGTCATGAGTCTGCCGACCCACCACCCCGGCGACACCCTGCTGATCGACTATGCCGGCGGCGGCCTTCCCGAAGGGGCGGCGCTGGCGGTCGCGACCCATCTGGCGCTCTGCCCCTGCTGCCGCCTGACCGTGACGGAGATGGAGGCGATCGGCGGCGCCCTGCTCGACGAGATCGAGCCGGAGGAGCTGTCTCCCGGCTGCCTGGAGGCGGTGATGGCCCGGCTCGACCGCGTCGAGGCCGCCCGTCCGGCCCCGCGCCCGGCTTCCCGGCCCGCCGCTGCGCATGCCGCCGGGAAAGTGCCCGGCCGCTTCGGAGCGGGCCGGCCGCGGCTGCCGGAGCCGCTCGCCCGCTATGTCGGCGCCCGCGGGCTGGAGGGGATGCGCTGGCGCTTCCTGCAGCCGGGGATGAGCTATGCCGACCTGCCGGCGGCCGGCGGCGGCACCACGCGGCTGATCCGCATGAAGGGCGGCATCGGCGTGCCGCAGCACACCCATGGCGGGATCGAGCTGACGGTGGTGCTGGAAGGCGGCTTCCATGACGAGCTCGGCCAGTTCCAGCCGGGTGACATGGCGGTGGGCGACCCCTCGGTGCGGCACAGCCCGGTGTCCGACCCGGAAGGCTGCCTCTGCCTCGCCGCCACCATCGGCGGCCTGCGCCTGACCGGCCCGATCGGCCGCCTGTTCAACCGCTTCGTGAATTTCTGAGGGGGCGAGCCCCCCTCACTCCTCCACCTGCTCGCCGCGGATGCGGCGGTCGCGGTCGGCGCTGCGCATGCGCTGGGCGCCGTGCCGGTGGGGCTTCAGGTCCTCGGTCGGGCCGCCGGCGCGGACCGGACGCTCGGCGAAGCGGCCGAGGCTGATCATCCGGTCGTACATCACGATGGCGCCCGCCACCCCGACATTCACGCAGAAGCTCATGGGGATCTTGATGGTGAAGTCGCAGCGCTCCAGGATCGCCGGCGACAGGCTGGCGCGCTCCGGCCCCAGCACATAGGCGGCGCGGGTCGGGTGGCGGAAGCTGGGCAGCGGCACCGCGTCCTCCGTCAGTTCCACCCCGACCAGCCGGCAGTCCTTGGGCAGCGCCAGGTCGGCCACCCGGTCGTAGACATAGAAGGGCAGATGCTCCGTCGCGCCGGAGGTGTCGACGAGCCGCGCTTCCCGCAGGTCGGGCTCCGGGTCGATGGCGAAGAAGAAGGAGGCGCCGAAGGCGTGGGCGGTGCGCATCAGGTTGCCGACATTGCCGGGCTTGCTGATCCGCTCCACCCCGATGGCGAAATAGCCGCGCATGGGTCCGGGTCGTTCTGCTGGATCGAAGGTTGCGGCACCTTGCCTTGGCCGGCCGGCGGAGGCAAGCTTCGCCCATGACGAGCCAGCCCCCTCCCCCCGACCACGGTCATGCGCACGGCGCCGGCTGCTGCGGCGGCCATGCCCATGCCCATGCCCACGGTCACGATCATGACCATCACGGCGCCTCCCCCCTGGAGGGGCGCGCCGACCTCTCCGGCCCGGCCGAGGCGCCGATCCTGGTCGAGGTGACGCGCGGCTCCATGGTGGAGTCGGTCCACCGCGGCCGCGCCTGCATCGTCGACGCCGGCGGACATATCCTCGCCAGATGGGGCGACATCGATGCGCCGGTCTATCCCCGCTCGGCCATCAAGGCGATCCAGGCGATCCCGCTGATCGAGACGGGCGCCTTCGACGCCTTCGGCCTGGGCGAGGAGGAACTGGCTCTCGCCTGCTCCTCCCACAACGGCGAGGCCCGCCACACCGATCTCGCCAGGGCCTGGATCGCGCGCATCGGGCTGACGGTCGACGCTTATGAATGCGGCGCGCAGATCCCCTTCGATCCGGACACCGCCGCCGATCTCGTCCGCCGGGGCGAGGCGCCGACCGCCTTCCACAACAACTGCTCCGGCAAGCATGCCGGATTCCTGACCACCGCGGTCCACCGCAAGGAGCGGACGACGGGCTATGTCCGCTACGACCACCCGGTGCAACAGCGCATCCTGGGGGTGATGGAGCAGATGACCGGCCAGGATCTGTCGCAGGCGCCCTGGGGCGTCGACGGCTGCTCCATCCCGACCATCGGCATCCCGCTCGGCGCACTGGCCTACGCCATGGCCCGCATCGCCGACCCGCAGGACCTGCCGGACCAGCGGGCGCAGGCCGTCACCCGCATCGCCGGGGCCTGGGCCGCGCATCCTTACCTGATCGCCGGCAAGGGCAGCTTCGACACGCTGATGATGGAGGCGGCCGGCGGGCTGGTCCTGGTCAAGGGCGGGGCCGAGGGGGTGGGGTGCGCCGTGCTGCCCGAGCAGGGCATCGGTATCGCGCTGAAGATCGACGACGGCGCCCCGCGCGCCCGCGAGGTCGCCATGGCCGCCCTGATCCGCTCCACCAACGTGCTGGGCGACGCGCAATGGGCGAAGGCCGCGGCGCTGCTGTCGCAGCCTATCGCCAGCCGCGCCGGGCGGAGGTCGGGGCGGTGCGGACCGCGGCCGGCTTTCCCGGGACCGCCTGAACTCCGCAAGCGCGATCAAGGGCCGTCCGGATAGGGTGGCGGGGCAAGGAGGAGTCATGACCAGGGCCGGGACCAAGCCTGGGACCAAGCCCGGCACGCTGCTGGACTACGGCCGGCGGATCGACCGGGTGATCGCCCATATCGGCGCCCATCTGGACGACCCGCTCGACCTCGACCGCCTGGCGGAGGTCGCCTGTTTCTCCCCCTATCATTTCCACCGCATCTACCGGTCGATGACCGGCGAGACGGCGGCGGAGACCCTGCGCCGCCTGCGGCTGCACCGCGCGGCCGGCCATCTGGTGCAGGGGAAGAGGGAGACGGCGCTCATCGCCCGGCAGGCCGGCTACGGCAGCGTCGCCGCCTTCACCCGCGCCTTCGCCCAGGCCTACGGCATCACGCCGGCGGCCTACCGGCAGCGCGGCTGGCTGGCCCTTCCTCCGGCACATCCGAGACATCAGGAGGGAACCATGCACGACGTCACCATCCGCGAGCTGCCGCCGGTCCGCATCACCGGCTTCGACCACATCGGCCCCTACATGGCCATCGGCACCGCCTTCGACCGGCTGTCCGCCTGGGCCGCCGGGCGCGGGCTGATGGGGCCGGGCGTGCGCAGCTTCGCCGCCTATCTCGACGATCCGTCCGCCGTGGCGCCGGAGAAGCTGCGCTCCTTCGCCGGGCTGCTGCTCGACCGGCCGGTGGAGGAGACGGACGGTGTCCGCAGCCTCGACATCCGCGGCGGCCGCTATGCCGTCATGCTGCACAAGGGCCCCTACGCCGAACTGGAAAAGGCCTACCAGCGGCTCTACGGCGAGTGGCTGCCCGAGAGCGGCGAGACGCCCGCCGACGCCCCCTGCATCGAGGAATACCTCAACGACCCGCGCGGCCTGCCGCCCGAGGAGTGGCTGACCGAGATCCGGGTTCCGCTGACCTGACGCCTGACGGGCTGCCCAGGGGGCGGAGGGGATGCTATGGTCGCGCCCCACCCGCCTCCAGCCGGAACAGCCCGTCCATGAGCATCGACGACCTGCGCGCCCAGTACGAAGCCTATCCCTATCCGGCGCGCGACCCGGCCGACGAGGCGAAGCGCCTGATCACCGGCTCGCCCAGCCATCTGGACGAGGTCAACCACTACGTCTTCGGCGGCCGGCTCGACCATGGCCGGCCGCTCCGGGTCCTGGTGGCCGGCGGCGGCACCGGCGACGGGACGATCATGATCGCCCAGCAGATGGCCGACGCCGGCAATCCCGGCCATGTCACCTATCTTGACCTCTCCGACGCCTCGCGCGCCATCGCCGAGGCGCGGGCCGGGGCGCGCGGCCTGACCAACGTCCGCTTCCACCGCGGCTCCCTGCTGGAGCTGGAGGGGATGGGGCCCTTCGACTACATCGACTGCTGCGGCGTGATCCACCATCTGGACGACCCGGCGGCCGGCCTGCGCTCGCTGGCCGGCGCGCTGGCGCCGGGGGGCGGCATCGGGCTGATGGTCTATGCGCCGCTGGGCCGCACCGGCGTCTATCCGCTGCAGGCGGCGCTGCGCAGCATGACCGAAGGGCTGCCGCCGCAGGAGAAGGTGGCGGTCGCCCGCCGGCTGATCCAGGCCCTGCCGCCGGGCAACTGGCTGCTGAACAACCCCTACATCACCGACCACCGGCAGGCCGACGCCAACCTCTACGACCTGCTGCTGCACAGCTGCGACCGCCCCTTCACGGTGACGGAGCTGGCCGCACTCGGTGAACAGGCCGGCCTCGCCGTCGCCGCCCTCGTCGAGCCGGCCCGCTACGAGCCGGGCACCTGGGTGAAGGATCCGCGCACGCTGAAGCGGCTGGAGGGGCTGTCCTGGCTGGAGCGCGCCGCCTGGGCCGAGCAGGTCAGCGGCGCCATGACCAAGCACATCGCCTATTTCGTCCGCCCCGGGGACGCGGAGCGGGCGGTCTGCCGACCGGACGACCCGCAGGTGATCCCCGTGCTGCGCGGCCTGGACGGGCCGGCCGTCGCCCGGCAACTTCCGGCCGGCGGCACGCTGGAGGCGGAGCTGACGGGGGTGGTCGTCCCGCTTCCCCTGCCCCGCCTCGCCGGGCCGATCCTCGCCCGCTGCGACGGCCGCCGCACGGTGGCGGAGATCGCGGCCGACATGCAGGCGGCCGGCGTGTCCGCCGGGCCGGATCAGGTGATGAGCCAGTTCCAGCAGATGGCGCGCCTGCTGACCGGAGTCGGGATGATGCATCTGCGGCGGAGGTGATCCCCCGCCGCAGATGCCGGCGGCTCGCTTACGCCAGCCCCTTCTCCATGGCGCTCGCCAGGCGGCGGGCGAAGGCGGCGGGGTCGGGCAGCGCCTCGCCCTCGACGATGCGGGCCTGGTCGAGCAGCAGCCACGCCGCATCCTCCAGCGTCACCGCCGCCCCGTCCGCCTTGGCGCGGTCGGCGAGGCGCCGGATCAGCGGATGGGTGGGGTTGACCTCCAGGATGCGCTTGGCCGCCGGAGCGTCGGCGCCGAGCTGGCGGTGCTGCTTCAGCAGGCGCTCCAGGTGCATGTCCATGTCGTTCTCGTCGGCGACGAGGCAGACGGCGCTGTCGGTCAGCCGCTCGGACGGGCGGACGTCCTTCACGGCGTCCTGCAGGGTCAGCTTCAGCAGGGCCAGCAGGTCGGACAGCTCGCCCTTGGCGGCCTCCTTTTCCTCCGGCTTCTCCTCGCCGCCCTGGATCTTGCCGAGGTCGGCGCCGCCGCGGGTCACCGACTTGAAGGGCTTGCCCTGGTACTGGCCGACCGACGGCACCCAGAACTCGTCCACCGGATCGGTCAGCAGCAGCACCTCCACGCCCTTGGCCTTGAAGCCTTCGAGCTGCGGGCTGCGCAGCAGGCTGTCGACGTCGTCGCCGGAGATGGTGAAGATGGCCTCCTGCCCCTCCTTCATCCGGCCGACATACTCCTCCAGCGAGACCAGCCCGTCGCCGGCGGTGGTGCGGAAACGCAGCAGCTTCAGCAGCTCGTCGCGGTGCTCATAGTCCTCGTAGAGGCCTTCCTTCAGCACGGCGCCGAAATTCTCCCAGAAGGCCTGGTACTCGGCGGCGTTCTCCGTGTCCTTGGCCTTCTTGTTCAGCTCCGACAGGACGCGGCGCGTGATGCCGGCGCGGATCTTGGCCAGCATCGGGTTGTGCTGCAGCATCTCGCGGCTGATGTTCAGCGGCAGATCCTCGCTGTCCACCACGCCGCGCAGGAAGCGCAGGTAGGGCGGGATCAGCCCCTCGGCCGCGTCGGTGATGAACACGCGCTTGACGTACAGCTTCACCCGGTGGGCGCGCTTGGGGTCGAACAGGTCGAAGGGCTTGGTCGAGGGCACGAACAGCAGGTTCGTGTATTCCAGCGCCCCTTCCGCCCGCCAGTGCAGGGTCAGCCAGGGCTCGTCGAAGGCGTGGCCGACATGGTGGTAGAACTCCTTGTACTGCTCGGCCGTGATCTCGGACTTGGAACGGGTCCACAGCGCCGACGCGCTGTTCAGCGCCTTGGCGTCGTCCCCCTCGCCGAACAGGATCGGGATGGCGATGTGGTCGGAGTATTTGCGGACGATGGCGCCCAGCCGGTACTCCTCCAGATACTCGTCGTCGCCCTCGCGCAGATGCAGGACGATCCTCGTGCCGCGCGGCAGGTCGGCGGCCTCCGACACGGTGAACTCGCCCTTGCCGTCGGACTCCCAGCGCCAGCCCTGGCTCTCGCCGGCCTTGCGGGTCAGCACCGTCACCCGGTCCGCCACCATGAAGGCGGAATAGAAGCCGACGCCGAACTGGCCGATCAGGCTGACCTCCTTCCTGCCGTCGCCGCCCGTCTCGGCCTCCTTCAGCGACCGCATGAAGGCGGCGGTGCCCGAGCGCGCGATGGTGCCGAGATTCTCGACCAGGTCCTCCCGGTTCATGCCGATGCCGTTGTCGGCCACCGTCAGGGTCCGCGCCTCCTTGTCGGCCAGCAGCCGGACCTTCAGGTTGGGATCGTCGGCCGACAGCTCCGGCTGGGTCAGGGCCGCATAGCGCAGCCGGTCGCAGGCGTCGGAGGCGTTGGAGACCAGCTCGCGCAGGAAGACTTCCTTCTCGCTGTAGAGCGAGTGGGCGACGATATCGAGCAGGCGGCTGACCTCGGCTTGGAAGCTGAGCCGTTCCTCGGTCATGGATGGCACCCTGATGTTGACGGAAGACGAAGGTTGAAGACGGTTTCCCGAACCGCGGAGATAGGAGACGCGAGGGGCCGGTTCAAGAGGGACGGCACCGCCGCGGCGGCGTTTTCCAACCGGCGCGGGAAAAAGAAACCCCGCGCCGCGGGGAATGCGGCGCGGGGTCGCGGTACGGAGCGCAACGGCGGTGCGGAATCGCTCCGCCTACTTCTTGTTGCTGCCCTTCTTCGGCTGCTCCTGCGGAGCCGGTTCGCCGCCGGCGCCGGCCAGCAGCGGGGCCATGTCGGCGCCGTTCAGCAGGATCTGGCCCTGTTCGGTCAGGTCGATCTTGTAGCTGCGCACCTCGGCACCGCTGTCGTCCTTGCCGAGCTGGCCGAGCGCCTGGACCATGGAGAGCGCGCCCAGCAGGTCCTGGGTCTCCTGGTCGGGCTTCTTGCCCTTGGCCGGCTGCAGGGCCTTGACCGCGGTGTCGAGCCCACGCAGCAGGATGGTGGCGCCGCCCACCGCACCGGTGGCGGCCTGCGACGCCATGTGCACGGCGCCGTTGGCGGTGCCGGACAGGGCCGGCGCGGTGAAGGACAGCCGGTCGACCCGCAGCTCGCTGCCCGCCTCGGTCAGCGCGCC
Source organism: Azospirillum thermophilum (assembly GCF_003130795.1). Taxonomy (NCBI): domain Bacteria; kingdom Pseudomonadati; phylum Pseudomonadota; class Alphaproteobacteria; order Rhodospirillales; family Azospirillaceae; genus Azospirillum; species Azospirillum thermophilum. Next base: position 2,444,670 of record NZ_CP029353.1, read on the forward strand.
CATGACCGCGGCCATGGCGATGTCGGCCGGCGCCGGGGCGGGGGCCGCCGGTTCGATCTTCTTCGCCTTGGTGGACTTGGCCGGTTTCGCCTCCTTGGCCTCCTTGGCCTTCTCCTCGGCCTCCACGGCAGTCACGAAGTCGGAGAAGCTCTTCCACAGGGCGGCGTTCGGCAGCTTGGCGACGGAAACGCCCAGCTCCACCGCGCTCGGCACGAAGCTGGAGGGGGCCGGCGACGGGGTGATGCCGAAATCGCGCGCCTCCAGCCCGAAGGAGACGGTGGAGAAGCCCTGGTCCAGCCCCTCGATCCCCGACTGGAAGGCGAGATGGCCGACATTGACCTTGGTGCCGTCCGACACGTCGTCGACCGACAGGCCGGTCAGCCGCATCTTCATGGTCGTGCCGCCCAGCACGCCCTGCAGCTTGGGCAGGATCTCGGCCACGGTGGGCGGCGTGCCCGACGCGGTGGCGCGCTGCGAGACGAGCTGCAGTTCGGCGATCTTGCCGAGATCGGCGCGGACATAGGAGGCGTCGACCGCGATGCCGCCGAGCTTCAGCACCTCGCGCTTGTGGTCGTCGATCACGGTGACGTTGCCGATGGAGAAGGCGGACGGGCCGCTCCAGGTCGTCGCCCCGTCGAGCTTCAGGTCCTGCATCGCGGTGACCGACCCGACGGTGATCCTGCCCTTGCCGTCCGGCGAGGAGATGGAGAGGTCGCCGAGCGCGGCATCCATGGTCAGGATGGTGTCCAGCGCCTCCGACCACACGGCCTTGAACTGCTGGCGGCCGATGGCGACGGTCGCCACCTCCTTGTAGTCCTCGCCCTCGTCGTCCACCTCCAGCACGGCGATGCGGCTGGGCAGCGTCGCCGTGACGTCCCAGGTGCCGCCGGCCTGCGGGGTCAGCGACATCAGCACGGCGCCGAACTCGAACCGCGTGCCCTCGGCATCCTCGATGGACAGGCCGGGCATGGCGACGTCGTAGTGGTCGCCCGACGGCTTCACCGTCGGCTCGCCCTGCCATTCGAAGGTAACCCCTTCCGCCTCGTCCGACGGCGCGGGGAACCAGCGGTTCAGCCCGGCCTTCAGCGCGGTGGCCAGCGTCTTCGCACCCTTGTCGTCGACGGCCGGAGCCGGAGCCAGGGCGGCAGCGGGCGCGGTTGCAGGAGCGGCCGGCGCAGCGGCGGGTGCCGGGGTGGCCGGAGCGGGGGTGGCGGGCGCCTGGGCGGCCGGCGCTTGCGCGGCAGGGGCTTCGGCCGGTGCCGTCTGGGCATGGGAGACGGACCAGACGGCCGCGCTGGCGATCAGGCCGGCGGCAAGCGTGCGGGCAGGAAAGCGGCGCATATGACGGAACTCCAAAATCAGATACGGCAGTTAAGCTTGATACTCGAAGAGGGTCTACCACACAGAAGTGCGCAGGATGGTTAAGCCGACGCTTGCATTGCGCCCGTGCGCGCCCAATGCTTAACGGCATGACGTCCCCGCATCCCCCTTCGGTCCGTGGGCCCGGCGCCGAGGGCCGCGTGGTCGCGGTGCTCGGCCCGACCAACACCGGCAAGACCTACCTCGCCATCGAGCGGATGCTCGGCCACCGCACGGGGATGATCGGCTTTCCGCTGCGCCTGCTGGCGCGCGAGAACTACGACCGCATCGTCTCCATCAAGGGCCGCAACGCCGTCGCCCTGGTGACGGGGGAGGAGAAGATCCTTCCCCCCAACCCCTCCTACTGGGTCTGCACCGTCGAATCGATGCCGCTCGACCGGCCGGTCGATTTCCTGGCGGTGGACGAGATCCAGCTCTGCGCCGATCCGGAGCGCGGCCACATCTTCACCGACCGGCTGCTGCATGCCCGCGGCCTCGTGGAGACGATGGTGCTGGGCTCCGACACGCTGCAGCCGCTGATCCGCCGGCTGGTGCCGCGGGTCGAGTTCATCAGCCGCCCGCGCTTCTCCCAGCTCACCTATGCCGGCTACAAGAAGCTGACGCGCCTGCCGCCGCGCTCCGCCGTCGTCGCCTTCTCCGCCACCGACGTCTACGCCATCGCCGAGATGCTGCGCCGCCAGCGCGGCGGCACGGCGGTGGTGCTGGGGGCGCTGTCCCCGCGCACGCGCAATGCCCAGGTCGGGCTCTACCAGGCGGGCGAGGTGGACTATCTGGTGGCGACCGACGCCATCGGCATGGGGCTGAACATGGACGTCGACCATGTCGCCTTCGCCCGCATGGTCAAGTTCGACGGCTTCGCCCCCCGCCGGCTGCGGGCTCCCGAGGTGGCGCAGATCGCCGGCCGCGCCGGCCGCCACATGCGCGACGGCACCTTCGGCATCACCGACGAGGTGCAGGAGATCGACGCCGACGTCGTCAACCGGGTCGAGAACCACGAGTTCGAGACGATCAAGACGATCTCCTGGCGCAACAGCGCGCTGCGCTTCGACACGCCGGGCTTCCTGCTGAAGTCGCTGGAGGAGCGCTCGCCCCTGCCGGAGCTGATGCGGGCGCGCGACGCCGACGACCATCTGGCGCTGCAGGCGCTGGTCCGCGACCCCGACATCATGGATCTCGCCAAGGGGCGCGACGCGGTGAGGCTGCTGTGGGAGGTCTGCCAGATCCCCGACTTCCGCAAGGTGCTGTCGGACGCCCACACCCGGCTGCTGGGGCAGGTCTTCCGGTCCCTGCGCAGCGGCGTCGGCCGGCTGGACGAGGACTGGGTGGCCAAGCAGATCACCCGGCTCGACCGCACGGAGGGCGACATCGACGCGCTGGTGGCGCGCATCGCCCATATCCGCACCTGGACCTACATCTCCAACCGGCCGGCCTGGCTGAAGGACCCGCTGCACTGGCAGGAGCGCACCCGCGCGGTGGAGGACAAGCTGTCCGACGCCCTGCACGAGCGGTTGACGCAACGCTTCATCGACCGCCGCTCCGCGACGCTGGTGCGCACGCTGAAGGACGGGCGCGACCTGATCGGCGGCGTGCGGGCGGACGGCGAGGTGGTGGTGGAAGGCCATCCGGTCGGCCGCCTGGAGGGCTTCCGCTTCGTCCCCGACGCGCCCGACCGCTCCGACGAGGCGCGCGCCCTGCTGACCGCGGCGCGCCGCGCCCTGCGCGACGAGCTGGCCTCGCGGCTGCGCAGCTTCGAGCAGGAGCCGGACGAGGCCTTCGCCCTGACGCCGGACGGGCAGTTCACCGCCAACGGCATCGCGGTGGCGCGGCTCGCCGCCGGCCCGTCCGTCCTGACCCCGCTGGTCGTCCCCTTCGACGAGGGGCTGCTGGACCAGGGCCAGCGCGACCGGGTGCGGGCGCGGCTGGACCGCTGGCTGAAGGATCATATCGCTGCCCGGCTGAGGCCGCTGATCGCGCTGTCGAAGGCGGAGACGCTGACCGGGGCCGCCCGCGGCCTCGCCTTCCAGCTCGTCGAGGGGATGGGCGTCCTGCCCCGCGCTCCGGTCGCCGGGCTGGTGGAGGGGCTGGAGCGCGAGGACCGCAAGGCGCTGGCGAAGCTGGGCGTCCGGCTCGGCGTGTCGCACCTCTACCTGACGGCGCTCGCCAAGCCCGCGGCGGTGGCGATGCGCGGCCTGCTGTGGGCGGTCAGGGCGGGGCAGCCCCTGCCGGTCCCGGTGCCGCCGCCCGGCCGGGTTTCCGTCGAGGCGGCGCCGGAGAGGGAGGGCGGCCCGCCGCCGGCCTTCTGGGAGGCCATCGGCTATCCGCTGGCCGGCGGGCGCGCCGTGCGGGTCGACATGCTCGACCGGCTGGAGACGGAGATGCTGAAGCACGCCAAGGACGGCGCGCCGCTGACCGAACCGGCGCTCGGCCAGATGATCGGCGTGTCGCCGGACGAGCTGGGCGGCGTGCTGAAGGGCATGGGCTACAGCCGGTCGGTGGCGCAGGACGGGGCCGTCACCTGGCGCCGCCGCCGCGGGCCGCAGTCCCGGCCGCGGCGGGAGACGCCGGCCAACGCCGACCATCCCTTCGCCAAGTTGCGTCAACTGTCCGGGATGGGGTGACGAAGACCGACGATGACCGAACCCGACGACGACCTTGACGAGGGGCTGTCCGCGGCCGAGGCGGCCTCCGGCCGGCTGCGGGCCGACAAGTGGCTGTGGTTCGCGCGCTTCTTCAAGACGCGCAGCCTCGCCGCCAGGCTGTGCAACGGCGGCGGCCTGCGCATTTCCGGCACGGTGGCGACCAAGGCCAGCGCCGCCGTGAAGCCGGGCGACGTGCTGACCTTCGCGCAGGGCCGCCACATCCGGGTCATCAAGGTGCGGGCGCTCGGCACGCGCCGCGGCCCGGCGCCGGAGGCCCAGGCGCTCTACGAGGATCTGTCGCCCCCGGTGAAGGAGGAGGCGATCGGCGATCCCTACCGCCCGCCGGGCGCCGGCCGGCCGACCAAGCGCGAGCGGCGGGAGCTCGACCGGCTGCAGGGTGAGGAATAACGGCAACAGGGCCGGGAAAGCCGGGACCGCACCATTGCATATGGCCGGCCGCGACCATATCTGGGCGGCCTTACCCGCTTTTCTGTCGCCGGAGCTCCTTTCCCGATGCTTGACCTCCTGTCGGACCCGCAAGTCTGGGCCAGCCTGCTGACGCTGACCGCGTTGGAGATCGTGCTTGGCATCGACAACATCATCTTCATCTCGATCATGGCGTCCAAGCTGCCGGCGCACCAGCAGCACACGGCCCGCCGCGTCGGCCTGGCTCTGGCGCTGCTGACCCGGCTGGCCCTGCTGGCCTCCATCGCCTGGGTGGCGCAGTTGACGCAACCGCTGGTCACCATCCTGGGATGGGCGGTGTCGGGACGCGACCTGATCCTGATCGGCGGCGGCCTGTTCCTGCTGGCCAAGGGGACGCTGGAGATCCACCACACGGTGGAGGGGCACGAGGAGGACGGCGCCGCGCCGAAGGTGGCGTCCTTCACCTCCGTCGTCATCCAGATCATGTTCCTCGACATCGTCTTCTCGCTGGACAGCGTCATCACCGCGGTCGGCATGTCCGACCATCTGCCGGTGATGATCGCGGCGGTGGTCATCGCCATGGCGGTGATGCTGTTCGCCTCCGGCCCGGTCGGCGACTTCGTCAACCGTCACGCGACGGTGAAGATGCTGGCCCTGTCCTTCCTGCTGCTGGTCGGCGTGGCTCTGGTCGCCGACGGCATGGGCTTCCACATCCCCAAGGGCTACCTGTACTTCGCCATCGCCTTCTCGACGCTGGTCGAGGCCCTCAACCTGCTGGCCGCCAGCCGCCGCAAGCGGCTCCGCGAGGCCGCCGGGGCGGCGGGGCACTGACGTCCGCAAAAACCGCCGGCGCTCACGGAAAAGCCCTTCCCCCATGGCGGGGGAAGGGCTTTCGTCACTGACGGTCCCGGTCCGGACCCCGCCTCACACCCGCATCATGCGGTCGCGGAACTCCACCTCCTCCATCAGGTGCTCGTAGGCCACCTTGAACAGGTCGCGGATCGAGACGATGCCGACCGCGCGCTTGCCCTGGGTGATCGGCAGGTGGCGGTAATGCTTGGACTGCATCAGCGCCAGCGCCTCGCTCGCGTCGGCGTCCGGCGGCAGCGTGTCGGGGTTGCGGGTCATCACCTGCGCCACCTCGATCGAGGCGGGGTCGATGTCCTTGGACAGCACCTTGTTGTTCAGGTCGCGTTCCGTGACGATGCCGACGAGGTTGCCGTGGTTCACCACCAGCACCGCGCCGATGTTCTTCTCGGCCATCAGCTTGGAGACCGTGGAGACGGCGGTATCCTCCGGCACCAGGATGAGTTCCTGCGACTTCACGATGTCCGGAACCAGCTTGCGCTTCATCATTTCCCCGATTGCGAACCAAGGTCGTGCAGCGACCATGCGGGGGACTGTAGCGAACCGCTCGTAATGCTGAAAGAGACCGGGAGCAGCAGAGGCAGGGACGTTTTGTCGCTGCCGCCTATTGTCCGGAATTCCACTTAGTCCGTTCGATTACTTATGAATGCGGCGGGTCACGACGGGCTGGCCGGCGACAGGCCGGCAACCGCCGCGCCGCGCTCCGCCGCCAGCCGCGCGCCCAGCGCCAGCAGCAGCGCCCCCGCCCCGACCACCGCCGCGGCGCCGATCAGCACGGCGTCGTAGCTGCCGGTCCGCGCCACCATCAGGCCGGCGGCCAGCGGCCCCAGGATCTGCCCGACGCCATACACCGCGGTCAGCGCCCCGATCACCCGGGTGGAGGCGCCCGCCGACAAGTGCCGGCCGAGCCCGAAGGCCAGCGAGACGATGCCGACGAAGGTGCCGCCGAACAGGATGGCCGACAGCACGGCCGCCGCCGGGGAGCCGGTCACCGGCAGCAGAATCCCCACCGCCTGCGCGAGGTGGGCCAGGATCAGCCCGCGCCAGGGGCCGACGCGCCGCCCGACCGCCGCCCACAGAAGCCCCGACCCGGCGGCGGCGATGCCCACCAGGATCCAGGCCACCTCGCCCAGCGCCGCCGTCTCCGGCATCGTCTTGAGGATGGAGACGAGGAAGGTGCCCGACACGATGTAGCCGCCGCCCTCCAGGAAATAGGCCACCGCCAGCAGGACCAGCGGTGCCGGCATCCCGCCCGGCCGCCTTCCGCGATCCGCACCGGCCGAAGCCGCCGCCGGCCCCACGGGTCCGCGACGCTCCGGACGGTCGGCGACCCAGGCCCAGGAGGACAGGCTCGCCACGGCGCAGATCAGCCCCAGCGCCAGCCAGTCGCCGGCCCAGCCCAGCCGGCTGCCGGTGAGCGCGACGAACAGCCCGGAGGAGGCGATGCCGATTCCCACCCCGGTGTAGAGCCAGCCGGCCTTCGTCTCCCGCCCCATGCGGGCCAGCGCGTCCAGCACGATGGCGATGCCCAGGATGAAGATGCCGGCGCTGCTGAGGCCGGACAGGACGCGCAGGACGCTCCAGGCCGCCATGCTCTCGTCCGCCGGGCCGGCCACCAGCCCCATCGCCGCGGTGGTGCCGACGCTGAGGAGCAGGCTGGCGCGGAAGACCGCGGTGCGGATGCGGCCGTGCGGCACCAGCCCGGCACCGACAGCGCCGGCCAGATAGCCCAGGTAGTTGAGCGAGGCGAGCAGCCCCGCCCCCTCCGGCCCCAGCCCGGTAGCGGCCTGCATCGCCGGCAGGATCGGGGTGAAGGCGAAGCGCGCCACCCCCATGGCGATGGCCAGCGCGACGATGCCGCCGATCAGGACCCGGATCATCGGGACCTCCATTGTTTCTTCAACGAACATCCTCGCGCGCCGCCGCCCTCATTTCCAATGAAATGTTCCGATGCTATGCTCCACTGAAAGTGATGGGAGCCCTTCCATGGATCTGGCGGGATTGCGGGCGATCAAGGCGGTGGCCGACACCGGCAGCGTCAGCCGGGCGGCGGAGGTTCTGAACTGCGTCCAGTCCAACGTGACGGCGCGGGTCAAGCGGCTGGAGCAGGATCTGGGAGTCGAGCTGTTCCACCGCATGAGCCGCGGCATGGCGCCGACCCCGGCGGGGCGGGTGCTGGCCGACTATGCCGACCGGGTGCTGCGGATGGTCGCCCAGGCGCGCGACGCGGTGGCGGACGCGGCGGGGCGCGGCGGCCGGCTCGCCATCGGCACCATGGAGACGACCGCCGCGGTGCGGCTGCCGCCGATCCTCGCCGGCTTCCACGCCGACCATCCCGGCGTCGAGCTGACCATCGTCCCCGGCCCGACCGAGCATTTGCTGGGCGAGGTGCTGGCCGGGCGGCTCGACGGCGCCTTCGTCGGCGGCGCGGTGGAACATCCCGACCTGTTCGTCCGCCTCGCCTTCGAGGAGGAGCTGGTGCTGATCGAGCCGGCGTCCGGCCTGTCGTCGGAGAGCGGGCGGTCCACCCTGATCGGCTTCGGCCGGGCCTGCGCCTACCGCATGCGGGCGGAGACGGCGATGCGCGAGGCCGGGCGCGTGCCCTACCGGGTGATGGAGTTCGGCTCGCTCGACGCCATCCTCGGCTGCGTCGCCGCCGGGATGGGCGTCACCATCCTGCCGCGGGCGGTGGTGGAGCGGGCGCCCTGGAGCACCATGCTGACGGCGCGGCGGATCGCCCCGGACCTCGCCCGCATGCCCACCAGCTTCGTGCGACGGACCGACGCAGTGGAGACCGTTAGCCTGCGTGCTTTCCTCGACGCCGTGGCGCTGGCGAGCCCGCTGGCGCTGGCCCGGCAGCCGCCCCCGAGATGGACGGGGTTGAACCTGTCCAAGGCGGCGTGCTAGGCAGGCGCCGGGTTGGCCATCGCTTCGGTCAGGCATCCGCCCGCAGGCCCGGGGAGGCACCCCGGGCACCGCAGCCGCGGACGTCGCCGGAACCGGCGGGAACAGCGGAGAACAGATCATGCCTTACGTCGTCACCGACGACTGCATCAAGTGCAAGTACACCGACTGCGTCGAGGTGTGCCCCGTGGATTGCTTCTACGAGGGCGAGAACATGCTGGTGATCCACCCCGACGAGTGCATCGACTGCGGCGTGTGCGAACCGGAATGCCCGGCCGAGGCGATCGTCCCCGACACCGACGACCGCGCCGCCAAGTGGCTGGAGCTGAACCGGGAATATTCGGGCTCCTGGCCGAACATCACCCGCAAGAAGGACGCGATGCCCGACGCCGACCAGTGGAAGGGCGTGGACGGCAAGTACGACAAGTACTTCTCCCCCAATCCCGGCAAGTGATCGGACCCGCCCGGGTCCGGAGTCGCGGCCGTTCGGGCAGGTTCGCTAAAATTGCTGCTATGCAAAATGGACGGGTCGGCTATGGCCGGGCGGAGCGAGATTCCGTCCGGCCGCCCGTGCGTAGTCTTTGTAACCGGGCCGTAACATCGCTATAATGCGCGCCCGGAGCCGGCCTTCGCGCCATTGCCGGTGATCCCTCAGAACAAAGGACTCGTGACTGTCTTGATCGTCGTGGAGGATCCCACCCCCACGGCGCGACAACAGTCTGCAGGGTCCTTTTTCGCTCCGTTCCACCGGGGCGGCAAAATGGCGCGGTCGCGATAAGTGAGAGCCAACCCACATGTCGAACAAGCTTGACTTCGAGGCCGGCGACTTCGTCGTCTATCCCGCTCACGGTGTCGGTCGGGTCGATGGCATCGAGACCCACAGCATCGCCGGCCAAGACATCCAGCTCTACGCGATCTCGTTCGAAAAAGAGCGCATGACGCTCAAGGTTCCGGTCACCAAGGCCCGCAACGCGGGTCTGCGCCGGCTCTCCACCAAGGACCGCATCAAGGCCGCGCTGGAGACCCTGCAGGGCCGCTCGCGCGTGCGCCGCACCATGTGGAGCCGCCGCGCCCAGGAATACGAAGCCAAGATCAACTCCGGCGACCCCGTCTCCATCGCCGAGGTGGTGCGCGACCTCTATCGCGGCGCCGACCAGTCCGACCAGTCCTACAGCGAGCGCCAGATCTACCAGGCGGCGCTGGAGCGCCTGGCCCGCGAGCTGGCCGCGGTCGAGAAGATCGACGAGATGAAGGCCACCGAGCGGCTGGAGCTGGTCCTGAAGAAGGCCGCCTGAGCCTCCGCCCGGCCCTTCGCGCGGCGAGCGTCGCGGAGCGGGCCATCCATCCGAAGGGCGTCATATTTCGCCTTTCATTCCGCTCCGCGCGGCGCATACACTCCGGCCCGGGACCCCTCGGCCGGAGTGTTGTTTTTGGTGCGCATGGTTGAACCGAATCCCTCTGAACCGCAGAGATTCATCGATCTCGGCCGGCCCCGGCGGATCTGGGCGATCGGCGCCGTCCATGCCGACCCCGACCGGCTGGACGCCATCCACCATGCGGTGGCGGAGCGGTTCCGGCCCGGCGACCGGCTGATCTATCTCGGCAACATGATCGGACGCGGCGAGTGGGTGATCGAGACGCTCGACCGGCTCATCGCCTTCCGCAGCGCCCTGCTCGCACGGCCCGGCATGGTGGCGAGCGACCTCGTCTATCTGCGCGGCGGGCAGGAGGAGATGTGGCAGAAGCTGATGCAGCTCCAGTTCGCGCCCGATCCCCGGCAGGTGCTGGACTGGATGCTGCGCCAGGGTGTCGCGACGACGCTGGCCGCCTATGGCGGCTCGGCGGAGGCCGGCATGGCGGCGGCCCGCGGCGGCACCGTGTCGCTCGGCCGCTGGACGCAGGGGCTGCGCCAGGCGATGCAGAGCCGCCCCGGGCATGAGGCGCTGTTCAACAGCCTGCGCCGCGCCGCCTACACCGGCGTGACCGCCTCCGGCGACCCGGCCGCGCCGCAGGGGCTTCTGTTCGTCAGCGCCGGCATCGACCCGGCCCGGCCGCTCACGCATCAGGGCGACGCCTTCTGGTGGGGCGGGGCCGGCTTCACGCGGCTGGACCACCATTATGGCGGCTTCCGCCGGCTGGTGCGCGGCTACGACCCGGCCCACCAGGGGGTCGCCGCGGGCGATCTCGCCGTGACGCTGGACGGCGGCTGCGGCTTCGGCGGGACGCTGGTCTGCGGCTGCTTCGACACCGGCGGCGAGATCCTGGAGATGTTCCAGGCCTGACCCTGACGAAAGGCCGGTTCGCCCGCCGGCCATCCGACTTTCGTATTGTTCCACCAAATACCGCGGACGAGGCGTGATCCGATCGCCGTCCCTGTGCGTATCACACCGCAACAGGGCACGACGACGGCTGTTGTCCACTCTGTCCTTCCGCTCCCGGACCGGTTTCACCGGCCGGGCGGAGAGCTGACGAAGCGGACCCGGGGAACGGGAGCCGGACAGGGGACAAACAGCCGCCCAGGCAGGGCAGCCCAGGCACTTCAAGCCCTGGAGGGGCCGCCCTAACGGGAAGGAAGGGACGGATGGCCTATATCGACGATCCCGAGACTCAGCGCGCCAACCTGAGCTTCATCAAGGCGTCCATGCGCGAACCTCTGCTGTCGCGCGACCACGAGTTCGATCTTGCGCGAAAATGGCGCGAGGACGGCAACGAGCGGGCCCTGCACGAGCTGGTCCGGGCCTACACCCGCCTCGTCATCGCCACCGCCGCCCGCTTCCGCAACTACGGCCTGCCCATGGGCGATCTGGTGCAGGAGGGCAATGTCGGGCTGATGCAGGCGGCCAGCCGCTTCGAGCCCGACCGCGAGGTGCGCTTCTCGACCTACGCGGCCTGGTGGATCCGCTCGGCCATGCAGGACTACATCCTGCGCAACTGGTCGATCGTGCGCACCGGCACGACCGCCGCGCAGAAATCGCTGTTCTTCAACCTGCGCCGCCTGCGCGCCAAGATCGACCGCATGGCCGAGGGCGGCACGACCGGCAGCGGCAGCGGCCTGACCCGCGAAGGGCGGGAGTGGATCGCGACCGAGCTGCAGGTCGACGTCACCGAGGTCGAGGCGATGGAGATGCGGCTGTCCGGCGTGGACCAGTCGCTGAACTCCCCGGTCGCCGACGGCTCCGACGACGACTGGCAGGACTTCCTGGCCGACCACCGCCCCTCGCCGGAGGACGTCGTCATCGTCATGCGCGACGCCAACACCCGCTCGCAGTGGCTGGCGGAGGCGCTGGGCGAGCTCAGCCCGCGCGAACGGACCATCATCCGGGAGCGCCGGCTGCGCGAGGAAGGCGCCACGCTGGAGGAGCTGGGCCGCGAGCTCGGCGTCAGCAAGGAGCGGGTGCGCCAGCTTGAGCATCGCGCCCTGATGAAGCTGCGCCAGTCGATGCTGAAGCGCGTGGAAGGCTTCGAGGACCTGCTGGCCGACGCATGAGGCCGGCGGGGCGGGGCTTGAGCCAGGACGGCGGCGGCGTCAGTCGTCGCCGCCGACCTTGGTGACCCGCTCCGCCTCGCCGCTCTCACCGGCCTCCTCCGGCACCACCACGCGCCAGACCTCCATGGTGCCGGTACGGCCCCGCAGCGTCCGGCCGCCCTGGCGCACCAGCGGCACCGTCCCGTCGCTGCGCGCCGCGGTCACCCCGCTCGCCAGGACGATCACGTCCTCGCCATCCTGCTGCAGGGACGAGGACAGCTCCTCGATGCGGGCGGCGACGTTCACCGTGTCGCCGACGATCGTGTAGTTGATCCGGCTTTCCGAGCCGATGTTGCCGACCACCACCGGCCCGGAATGCAGGCCGACCCGCACCCGGATCGGCTGGCCGCCGGCCCCGCGGCGCCTGCGGTTGTCCTCGCGCACCGCGCAGTGGATGGCGTGGGCGGCGCGCAGCGCCCGGGCGGCATGGTCCTTCTGCTCGTCCGGCGCTCCCCAGAAGGCCATCAGCGAGTCGCCGATGAACTTGTCCACCGTCCCGCCCTCCGCCTCGATGCAGGCGGCGAGCAGGGTGAAATGCTCGTTCAGCAGCTTGGCGGTATCGGCCGCCCCCAGATGCTCCGCCATGCGGGAGAAGCCGCGGATGTCGGTGAACATCACCGTCACCTCCCGCTCCTCCGTGCCGAAGGCGGTGCCGGCGCCGTGCCGGTGCATCAGCTGCAGGACCAGCGCCTTCGGCACATAGGTCTCGAACCAGCGCAGGCCGGCCACCATGGCGTTGAAGGCGGTGGCGGCGCGGGCCAGCTCGCGCAGGCGCGAATCCGGCAGGTCGGGGATGGCGCGGAACTCGAAGGCGCGCACCCGGTCGGCCACGTCGGCCAGCCGGGCCACCTGCCGGCTGATCCGCCGCCCGACGAACAGGGCGACCGCGACCGACATCAGCAGGATCCCCAGCCCGACCATCCCGGTGGTGTAGAGGCGCTGGATCTCGGTGCCCATCTCGTTGCCGCGCATGCCGATGCCGATGATCCAGTCCTGCTGGCCATAGCCGGTCATGCTGCGCATCAGGAACAGATAGTCGTCGCCCGCCACCGAGACCGAGCGGCCCTCCACCCGCTTCCTCAGCGCCTTCACCGGCACGCCGGACTGCCAGAGGGCGGCCAGCGCCGGGTCGTCCACCTGGTCGATGCGCGGCAGCGGCGGCCCGTCCGCCTTGGCCGACAGGTCGAGCGAGCGGCCGGCGAGCGACGGGTGGGCCAGCACATGGTCGCGGTCGTAGAGCACGAAGGCGTTCACCCCCTGCTCGACATAGAAGGTGGCGAGGAAGCGGGAGAGGTCGCCCAGCGACACCCCGACCACCACCTGCCCCAGATAGCGCCCGTCGCGCCGCACCGGCTGGTAGACCGACAGGTAGCTGGTGCCGCCCTCCTTCATCCAGCGCGGGGCGGCCCACTGCGCGGTGGCGCGGTCGGCCCCCGACAGCAGCTCGGGCGGCAGGTCCGTCTCGCCCCGGCCGTCGAAGGGGCCGGCGACCAGCCCGCCCCCCAGCCGGCCGGCCCGCGCCCCGGTCAGGTCGGGACGGACGAAGGCCAGTCCCGTCACGTCCGGCGCGGCGGCCAGCGCGCCGCGCAGCGTGGCCGACAGGGTGGCCGTATCGGCCGGGTCGAGGTCGCCGCGCTCGATCAGCCCGGCGACGAAGCGGGCCATGTCGCGCGCAGGGTCGAGCTGGTGGCGCACCCGCACCTCCACCCCGGCCAGCGCCAGATCGGCCCGGTCGTTCAGCAGGGTGAAGGTGTTGGTGCTGGCGCTGACCAGCCCGAGGATCAGCACGCTCGCCACCGCCGCCAGCATGAGCGAGCCGAATCCGGCGACCAGCACCGCCGCGATGGGCATGCGCAGGCGCCGGCCGCGCCCGCTGCGGGCGTCGGCGGTGTCCGCGCCGGAAGATGGGATGGCCTGGGCTCTGTCGGGCATGGCGCACAAGCTACCCGTCCGGAGATGTCCGGGCAATCGCCGGGAGGCTCGCCAGCCTGTCGAATCCGGGGGTCAGCCCCCTCGATCACCTTGACGCGCCGCCCCGCCGGCAGCGGCGTCCCCGGCGGAATGTCGTTGATGATCCGGAACAATTCTTCGGCGTAGCGGTCCTGCGGCATGCGGCGGACGAAGCCCTCCACCCCGTCGCCGGGCTGCGCCGCCACGACGCGGATGCGCTTGGGCTGCAGCCCGGCCGCCTCCTGCCGGGTCAGGCGGTGAAAGCTGTTGGCGGTTTGCCGGAAGTCGCTGTCGAACCGTTGCAACTCGCCGGCCGGGCTGAGGAAGGTGAAGCGATAGATCGTATCGGGAGCGAACTGGATGGCCACCAGCCTGATGTCCGCCGCCCCCTCCTCGGTCTTGCCCTGGGTCACCGCGGTGGCCGCCGGGAAGCCGCCGATGGTCAGGCCCTGCACGCCCTGGAGCTGCGCCCCCTTCGCCCAGACGCCGGTGAGGTAGGCGACCGGATCGCGCGTGCCGGGGGCCGAGCCGCCGTCGAAGACCACCGCCGCACCGGTCCGCCCCTTGGCGATCACCTGCTCCGCCCCGTTCAGCAGCGAGTATCCTTCCGGAACCGAAAAGGCGATGCCGAGCCCCGGATGGGCGAAGCTGCGGCCACGGACGAAGCCGTTCTCCGGGCTGTCGCCCCAGATCAGCCCGTCGACCGCCGCGAGGTAGGGATCGACCGGCCGCCGGCCGCCGGGCGGCCGGGCCCGCGCGAGGTCGGCGGCCTTCCACACCCGGTCCTCCGTCGCCGGATGGCTGGCGAAGAAGTCGAAGCCGCTCTCCCCCTTGCCGCTGCGCAGTCCTTCGAGCTGGCCGTAGCGCCGCATCGTCTCCAGGAAGGTCGCCATGGCGAAGGGGTCGTAGCCGGCCCGCACCAGCGTCTCGACGCCCAGGCTGTCGGCCTCCAGTTCCTGGGCGCGGGAATAGCTGGCGACGACGGCGCTGCCGCCGAGCCCGGCGAGCTGCCCGAGCTCCGGGTTGCCGAGCACCATCCCGACCCCGGCGGCCAGCAGCCCGGCGATGGTCTGCTGCTGCTGCCGCTGGGCCGAATGGTGGGCGGTGACGTGGCCGATCTCGTGGGCCAGCACGCCGGCCACCTCCGCCTCGTCCTTCGCCAGCGCGATCAGGCCGCGGGTGATGTAGACATAGCCGCCGGGCAGCGCGAAGGCGTTGATGACGTCGCTGTCCAGCACGGTGAAGGTCCAGGGCTCGTTCGCCCGCTCGGTGGTGGCGGCGAGCCGCCGGCCGATTCCTTCGACATAGGCCTGCAGCCGCCGGTCCTTCACCGCCCCGCCGAACTGTGCCAGGATCTTCGGGTGCTCCTGCGCGCCCAGCGCCTCCTCGTCGGCGTCGAACAGGCCGGCCGGGGCCGGCGTCACGGGGGCGCAGACGAGCAGCAGCGCCGCCATCAGGGCGGCCAGCAGGGATCGGGGCGCGGTGCGGCGGGTCACGGGCGGCATATCGGACAAACCCTGGCGGGGGACGCTTGTTCCTCCCGGATCTCGTCGCTCCGCCGTCCCGCTTCAAGCTCGTCCGGACGGAGGAGGCCCCGGCTTCCCGTTGCGGCCGCTCGCGGCGGCCTTCGCCTTCTGGCTGGCCGTCGCTGCGCTTCCCGCCGGGGCTGCCCCGTCCTGGCGCGTCGTCGCCGTGGTCGACGGCGACACGCTGGTGCTGGAGGACGGCCGGCAGGTCCGCCTCGCCGGAATCGAAGCGCCTCGTCCGCCCGCGGGGGCCGGACCGGGCGACGGCCGGTCATGGCCGCTGGCCGAGGCGGCGGCGACCGCCCTCGCCGACCTCGCGCTCGGCCGTCAGGTCTCGGTCCGTGGCGAGGCGATCACCGACCGGCACGGCCGGCTGCTCGCCCATCTGCAGCGCGACGACGGGCTGTGGCTGCAGGGCGCCCTGCTGACGGCCGGCCTTGCCCGCGTCCACACCCGCCCCGACAGCCGGGGGCTGGCCGCCGGGATGCTGGCGGCGGAGGAGGCCGCCCGGCAGGCCGGGCGCGGCCTCTGGCGCAGCCGGGCCTACGAGGTGCGCTGGGCCTCGGAACCGGAGGAACTCGCCCGCCACCGCGACAGTTTCCAGATCGTCGAAGGGCGCGTGCTGCATGTGCAAAAGAGCGGGGGCGAGGCCTATCTGGACTTCGGCGAAGACTGGCGGACCGACGTCACCGTCCATCTCGGGCGCGCGGCGATGCGCGCCGCCGCCGAAGCCGGCATCGACCCGCTGTCCTTCGAGGGCCGGCGCGTGCGGGTGCGCGGATGGATCGGCCTGCGCAACGGCCCGGTCGTCGAGGTTACGCATCCGGAACAGATCGAGCGGCTGGAGCCGCCGGCACCTCCGCCCCGCACCGTCCGCCGAGCCGGGCCGCCGCCCGGCCGCCGCGACGCGGATGCGGAGGGCGACTGACCGCTCCCTTCCCGCCCGCCTTCCCGCCCGCCTTCCACGGACCGTCCGCTCACGCCCGAGGCGGGACGGAAATCGCCGCAGGCGGTTCTTGACGTCTGGCGGAACACGGTCAAGCGCCGTTACACTCCGCCTCCGAACCACAGGACCGAGACCATGCCCCGCAGCGAGTTGTTTCCGCCCATCGACCCCTATGAATCCGGCACCCTGGCGGTGGACGAGATCCACACGCTCTACTGGGAGCAGGCCGGGAACCCGCGCGGCGTGCCCGTCCTCTTCCTGCATGGCGGTCCGGGCGCCGGCGCCTCGCCCACCCACCGGCGCTTCTTCGACCCGGCCCACTACCGCATCGTGGTGATCGACCAGCGCGGCGCCGGCCGCTCCACCCCGCTGGGCGAGACGCGCAACAACACCACCGAGCTGCTGGTCGCCGATCTGGAGACGCTGCGCCGCCGGCTGGAGATCGAGCGCTGGCTGGTGTTCGGCGGCTCCTGGGGCTCCACCCTGTCGCTCGCCTATGCCCAGACGCATCCGGAGCGCTGCCTGGGCCTGATCCTGCGCGGCATCTTCCTGATGCGGAAGGCGGAGATCGACTGGTTCCTCTACTCGATGCGCACCCTGTTCCCGGAAGCCTGGGCGGCCTTCGCCGGCCACATCCCGCCGGACGAGCGCGGCGACCTGCTGGAGGCCTACTGGAAGCGGCTGACCTCGCCCGACAGCATGGTGCGGATGGCCGCCGCGCGGGCGTGGAGCGTCTATGAGGGAAGCTGCTCGTCCCTGCTGCCCTCGCCCGAGCTGATCGCCGCCAGCGGCGAGGACAACCACGCCCTCGGCCTGGCGCGGATCGAGGCGCATTACTTCCGCTCCAACCGCTTCCAGCCGGAGGACAAGCTGCTGCGCGACCTCCACCGCATCCGCCACCTGCCGGCGACCATCGTCCAGGGCCGCTACGACGTGGTGTGCCCGGTCGTCACCGCCGACGAGCTGCACCGCGCCTGGCCGGAGGCCGACTACCGCATCGTCCCCGACGCCGGCCACTCCGCCATGGAGCCCGGCATCCGCGCGGCGCTGGTCCAGGCGACGGAGCGCTTCAAGCAGTACCGCTAGCAGGGCCGAGGCGGCGGGCAGCGGCGAACGGCCTTTCCGCCACCCCGCCCGCGACCTGCCCCTTGCATCCCCCGCGCGCGGCGCGTATAAGGCCAACCTTCCACGGGCGGCGAGGCCGGGCCGAAAGGCTCAGGGCATGCCCAACCGTTCCGTTCGGAAGGCCAACCTTTATCCAAGGAACCCGAAATGCCCAAGCTGAAGACCAAGAGCGGCGCCAAGAAGCGCTTCAAGGTGACCGCCTCCGGCAAGGTCCGCGCCCAGGCGGCGTTCAAGCGCCACTGCCTCGAGCAGAAGTCCCCGAACATGAAGCGCAACGCGCGCGGCATGATGACGCTGTCCGAACCGGACGCGCGCATCGTGCTGAAGAACTGGCTGCGCAACGCCTAACGCTCGGAAGGATTTAGACCATGGCTCGTGTCAAGCGCGGCGTTACCACCCACGCCCGTCATCGCAAGATCCTGAAGCTCGCCAAGGGCTATCGGGGCCGCAACTCCACCAATTTCCGCATCGCGATCGAGAAGGTCGAAAAGGCCCTTCAATACGCCTATCGCGACCGCCGCAACAAGAAGCGCGACTTCCGCGGCCTGTGGATCCAGCGCATCAACGCCGGCGTCCGCCAGTACGGCCTGACCTACTCGCGCTTCATCAACGGCATCAAGCTGGCCGGCATCGAGATCGACCGCAAGGTCCTCTCCGATCTGGCGGCCCGCGAGCCGGAAGCCTTCAAGACGCTCGTCGACAAGGCCCAGGCCGCTCTCGCCTCCAAGGCCGCCGCCTAAGGATCGCCCGCGGTTCTCCGCGAGGCGGCCTGACAGCAGGCGCCAGACATCAAGAAGGGAGCCGGGCCTCTGGGTCCGGCTCCCTTTTTTCGTTACGCTCGCACTTCCACTCCGTTGGCCGGGACGAACCCATGCTGGACGCGCTGAAAGACGAACTCCTGTCGCAGGTCAAGGCGGCCGCCGACCTCACCGCCCTCGAAGAGGTGCGGGTCACCGCCCTGGGCAAGAAGGGGCGCATCACCGGCTTCATGAAGGAGCTGGGCGGCCTGTCGCCCGAAGACCGGCGCGAGCGCGGCCAGCAGCTCAACCTGCTGAAGGACGAGGTTGCCGCCGCCATCGACGCGCGCAAGGCCGAGCTGTCCCGCGCGGCCCTGGAGGCCCGGCTGGCCGCCGAGCGGGTGGACGTCACCCTGCCCGTCCGGCCGGAGACCGAGGGACGCATCCACCCGATCAGCCAGACCATGGACGAGATGGTCGCCATCTTCGCCGAGATGGGCTTCGAGGTCGCCGAAGGGCCGGACATCGAGGACGACTTCCACAATTTCACGGCGCTGAACTTCCCGCCCGGCCACCCGGCGCGCGACATGCACGACACCTTCTATCTGCCGGATTCCGCCGACAAGAAGATGCTGCTGCGCACCCACACCAGCCCGGTGCAGGTCCGCACCATGCTGAACAGGAAGCCGCCGATCCGCATCATCGCGCCGGGGCGCACCTACCGCTCCGACTACGACATGACCCACACCCCGATGTTCCACCAGATCGAGGGGCTGGTCATCGACGAGTCGACCAACATGGGGCACCTCAAGGGCTGCCTCGTGGAGTTCTGCCGCGCCTTCTTCGACGTCGACGACCTGCCGCTGCGCTTCCGCCCCAGCTTCTTCCCCTTCACCGAGCCGTCGGCCGAGGTCGACATCGGCTGCAAGCGCGGCGGCGGCGAGCTGAAGCTCGGCAACTACGGCGACTGGCTGGAGATCCTCGGCTGCGGCATGGTGCATCCCAACGTGCTGGAGGCCTGCGGCATCGACAGCAAGCGCTACCAGGGCTTCGCCTTCGGCATGGGCGTGGAGCGCGTGGCGATGCTGAAATACGGCATCCCCGACCTGCGCACCTTCTTCGAGGCCGACCTGCGCTGGCTGAAGCACTACGGCTTCGTCCCGCTCGACATCCCGAACATCGCCCACGGCCTGACGCGCTGAGGAACCGGACCCATGAAGTTCACGCTGTCCTGGCTGAAGGACCATCTGGAAACCGACGCCACGCTCGACCAGATCACGGAGAAGCTGACCGCCCTCGGCCTGGAGGTCGAAGGGGTGGAGGACCGGTCGAAGGAGCTGGCGCCCTTCCGGGTCGCCCAGGTCGTCTCGGCGGAAAAGCACCCCGACGCCGACAAGCTGCGCGTGCTGACGGTCGATACCGGCAGTGAGAAACTGCAGGTCGTCTGCGGCGCCCCCAACGCGCGCGCCGGCATGAAGGGCGTCTTCGCCCCGGTCGGGACCTATGTCCCGGGCTCCGACATCACGCTGAAGAAGGGCGTCATCCGCGGCGTCGAGTCGAACGGCATGATGTGCTCGGAGCGTGAGTTGAAGCTTTCCGAGGAACACAACGGCATCATCGACCTGCCGGAGGATGCGCCGGTCGGCGTCCCCTTCGCCGACTATGCCGGCCTCGGCGACCCGGTCATCGACATCAACCTGACGCCCGACCGCGCCGACTGCGCCGGCGTGCGCGGCATCGCCCGCGACCTCGCGGCGGCCGGCCTCGGCCGGCTGAAGCCGCTGACCGAGGGGCGGCTGGACGCCACCCCGGTCCCCGGTTCCTTCAAAAGTCCGATCGGGGTCGAGATCGAGGCGCCGGACGCCTGCCCCTACTATGTCGGCCGCTATTTCCGCGGGGTGAAGAACGGCCCGTCGCCCAAGTGGCTGCAGGACAAGCTGACGGCCATCGGCCTGCGCCCGATCTCCATCCTGGTGGACATCACCAACTACATCACCTTCGACGTGTCCCGTCCGCTGCACGCCTTCGACGCCGACAAGGTGACCGGCGGCATCGTCGTGCGGCTGGCGCGCGAGGGGGAGACGCTGCCGGCGCTGAACGGCAAGGAATATGCGCTCGACCCGTCCATGACGGTGATCGCCGATCATGAGCGGGCCGAGGCGCTGGGCGGCATCATCGGCGGCGAGACTTCCGGCTGCACCGAGGTGACGACCAACGTCTTCCTCGAAGCCGCCATCTTCGACACCGTCCGCACCGCGCAGACCGGCCGCAAGCTGGGCGTGGAGTCCGACGCCCGCTACCGGCTGGAGCGCGGCGTCGATCCCGCCGCGGTGGTCGAGGGGATCGAGCGGGCGACCCGCCTGATCCTCGATCTGTGCGGCGGCGAGGCGTCGGAGATCGTCATCGCCGGGGCGGAGCCGTCCTGGCGCCGCAGCCTGACGCTGCGCCCCGGCCGGGTGAAGACCCTGGGCGGCGTCGACCTGCCGCGCGACGAGCAGCTCCGCATCCTCACCGACCTCGGCTTCGCCATCGAGGGCGAGGACGACGACGGCAGCCTGCATGTCGGCGTCCCCTCCTGGCGCGCCGACGTCCATGGCGAGGCCGATCTGGTGGAGGAGGTGCTGCGCGTCCACGGCTTCGACGCCATCCCGGCGACGCCGCTGCCGCGCGAGACCGTGCTGGCCCGCCCGGCCCTGTCGCTGAAGCAGCGCCGGGTGATGCTCGCCAAGCGCACGCTGGCCGGGCGCGGCCTGTCGGAAGCGGTCACCTGGTCCTTCCTCGCCTCCCCCGTCGCGGATCTGTTCGGCGGGGTGGCGGACGGGCTGCGGCTGGTCAACCCGATCAGCAGCGACCTCGACGTCATGCGGCCGTCGATCCTGCCGAACCTGATCCAGGCGGCCGGCCGCAACGCCGACCGCGGCTATGCCGACGCCGGCCTGTTCGAGGTCGGCCCGGCCTTCCGCAGCCCGGCGCCGGACGGGCAGGACACCGTCGCCGCCGGCATCCGCGCCGGCAACGCGGTGCCGCGCCACTGGGCGGTGAAGGCCCGCGCCGTCGACCTGTTCGACGCCAAGGCCGACGCGCTGGCCGTGCTGGAGGCGGCGGGCGCCCCGACGGCCAACCTGCAGGTCACCACCGACGCCCCCGGCTGGTACCATCCCGGCCGGTCCGGCGTGCTGCGACTCGGCCCGACCGTGATGGCGCGCTTCGGCGAGATCCATCCCTCGGTGCTGGAGACGCTGGGCGTCAAGGGCCCGCTGGTCGGCTTCGAGGTCCTGCTGGATGCCGTGCCGCTGCCCAAGAAGAAGGGCGGCACCGCCAAGCCGATGCTGCAGCTCTCGCCTTTCCAGCCGGTGGAGCGCGACTTCGCCTTCGTCGTCGACCGCGACGTCGAGACGGACAAGATCGTCCGTGCCGCCCGCGGCGGCGACAAGGCGCTGGTCAGGGAGGTGTCGGTGTTCGACATCTACCAGGGGCCGGGGGTGGAGGACGGCCGGAAGTCCGTCGCCATCTCCGTCACCTACCAGCCGACCGACCGCACCCTGACCGACGAGGAGATCGAGGCGGTCGGACAGAAGATCGTCGCCTCGGTCATCAAGGCGACCGGCGGCAGCCTGCGCGGCTGATCGCCCGGACCGTTCGGCATCCGGACCGATCGGCCCCCGTTCTTACGAAAGGAGCCTCCGCCCCGGCGGGGGCTCTTTTTCGTTGTACCGTCCGTGTCCCGGGTCGGCAGGTCCAGGAAACGAAAGGGCAAGGCTGCAACCGGTTCGCGCATTGCCGCAACCCGGCAGGATTTTCCTACGCATATGATCAAGGACCGTCTTGATCAGGCCCTTCTCCAGACCAAGGCATGGCGGCGTTATATTTCCTAAATTCGAAGCGAATTCTGTCGGTTTCCGGCCTATTGAGGGGGTGGGGATCGCTCCGGCCTTCTTTCGGACATCCACCTCCGGGCGGAGCGATCACCGAAAGACCACATCCGTAGAGGTGGTTGCTTGCTCTTGGATAGGCTTTGTCGAACGTTGACCGAACGCGCGAGGCACTCCTGATGATGGCCATACTTCCTGACCGGACGCTCGTGACCCCCGCCCCCCAGGCGATCGGCGGCACGGTGATCGTCGTGGACGACGACGCCTCCATCGTCGAAGGGCTGGCCCTGCTGCTGGATGGCTGGGGATACGAGGTCCTGACGGCGATGACCCTGGCGCAGCTCGACGACCGTCTGCGCCAGCGGCCGGTCCTGCCCGATCTGGTGGTCGCCGACCATTTCCTGCCCGGCGGCGAGACCGGCGTGCAGGCGGTGGAGCTGGTGCGCAGCCATGCCGGCCGGCCGGTGCCGGCGATCATCCTGACCGGCGACACCACGCCGGAGCGCGAGACGGAGGCGGCGGCGCTGGGCTGCCGGCTGCTGCACAAGCCGGTGCAGGTCGCCCCGCTGCGCGACGCGGTGGACGCCCTGATCCGCTGCTGAGGCGTCCGGCGGTCCCCGCTCCCCCTACAGCTCTTCGGCGATGTCGAGAAAGGCGTCGACCACCCGGGGATCGTAGCGGATGCCCGACAGGCGGCGGATGTCCTCCACCGCCGCCTGATGGCTGCGGGCGGGGCGGTAGGGACGGTCGCGGGTGATGGCGTCGTAGGCGTCGGCCACCGCGACGATCCGGGCACTCAGCGGGATCCGCTCTCCGCGCAGCCCGTCGGGATAGCCGCTGCCGTCCCAGTTCTCGTGATGCGACCGGGCGATCTCCGCCCCCAGATGCAGATGGCTGCGGTCTTCCGCCAGACGGCTCGCCCGGTCCAGCAGGGTGGCGCCGGCCAGCGTGTGCTTCTGCATCGCCGCCCGCTCCGACTCGTCGAGCGGGCCGGACTTGCCGAGGATCGCCGGCTCCACCGTCGCATTGCCCACGTCGTGCAGGATGGCGGCGAGCCCGACCATGCCCAGGAAGGGCTCGTCGATGGTGTCGCGGTAGAACCCCTGCTGGTGCAGCCGGCGGGCCAGCCGCTCCGTCACCGCGGCGATGCGCAGCGAGCGTTCGAACCGGCTGCCGCTGCGGCTCTCCTCCGGCTCGCCGCCCGCCCGCTCGGCAAGGTCGGCCAGCGCCGCCAGCGTGCCCTCCTGCGCCCGGTGCAGCATCTCGTAGCGGTGCAGGTTGTCGAATCCGATGGAGATCTTGCCGCAGAACAGCTCGATCAGCCGGCGGTCGAGGTCGGACAGCGGCCGGTCGGACCGCAGGTAGACGACGTTCTCACGGTCGTTCGGCGCCCGGATGTAGAGCGTGCAGTGGTCGCCGGCGAACTGGTGTCCGCGGCTCTCCAGGCAGCGGCGCACCGCCTCCAGCACGGCGGGATCGACATGCTCGGTCGCCGGCTCGTCGATCAGCGCCTCGTACCGGCCCGATCCGGCCAGGACATAGAGCCCCTCGGGCGCATTGTCGCGCACGTCGCGGCGCTGCACGCACAGGATGGCGTCCGGCCCCACCCCCAGCATGCCGGAAAGCTGCGTCAGCACCCCGCGGCGAAGAGCTTCATCGAACGCACGCGGAACAGCGACGACGACGCCTCGATGATCTTCTCCAGCCCGCGGCGGTTCGCCTCGATGGTGGTGATGTCCTCGTAGGAGCGCAGCGCCGCGACCGTCGTGGTGAAGAGCTGCTGGGCGGTGAGCTGCGTCTTCGCCTTGTAGTCGTTGATGTCGTAGTCGAGGATCACCGCCCGTTCCGGCGCCTGTCCCGGCTGGCCGGTGCGCAGGATGATGCGGACGTGGCGGTTCTTCAGCTCCTCCCGGATATGGTGGACGAGCTGCAGCCCGGCGTCGTCGGTCTCCATCACCACGTCCAGCAGGATGATGGCGATGTCCGTCTCGCTGGCCAGCACGCGCCGCGCCTCGGCGGCGGAGAAGGCCGAGATGAAGTGGGCCGGGCGGCCCTTGTAGACGAAGTCGGCGAGCACGAGCTTGGTGATCGCATGCACTTCCGGCTCGTCGTCGACGATCAGCATCTTCCAGCATTTGCCGGGTTCCGCCGCGCCGCCGCCGCCATCCGCCTCGTCCAGGAAGAACAGATCGTCGTCCGTGTCGCTCATCGCTTGCTACAGCCCTGCTGCCGGGTGGCCCTTGGCCGGGACGTGAACCGGCGGGCAATATCATGGAAAAAATACATTAAGAAAGGTCAAAAAGTTTCAAGTTCGATCACGTTACAATCGATCCCGCGCTGTGCCAGAGTGCCGCAGACCCCATCCACCTGCAACCGCGTGAACGGCCCTACCCCTACGTCGTACAAGGCCCTGCCGCCGCGGAAGACCGGCCAGACCATCGGCGGCAGCTCCCGGTAGGCAGCCCCCGGTCCGGCGGCGAAGCTCTGCCAGGCGCGCATCCCCTCGGCATGGTTCAGGTACTGGCCGAGCTTCACGGCATAGAGCATGCCGGGCTCCAGCGGCGGCATGCCCGGCAGCGGATAGGGCGCCACCACCCCGATCAGCCCGTCCACCGGGGCGATGGCGCGGGTCCGGCCGGGCAGGGTCAGGGTGGCCTGCCCGTTGGACACGTCGAGCAGTCCGACGACGTCGCCCTTGCGCAGCGTGAAGCCGCGGCGCTTGCGGTTGTCGAGGATCTCGGTGGCGGAGATCGGGCGGGAGGCGACGACATAGCCCTGGGCCGGCACCTGGGCGGCCAGATCCCAGGCGGCCTTCGGCACCACCGCGGCGGTGCGGCCGCTGGCGGCCGCTGCCGGCTCCCCCGGCTTGGCCGGTTTGGGCGGCGCCGCCGTCGCCCCGCCGATGGAGGCGCGGCCGGTGATCATCAGGGCCGGATCCAGCGAATCGGACGGGACGTAGCCGATGGGCTGGCCGCCGATGGCCACCTTGGTCCAGGAGGTGCCGCGCGGCGTGTCGAGCGCGTTCAGCACCTTGCCCTGCTGCAGGGTCATGATGATGCGGGCCTCCTGCGAGGGGCCGATGCGCACCTCCACGTCGCGGTTCAGCACCGCCTCTCCCGACAGCGGGGCGCCGATCGCGACGGGGCTTTCCGCCAGCGCCGGCCCGGGCGGCATCCCGCCCAGCAGCGCCGCCAGCAGCCAGGCCGCCCCCAACGCCCGTCCCCACCAGCCCGTCATCGCCCGCATCCCCGTCTTGGCCGTTCCGTCCCACTATAGATAGGACGGGTTATCCCAACAGGTCGTGAATCGCATCGGCAAGACGGCGCACCGGCGGCGACAGCGGGCCGGGCGCGCGGTGCAGCGCCATGTCCACGTCGGGCAGCTCGGGAAAGCCGTCCGCCGGTCCCAGCCGGCGGAGCTGGGGCGGCACGGTGCAGGCCTCCATGGCGGTGACGCCGAGGCCGCCGAGCACGGCGCCATGGACGGCGACGACGCTCTTGCTGGTGAAGACGGTGCGCCAGCCGCGCCCCATCCGCTCCAACGCCGAAACCGCGAGGTCGCGCACCACGCAGCCCTTGGGAAACAGGGCGAGCGGCAGGGGATCGGACTGCTCCACCCCCGGGGCCGGCGGGGCGACCCAGACCGTGCGCTCCTTGCGGATCAGCTCGCCGGTCCGGTCCTCCGGGTGGCGGGTGACCAGCACCAGGTCGTACTGGCCGCGGCCGATCCCGGCGATCAGGTCCGGGCTGTTGCCGCAGACCACCTCCACCATCACCTCCGGGTCGGTGCCGGCGAAGCGGGCCAGCACGTCGGGCAGCAGCATGGTGGCATAATCGTCGGGCGTGCCGATGCGGACGCTGGCGACCGTGCTGGTGCGGCGCATCAGGGCCATCACCTCGTCGTTCAGCGTCAGCATGCGGCGGGCGTAGGTCAGCAGCACCTCGCCGTCGCGGGTCAGCCGCACGCCCTTGGTGTCGCGTTCGAAGACGCGCTTGCCCACCGCCTCCTCCAGCCGGCGCACCTGCTGGCTGACCGCGGCCTGGGTCCGCCCGACCAGCTCCCCGGCCCGCGTGAAGCTGAGCGTTTCGGCAACCGCCACGAAGGCGCGCAGCAGGTCGGTGTCGAGATTGGCGGGCATGGGAGACTCGGGTTGCACCGGCGGACAGGCGCCGGCCCTGGGACCATCGGCAGGATCATTGAAGCAGACCGTCCCGGCCGCCGCAATGCGGGCCGCGGCGGGTCAGAGGCGCATCCCGCTCATTACGGGGGATAATGACCTCATAAAGCCTATTCGTTTCATCGGCTTTACGGTCCGCGTCATGGTGGGGCCAACCAACCCGAAAAGAACGGAACCACCACCATGGGCGTCTTCGACGCGATCACCACCATCGTGCTGGAGGCCGGCCGCATGGAGCGGCCCCAGCGCCCGATGAAGCCGCTGCGGGAGCCTGTCCGCCTGCGGCTGAGCCATATGCCGGACCTGCGCAACTGCGGTCCGCTGCTGGTCCTGCTGGGCATCCTGATCCCTTGAACCCAGCGACCTGGCCGCCGCCCGATCCCCACGAGGGGCGGGCGGCGGCCTTTCTTTATCGGTCGGGAGCACCTGCCGCGGTTACTGGCCGACGCCGGTGCGCGGCCCCGTGCCCATGGCGCCGGAGTTCATCCCGGTGCCGCTTCCCATGCCCGCGCCGCCGGTGGAGCTGCCGAAGCCGGTGGCCGCCTGACGGGCGAACTGCACGAGCTGGGCGACCTCCTCCCGGTCATGCATCAGGATGATGCTGTTGCCGCGCCGCTCGAAGTCGGACGGGACCATCATCAGCGGCTGGTCGGCGTTCGGCACCTTCAGCGCGATGGCCGGCCGGCCGTCGGTGCCGGTGGTGACGTCCTGGATGGTGCCGGCGACGCCGCCGCCATGGCGGTACATCACCCGCTTGCCGACGAGATCGCGCGACGCGACGATGTCGCGGGCGCCGGTGTCCATGGTCTCGGACGAGCGGGCGGACGACTGGCCCTTGGCGGCGGACCCCGTCTGCGCCATGGCCGGAGCCGCCAGCAGGGCGATGACCGGAACCGCGACCGCGAGAAGCCTGCGCATATCAAATCCTCCCTGGATTAGGGCGGGCCAGCCGAACGCTCCGTCATGGAGCGCGGCCACCCGCACAGGGAAGGACACCTGCCGGCACGGTTTTGTTTCACCGCCCGGCCCGAGTTCGCCGAATGGGAGGGTTGCGGCAGAGGTCAGGCTGGCCGCCGCCGCAGCATCGGCAGGCCCTGCACCGGCCTGAAACAAAAAAGGGGCCCGAAGGCCCCTTTTCTCGCGGCGGCCGGAGCCAGCCGGTTACTCGTCGCCCATCTTGAGCGCGGCGATGAAGGCGCTCTGCGGGATTTCGACCTGGCCGAACTGGCGCATGCGCTTCTTGCCTTCCTTCTGCTTGTCCAGCAGCTTGCGCTTGCGGCTGATGTCACCGCCGTAGCACTTGGCGGTCACGTCCTTGCGCAGCGCGCCGATGCTCTCGCGGGCGATGATCTTGCCGCCGATGGCCGCCTGCACGGCGATCTTGAAGAGCTGGCGCGGGATCAGCTCCTTCAGCCGCTCGCAGAGCTGGCGGCCGCGGCGCTCGGCCTGGCTGCGGTGGACGATCATGGAGAGCGCGTCCACCGGCTCCCCGTTCACCAGGATCGACATCTTCACGAGGTCGCCTTCCTCGTAGCTGTCCATCTGGTAGTCGAAGCTGGCGTAGCCGCGGCTGATCGACTTCAGCCGGTCATAGAAGTCGAACACCACCTCGTTCAGAGGCAGGCGGTAGACCAGCATGGCGCGGGCGCCGGCGTAGGTCAGCTCGATCTGCTGGCCGCGCCGCTCGGTGCAGAGCTGCAGGATGCCGCCGAGATGCTCGTCGGGCAGCATGATCGTGGCCTTGATCCACGGCTCCTCGATGCGGTCGATCTTCATCACGTCGGGCATGTCGGCCGGATTGTGCAAATCCATCACCGTGCCGTCGGTCATGTAGAGCTTGTAGACCACCGAGGGGGCGGTGGTGATCAGGTCCAGGTTGAACTCGCGCTCCAGCCGCTCCTGGATGATCTCCAGATGCAGCAGGCCGAGGAAGCCGCAGCGGAAGCCGAAGCCCAGCGCCGCCGACGTTTCGGCTTCGTAATGGAAGCTGGCGTCGTTCAGCTTCAGCTTGCCCAAGGAATCGCGCAGCCGCTCGAAGTCGGCGGAGTCCACCGGGAACAGGCCGCACCACACCACCGGCACCGAGGGCTTGAAGCCGGCCAGCGGCTCGGCCGCCGGGCGGCGGTCCTCGGTGATGGTGTCGCCGACCTTGGTCAGCGTGATGTCCTTGATGGCGGCGGTGATGAAGCCCATCTCGCCCGGCCCCAGCTCGCCGGTCAGCAGCGCCTTGGGCGTGAAGACGCCGACGCGGTCGACCTCGTGCGCCGAGCCGGTGGACATGAAGCGGACCTTCTGGCCGACCTTCAGCCGCCCGTCGACCACGCGCACCAGGATGACGACGCCGAGATACGGGTCGTACCAGCTGTCGACCAGCAGGGCCTTCAGCTCGGCGTCGGCATCGCCCTTGGGCGGCGGCAGCCGCTCGACGATCGCCTCCAGCACCGCCCCGACGTTCAGGCCGGACTTGGCCGAGATCTCGACGGCGTCGGTGGCGTCCAGCCCGATCACGTCCTCGATCTGCTGCTTGACGCGGTCGGGCTCCGCCGCCGGCAGGTCGATCTTGTTGAGGACGGGGATGATCTCGTGGTTGTTGTCGATCGCCTGATAGACGTTGGCGAGCGTCTGCGCCTCCACGCCCTGGCTGGCGTCGACCACCAGGATGGAGCCCTCGCAGGCGGCGAGGCTGCGGCTGACCTCGTAGGCGAAGTCGACGTGGCCCGGCGTGTCCATCAGGTTCAGCGTGTACTGCCGGCCGTCCTTGGCCTTGTAGAGCAGCCGGACGGTCTGCGCCTTGATGGTGATGCCGCGCTCCCGCTCGATGTCCATGCTGTCGAGCACCTGCTCGCGCATCTCGCGCGCGTCCAGCCCGCCGCAGAGCTGGATCAGCCGGTCGGCCAGCGTGGACTTGCCGTGGTCGATATGCGCGATGATCGAAAAATTGCGGATGTGCGAGAGGTCAGTCATCGGGGCCCGGACGAACGAGAGTTTGCCGGGAACATAGGGCGGACGGGGGATGGGCGCAATGGCGGTGTCGGTCCCCTGCAATCCGTCACACCCGCCCCATCACCCCCCGGTACAGCTCCATGTACTCCTCCGCCGGGCGGTGCCAGCCGAAGTCGCGGGTCATGGCGTGGCGCTGCATGGCCTGCCAGCGCCCGGGCCTGCGGTAGAGGGTGACGGCGCGGCGCAGCGCCCAGATCAGCTCCTGCGCGTTGGCGTTGACGAACTGGAAGCCGGTGGCGCTGCCGTCGGCCGCCGCCGCCGGGTTGGCGTCCACGATGGTGTCGGCCAGCCCGCCGGTGCGGCGGACCAGCGGCAGCGTGCCGTACTTCAGCGCGTACATCTGCGTCAGGCCGCAGGGCTCCGAGCGCGAGGGCACGAGGAACAGGTCGGCCCCGGCCTGGATGCGGTGGGACAGCGCCTCGTCATAGCCGATGCGCACGCCGACCGATTGCGGGTTGGCCTGGGCGAGCTGCTTGAAGCCGCCCTCCAGCCCCGGCTCGCTGTTGCCCAGCACGACGAGCTGGCCGCCCCAGGACAGCCAGTGCCCGGCCGCCTCCAGCACGAGGTCGAGCCCCTTGTGCCAGGTCAGGCGGCTGACCACCGCGGCGACCGGCGCGTCCGCCCGGCGGTCGAGGCCGAAGGCCGACTGCAGCTCCGCCTTGCACAGTTCCTTGCCGCCGAGGTCGCCGGCGCCGTAGCGGGCCGGCAGATGCGGGTCGCGCGCCGGATCCCACACGGCATAGTCGACGCCGTTCAGGATGCCGCTCAGCGTGTCCGCCCGCCCGGCGAGCAGCCCCTGCAGGCCGGCGCCCTGCTCCTCCGTCTGGATCTCGTGGGCGTAGGTCGGGCTGACCGTGGTCAGGCGGTCGGCATAGAAGCAGCCGGCCTTCAGGTAGCCGATGCCGCCGTAATACTCGACCCCGTCGACCCGGAAGGCGGAGGACGGCAACCCGACGTCGCCCATCATCCAGGCGCCGAACCAGCCCTGATAGGCGATGTTGTGGATGGTCAGCACCGTCCCCGGCCGCCGCGGCCCGGCGAAGCGGTCGGGACGCAGGGCGAGATAGGCCGGCACCAGGCCGGTCTGCCAGTCATGGCCGTGCAGCACGTCGGGCCGCCACCAGGGATCGTAGCCCTCCTCCGCCGCGAAGCCGGCCGCCGCCCAGGACAGCGCGGCGAAGCGCATCGCGTTGTCCGGCCAGTCCTTGCCGTCCGGCCCCAGGTAGGGGTTGCCCGGGCGGTTGAACAGCGCCGGCGCGTCCAGCGCATAGGCCAGGACCCCGTCCGGCGTGCGGCCGATGCGCAGCCGGGCGCGGTCGCAACCCGGCAGGTCGGTGATCAGCTCGCCCACCTCGTGCAGGTTGGACAGCCCGTCGAGCACCGCCGGATAGCCCGGCAGCAGGAGCCGCACATCCGCCCCGGCGGCGTTCAGCGCGGGCGGCAGGGCGGCCGACACGTCGGCCAGCCCCCCCGTCTTGACCAGCGGGTAGCATTCCGGCGTGACGAACAGGACGCGCATGGACGATGGGCCTTTCTTGCTCTTCTTGTACTTCCTGTACTTCGGTCTTCCCCGCGCCCCGGAGGCCGGGACTCAGCCCTGCAGCCGCTCGATCATCTCGGCGGTGATCAGGCAGACCCCGCCCTCGCTGCGGTAGAAGCGCCGGGCGTCCTCCTCCGGATCCTCGCCGACGACGAGGCCGTTGGGGATCACCACGCCGCGGTCGATCACCACCTTCTTCAGGCGGCAGTGGCGGCCGATGTCGACCTCCGGCAGGACCACCGCCTGGTCGAGCTCGCTGTAGGAGTTGACGCGGACCGAGCTGAACAGCAGCGACTGCCGCACCGTCGAGCCGGAGATGATGCAGCCGCCCGACACCAGGCTGTCCACCGCCATGCCGCGCCGGTCCTCGTCGTCGAAGACGAACTTCGCCGGGGGAAGCTGCTCCTGGTAGGTGAAGATCGGCCAGTCGCGGTCGTACATGTTGAGCTGCGGCGTGACGTGGCAGAGGTCCAGGTTGGCCTCCCAATAGGCGTCGATGGTGCCGACGTCGCGCCAGTAGGGCTCCGAATCCGGGCCGTTCAGGATCGCGCTGTCGGCGAAGTCGTGCGCCATCACGCGGGCGCCGCTCTTCACCAGATGCGGGATGATGTCCTTGCCGAAATCGCGGCTCGACCCCGGCTGGTCGGCGTCGCGTTCGAGCTGGGCATAGAGGAAGTCGGCGTTGAAGACGTAGATGCCCATGCTGGCCAGCGCCTTGTCGGGCTTGCCGGGGATGGCGGGCGGATCGGCCGGCTTCTCCACGAAGTCGATGACGCGGTGCGTCTCGTCGATGTGCATGACGCCGAAGCCGGTGGCCTGTTCCCGCGGCACCTCGACGCAGGGGACCGTCACGTCGGCCTGCCGCGCGATGTGGTCCAGCAGCAGCGCACCGTAATCCATCTTGTAGATGTGGTCGCCGGCCAGGATCAGGATGTACTCCGGCTCGTGCGCGCGCAGGATGTCCAGGTTCTGGTACACGGCGTCGGCGGTGCCCTGGTACCAGGCGGTCTCGCTGATGCGCTGCTGCGCCGGCAGCAGGTCGCAGAACTCGTTCATCTCGCCGCGGAAGAAGTTCCAGCCGCGCTGCAGGTGGCGCAGCAGGCTGTGCGACTTGTACTGCGTCAGCACGCCGATGCGGCGGAAGCCCGAGTTGATGCAGTTCGACAGCGCGAAGTCGATGATGCGGAACTTGCCGCCGAAATAGGTGGCGGGCTTGGCGCGGCGGTCGGTCAGCTGCTTCAGCCGGCTGCCGCGTCCCCCGCGAGCACCAGGGCGATCGCGCGCCGCGGCGCAAGACGCAGATCCCGTTTGTCGAGCATGGCGGTGTTCCTCTCCCTAAGCCGTCTTCTTGCCGTTTTCCGCGCGGCCGGCGCAGGCGTGACCGTGCCACAATCCCCGACCAGGGCCAATAGGCCGAGGAGGCGGAAAGCGGCCTACACCGGTGGACCTGTCGCCGCAGGGGCGGACTACGGCGAAAGCGCAAGGCCGCATGCCCCGGACCGCAAAAACTGCACAAAAATTCATCATCTGGCCGGCAGGCGGTCACTCTGCCGGGCCGGTTCGCGCGCTTCGACAGGAATCAACAGCCCAAGGCACGGAAGTTGCGCGGAAAACAGCCTCCGGAAAACAGCCTATTTTTTGAGCAGAGAGGGTCCGCGACTCGCCGGAGGCTGCCCGTTGCCGATCCTGCGGCGGCGACAACCCTGGCGATTCATAGCCCTTTCGACGTGGCACGCTTCTTGTAGATGAAGGGCTGTCCTTGGTCCCGCCCGCCGCCCCGCCATCGCCGGGGATGGGGCGGCCGGGACGGGGTCACCCAACGCGGCCCCCCGGCGGTTCCACCGGAGCCCCGGACCAGCCGCGACGGGCCGAAAGCGATTAGCGAGAAAGAGGAGCCTCGATGAACCGTCTGTTCCTTCTGGCCGCACCGACACTGGCGGTGACTCTGGGCTTGGCCGGGCTGCCCGGCGACGCCCTTGCGCAGGATGCGGCCGCCGCCGCCGCGCCGGCCGGTCCCACCCTCAGCAACGGCGACACCGCGTGGATGCTGGTATCGACGGCGCTGGTGCTGATGATGACCATCCCGGGCCTGGCCCTGTTCTACGGCGGCATGGTCCGCAAGATGAACGTGCTGGCCACCGTGATGCAGAGCTTCGCGATCACCGCGCTGATCAGCGTGCTGTGGTACGTCATCGGCTACAGCCTGGCCTTCACCGGCGAGGGCGCCTACGTCGGCGGCCTGGACCGGCTGTTCCTGAAGGGGCTGGACTTCACCAAGGCCTTCACGCTCGGCGAGGGCACCTCGGCGGCGGTCCCGACGACCATCCCCGAGCCGGTCTTCATGATGTTCCAGATGACCTTCGCGATCATCACCCCGGCGCTGATCACCGGCGCCTTCGCGGACCGCATGAAGTTCTCGTCGCTGCTGGTCTTCACCGCCCTGTGGTCGCTGGTCGTCTATGCGCCGATCGCGCACTGGGTCTGGCACCCGGCGGGCTTCCTGTTCGGCCTGGGCGTGCTCGACTTCGCCGGCGGCACCGTCGTCCACATCAATGCCGGCGTGGCCGGTCTGGTCGCGGCGCTGGTCATCGGCAAGCGCAAGGGCTACCCGAACGAGAACTTCATGCCGCACAACCTGGTGCTGTCGCTGATCGGCGCCTCGCTGCTGTGGGTCGGCTGGTTCGGCTTCAACGCGGGTTCCGCGCTGACCGCCGGTCCGCGCGCCGGCATGGCCTTCGCCGCCACGCACATCGCCACCGCCGGTGCGGCGCTGGGCTGGATGTTCGCGGAGTGGGCCGCCAAGGGCAAGCCGTCGGTGCTCGGCATCATCTCGGGTGCGGTCGCCGGCCTGGTCGCCGTGACCCCGGCCGCGGGCTTCGTCGATCCGACGGGCGCCATCATCATCGGCATCGTCGCCGGCGTCATCTGCTTCTGGTCGGCCACCAGCCTGAAGCGCATGCTGGGCTATGACGACAGCCTGGACGCCTTCGGCGTGCACGGCGTCGGCGGCCTGATCGGCGCCATCCTGACCGGCGTGTTCGCCAAGATGTCGGTCGCCAACAGCGAGGGCGCCTTCGCCGCCGTCCTGAAGGACGCCCCGGACACCACGCTGGGCATGCTGGAAGGCAACGCCGCCGCCCTGTGGATCCAGATCCAGGGCGTGGTCTGGACGATCGGCTGGTGCGCCATCGCCACCTTCGTCCTGCTGAAGGTCGTGGACGTGGTGATGGGCCTGCGCGTCGACGAGGATGTGGAGCGCGACGGCCTGGATCTCGCCCTGCACGGCGAAACGATCCACTGAGCCCGCTCCGACCGGATCACTCTGTCCCTCCATCCGAACTGCCGCCGGGTCTCCCCCGGCGGCTTTTCTTTTGGGGGCTGGCAAGCCGGGGGACGGGCCGGCGGGGGACGGGCGCCGCCGCCGCGCCGTCAGACGCGCAGCACGCGGTCGGGCGGGAAGGACAGGGTCGTGGTGGTGCCCTGGCCGGGGTTGCTGACGATGGCGAGGCTGCCGCCATGCAGTTCGATCAGCCGCTTGGTCAGCGGCAGCCCCAGCCCGGTGCCGACATGGCGGCGGCTCAGCGCGCTGTCGATCTGGCCCCAGGGCTCCAGGGCCTTCGCCAGCTCCTGGTCGCTCATGCCGATGCCGGTGTCCTGCACCGACAGCTCCAGCCCGCCCGCCTCCGGCAACCGGCCGGTCAGCAGGACGGTGCCGCCGGCGGGCGTGAACTTCACTGCGTTCGACAGCAGGTTCAGCAGCATCTGGCGCAGCTTGCGCTCGTCGGCGTGCAGCGGCGGCAGGGACTCCGGCACGGCGACCGCGATGCGCACCTGCGCGCGGCCGGCGCGCTCCGTCAGCAGGCGGGCGCAGACCGCGGCGGTGCGGGGCACGTCGACCACCCCCTCATGCAGGACCAGCCGCTCGGCCTCCGCCTTCGACAGGTCCAGCAGGTCGTTGATCAGCTCCATCAGATGCCGGCCGCTCTCGGCGATGTCGTGGGCATAGTCGCGGTAGAGCGGCACGGCATGCGGCCCAGCACCTCCTGCTCCAGCAGTTCGGCGAAGCCCATCATGGCGTTCAGCGGGGTGCGGATCTCGTGGCTCATGTTGGCGAGGAAGGCGGTCTTGCGCTTCACCGCCAGTTCGGTCGCCCGCCGGGCCTCGGCAAGCTGCACGAGACGGTGGTCGGACTGGTCGGCCAGCGCGGCCAGCAGGCCCGCCGTCGTGGCGGTGCCGAGGCAGCGCCCCTGCCCGTCCACCACCAGGAAGAGGCCGCCGGCCGGTTCGGCCCGCGCCACCCGGCGCGCGACATCCTCCAGCGTCAGCGAGCCGTCGACCAGCAGGACCGGCTCCTCCATCACGCGGGTCACCGGCAGGGCCGGCGGGGCCGCCTCCACCGCCGCCCGCCCGACGAGGCCGAGCGGCGCGCCGTCGCGGTCGACCACCGGCAGGGCCGCGGCATCCTGCCCGTGCCGCATCCCCTCGAACAGGCGCAGGGCCGCGGCGCAGGTCGCCTCCGCCGGCACCGGGGGGACCGGGACGGCCAGCGCCGCGGCGCCGGGTTCGGCATCCGCGTCGCAGTGGGGACTCGTCCGGCTGCTCGGGTCGGGACTGGACACGATACTCCTTCGCTCCTGCCGGAAGGGACCGCCTGAACGCCCGGCGGCGACCCGAAGGCCGGACGCGGACGGCGGCCTGATCCAGATAGGCTATCTTCCCTTTATGAGCAATTGGTTGCCGGCCGGGCCACGGCCGGGGCCGCCACTTCGCCGCCCTTTTTTCCGGCGGTGGTTGTCCTGCCCCGGCCGCCGCGCTACTCTGGCGCCATCGCCGCCCGATCCCGATCAGCACCGCGCGCAGCCCGGCCCGTCCGGTACGCGCCGCATCGCCGTGCCCGGCCCCGGCCCACGGCCCGGGCGGGCGTCAGGGCGGACGGCGCAAGGCCGAGTCGCCGCGGCATCGTGCAGCCGATGCACAACGGCCGCCGGAGGGAGGCCCGGACAAGTCCCTGGCGCAAAAGGGAAAAGCGGGGCTTCGGCCCATTGTGCGGCCGGAAGGATCCGCACAATGCGCACCACGCCGCCCGAGGGGGGGTCAGGCCACCGGGGCCGCCGGCATCTGCACCACCGGCTCCCCGGTTCCGGCGGTGACGCGGACGTCCACGGTCATGCCCAGATAGTCGGATGGCGCCCCGGTCCAGGAGCCGCCGAGCGGGATCGCCTGGCCGGGATCGCGGGCGACGGCGACGCGGATCAGGTTCTTGCCGCCGATGATGCCGTTGGTCGGATCGAACTCCACCCAGCCGGCGCCGGGCAGATAGACCTCCACCCAGGCGTGGGTCGCCCCGCCGCCCTGGATGCCGCAGCCGCCGGCGGCGCCGGGGTCGAGCGCCGGATCGTAGAGGTAGCCTGAGACGAAGCGCGCGGCGAAGCCCAGCGAGCGCACCGCCTCCATCATGAACAGGGCGAAGTCGCGGCAGGAGCCGCTGCCGCTCTCCAGCGTCTCCACCGGCGGCTGGGTGCCCTCGGCGTCGCGCGCCTGGTAGGTGAAGCCTTCCTTGATCGCGACGGTCATGGCGGCCAGCATCGCCTGGGTCTCAGGGATGCCGTCGGCCCCGGCGACGAAGCGCTTGGCCCAGTCGTCCACCTTGTGGTCGGGGTCGGGATAATGGCGCTGGGTGGTGCGGGCCAGATCCGGCACCTCCTCCGCCGAATAGCTGAAGGGGTAGGTCCGGGCGTAGTCCTCAATGGGAAACTCGATGGCCTCAGCCCCCGAGTCCGCCAGAGGGAAATGCGCCACCTTGATGTGGCTCTCGAAGGTCAGCTCGGCCGCTTCGCCCGCGAAGCTGGCGACGGCGATGGAGTTGCCGAACACGTCGTGCAGCCAGCGCACGCGGGACGGCGCCGGGGTGATGGTCAGGCCGGTCGCCAGCAGCCGCAGGTCGTGGCTGTCGCGCGGCCGGAACATCAGCCGGTGGTCGCCGAACGTCACCGGCCGGGCATAGCGGTAGGTCGTGGTGTGGCGGATATCGAGAATCTTCATCGCAGCCCCCTTCTGGCTGCCGGGCAGGCCGCGCCGTCGCGGTCGGCCGGTGCGGCGACGACGCAACGGGGACATTTGAGAATGGTTCCGAAACACACTATTATACTTGGGTATTGGTGATATGTGGGCATCGGGCCGGACGGGACGGCGCAGGACCGTCGGG
The DNA here is from genome assembly GCF_003130795.1 of Azospirillum thermophilum. Taxonomy (NCBI): domain Bacteria; kingdom Pseudomonadati; phylum Pseudomonadota; class Alphaproteobacteria; order Rhodospirillales; family Azospirillaceae; genus Azospirillum; species Azospirillum thermophilum. Next base: position 2,481,493 of record NZ_CP029353.1, read on the forward strand.
CATGATCGCAAACCGCTGTGGACAGGGACCATCCATGCCGTCGCGCCTCGAAGAGCTCTGCGTTCAGAAGGGGTTGAAGATGACCGACCAGCGGCGCGTGATCTCGCGCGTCCTCTCGGAGGCCACCGACCATCCCGACGTGGAGGAGGTGCACCGGCGGGCGTCCGCCATCGATCCCCGCATCTCCATCGCCACCGTCTACCGCACCATGCGCCTGTTCGAGGAGGCGCACGTCATCGACCGCCTGGACTTCGGCGACGGCCGCGCCCGCTACGAGAAGACGCGGACCGACCACCATCATCATCTGATCGACGTCGAGACCGGCGAGGTGGTGGAGTTCGCCAGCGAGGAGATGGAGCGGCTGAAGGAGGCCATCGCCCGCGAGCTCGGCTACGACCTGATCGGCCACCGGCTGGAGCTGTACGGCGTGGCGCGCAGCCGCCGGCAGGAGCCCCAGGGAGACTCGTGAGGCCGGTGACTCGCAAGGCGGGAGAGTCGGAAGGTCGGGGGCCGTCGTCCGCCGGGCTATCCTCCGGATTCGCCAGCCGGACCGCGCAGGGCTGATCCGGTATCGATTGCGGAGTGCGCCGGGTGCGGATCTGGGCGGACCGCCGCCTCGCCACCACGTTACGCCCACAGCGACGCAACCGATGGACCACGGCCTCGCGATGGACGACAGCAGCAAGGACCCGATTCTCGACCGCCTCGACCGGCTGTCGGAACGGCTGATGGAACGGATGGACCGGCTGGAGGAGCGCCTGCGCGCCCTGGAGCAGGACAATGGCGAGATCATCAGCCTGCTGATCGCCATCCGCGCCCAGCTCGAGGATGCCGCCTGCGACCTGATGATCGAACAGCCGGCCGACCCCGACGACGCCGAGACGGGGGATGGCGCGGGCGGCGGGGCCGCCGGCCGGGCTCCCTACCTGCACTGACGCCGGCCATCCCGCCAGGGCAACTCTGACCTCCGGTCCGTCTTCCGGAAAATCCCTTGCTCCGCCTTGCGGGCGGCCGGATAAGGGGGATCATGACCAGCCTCGCCGCCAGCCTGCCCCCGCGACCGGCCTCGCCGTGCCGCCTCCCCTCGCGATCAGGGCCGCGGGTGCCGCGACCGGCGTCGCCTTCTTCGACTTCGACGGCACGCTGATCCATGGCGACAGCCTCCTGATGTTCGTGGGCGAGGTGATCGGCCGCCACCGCGCCCGGCTGGCCTTCGCCGACGCCCTGCGCTCCGGCATGCACCGCCATGTGCGCGGGCGCGGGCCGGGCGTCGATTTTCCCGGCTCGGTCAAGACCATCCTGCTGAAGCGGACCCTGCGCGGCCTCCCCCTCGCCGACGCCCAGGCCGCCGCCGAACGGCTGGCCCGCCGCATCCGCTGGCACGAGCCGCTGCTGGAAACCCTGCGGACCCACCTCCGCGAGGGCCGCCGCGTGGTGGTGGCCACCGGCGCGCTGGACGTCTACATGCCGACCCTGCTGCGCGGCCTGGAGGTCGACGACCTGCTGGCGACCGGCATGGAGGTGGTGGACGGCCACCTGACCGGCCGGCTGAGCACCGGGAACTGCGTGCGGCTGGACAAGGCCCAGCGCGTCAAGGCCTGGATCGAGCAACACGGTCCCTTTGCCGAGACCTGGGGCTACGGCAACCGGCCGAGCGACCTTCCCATGCTGTCCATCCTCGACCGGGGCGTGGTCGTGACCATAAAAAAATTTCAAAAACGCCGGCCGGATCATTTACAAATTTCCGTTTAGCCGCTATATCCAAGGTCATATCGAGGAGGGGGAGGGGACATGTTCAGCATCGACGTCCCGATCGCGCCGCGCGGCTTCGGCGGCCGCCGCGCCGTCGTCGCCGACCGGGATGCGGAGCAGCGCGCCACCCTGTCCCGTCACCTCAACGACCGCGGCTTCCAGGTGTCGGAGGCCGCCAGCCCGCTCGACGTGCTCTCCATCATCGGCAGCCAGGCGCCGAGCGTCGCCTTCCTGTCCCGCGGCACCGCCGACCTGGAGCAGGAGGAGTGCGAGCGGACGGTGGCGCTCGCCTCGATGCTCTATCCCCGCACCCGCATCGTGCTGACCGCCGACAGTCCCCTGCTGCTGCAGGAGGGCGGGCACTTCACCATCCTGACCCGCCCGGTCCGGCTCGACCAGCTCGACCGCTGCCTGGAAGAGCTGGTGGCCTAACCGCTCGCCGCGGCGGTCTCCAGGTGGCGCAGCTTCTCCGGGTTCAGCACCTGGAACAGGCGCAGGATCCGGCCATCGGCCACCTCCAGCCCGATGATCGAGCGAAAGGTCCCGTTCAGCGAGGTCATCAGCCCCGGCCCGCCATTCACCAGCACCGGCACCATCTCCAGCGTGGTGTCGTACTTTCGCTGGATGCCGATCAGGAAGCGGGCGATGCGGTCGGGTCCGACCAACCTGTTGCGGGCCGTGCGCACGACCCCGCCGCCGTCGCTCAGCCACTCCGCCTGCTCGCCGAGCAAGGCCACGATGCCGGCATAGTCGCGCCGGGCGCTGGCCTCGGCGAAGGCCTCCGCCAGCTTCCGTCCGGCGGCGGCGATGCCGGACCGGGCCGGGGGGTGGCGGACGGTCGTCGCCGGCCCCTGCTCGGCGATCCTCGCCCTGGCGCGCCGCAGGATCTGCCGGCAGGCCTCCGGCGTCTTGCCCAGGATGGCGGCGATCTCGCCATGGTCGAGGTCCATCGCCTCGCGCAGGACGAAGACCGCCCGCTGCTCCGGCGTCAGCGTCTCCAGCAGCAGGAGCATGGCGAAGGGGACGGCATCCCGCTCCGCCAGGCTGTCCGGCGGGCCGTCGGCCCAGGACGCCTGGTCCCAGTGGGACACCTCCGGCTCGGGCAGCCACAGTCCGACATAGCGCTCCCGCGTGTGGCGGGCGCTGCGCAGCCGGTCGAGCGCCAGCCGGGTCACCAGCGTGGTGAGGAAGGCGCGCGGCGCTTCGATCGCCTGCGGGTCGATGCGGGTCAGGCGCAGCCAGGCATCCTGGACGATGTCCTCGGCGTCGCTGACCGAGCCCGTCATGCGATAGGCCAGCGCGCGCAGCCGCGCCCGCTCGGACCGGAACAGATCCAGGCGGGCGCGGCCGTCCTCGTCGCCGCAGGCGGCAGGAGACGCTTCGGTAAGCGGCTGCGCGGTCACGCGACGGCGGCCGCGGCGGGCTGGTCCCGGAACTGGGCGATGCCCAGCCGGTTCCAGGCGTTGATGGTCGCCACCGCCACCGTCAGGGCCGCGACCTGCCCGTCGCTGAAATGCCGGCGCAGCTCGGCGAGCCCCTGCTCGACCGCCCCATGCTCGGTGCGGGTCAGCATCTCGGCCCAGGCGAAGGCGGCCTTCTCGTCGGGATCGAACAGCGGCGACTGCCGCCAGCCGGCCAGCGCATCCAGCCGCTCCTGCGTCTCCCCCTCCCGCAGGGCCTCGCGGCCGTGCATGTCGATGCAGAAGGCGCAGTGGTTGATCTGCGAGACGCGCAGGTCGATCAGGTGGCGCAGCCGCTGCGGCAGGCCCGAGCGGGTGATGGCGGCGGAGACGCCGTGGAGCGCCTTGTAGAGATCGGGCGTGGCGGCGGGGACGGAAAAGCGCATGTCCATGGTGCTTCATCCTGTTCGGGTGACGATCGCCACCAGGACGGGGGCACCCGCCGGGCCGTGACGCATGGCTGCCATGCACGGCCGCCCGCCCCGCGTTCTCAGGCCCGGAGCTGGGCCACGGCCTCGCGGAGGATCGCCGTCTTGTAGGCGAAGCGGCCGGACGGGTCGCTGTCCTCGATCATCCCGATCATGATGCCGACGGCATGGGCAACCTGGGCCGCCAGCGCCGGATCGGCCTTGATCCGCCGCACGAGGTCGGCCAGCGCCGCGTCGTAGGGCTTGCCCTCGAACCCGTCCGCCGCGATGGCCTCGAACCGGTTGGCGAGGTCGAGGACCGACGCCCCCATTGGTGCGGATGCCATACCGCTCATACGAACAGCATGGCGCCACCCTTGGGCGCATCGTTCAGGAAGGTGACGACGCCGCCGGTCTTCACCGGGACATCCGGGCGCAACGCCTTGCCCTGCGGCAGCCCGAGCGCCCGCAGCCCCATCTCGCAGGCCATGACGGTGACGTTCAGGGCGACGCAGGCCTCCAGAAGCTCCTCGAAGGTGGCGAGTCCCTGGGCGGCGAAGAAGCGGTCGCGCTCCACCGGCCTGCTGCCGTCGTCGGCCGCATCCAGATCGTGCCAGCCCAGCACGCCCGGCTCCTCCTCCTGCACCAGCGCGCGCAGGGCGCGGCCGGTGAAGAACAGCGTGACGGGACGGTTGGTCGCCGCCGCCGCGCTGGCCATGACCAGCGCGTAATGGACGCGGTCGTAGCCGCCGGCGAAGACGACGATGGAAAGGCCTTCCGGGCCGGACATGGGAACGCTCCTCAGCTTGAGCGGCAGCGGCCCGGGGTCAGTGGCCGGACAGGTCGCGGATGGTCGGATGGCTGCCGCAGAGCGGGCAGTCCGGGTCCTTGCGCAGGGTGATCCGCTGGTAGGACGCATAGAGCGTGTCCATCATCAGCAGGCTGCCCGACAGGCTCTCGCCCAGCCCCAGCAGTTCCTTCATCACCTCCACCGCCTGCAGCGACCCGATGAAGCCGGCCAGAGCGCCGAGCACGCCGCCCTCCGAACAGCTCGGCACCATGCCGCGCGGCGGCGGTTCGCGGAACAGGCAGCGGTAGCAGGGATGCGGATCGCCGAGATGCGCCTTGAAGGTCGACACCTGCCCGTCGAAGCGCAGGATCGCGGCGGAGACCAGCGTCTTGCCGGCGAGATAGCAGGCATCGTTCAGCAGGAAGCGGGTGGAGAAATTGTCCGACCCGTCGGCCACCACGTCGTAGGGACCGATCAGGTCCATCACGTTGTCGCGGTTCAGCCGGGTCTTGTAAGGCTCCACCCGCACGTCGGGATTCAGCGCGCGGATGCGGGCCGCAGCGCTTTCCACCTTCGGAACGCCGACCGAGCCCTCGTCGTGGATCACCTGGCGCTGCAGGTTCGACAGATCGACCGAGTCGTCGTCCACCACCCCGATGGTGCCGACGCCGGCCGCCGCCAGATAGAGCAGCAGCGGCGCGCCCAGGCCGCCGGCCCCGACGACCAGCACCTTGGACTGCAAGAGCTTTTCCTGCCCCACGCCGCCGACTTCCGGCAGGACGATGTGGCGCGAATAGCGATGAAGCTGGGTGTCCGTGAATTCCATGGGAGGGAGCATAACGCAGTCCCGGCCGCAGCGTGCAGTTTCTTGCGGCAGCCCAGGCGCGGCACGGGCGCGCGGCCGTCAGGCGTCGCGCCGGCCGGGATGCCGCGGCGTGTCAGGCGGTGGTCTTGGTCTTGCCGCCTGTCTTCCTGGCGTCCTGGGCGGCCCACACGCGCAGGCGCTCCTCGCGCTCGCGCAGGATCTTGTCGATCGGCCGCTCTTCCACCGGCATGTCGATCTTGGCGGTCTTCGGGATGAAGTTGAGCTGATAGGGGATCTCGCCCGCCACGTTGCGCGGCGGCACCACCACCAGCTCATACTGGCCGGGCTGGATCTTGTAGCTCGGCTGGTCGAAGAAGCCGACCTGCTTTTCAGGGTTCATCGTGTCGCCGGAAGCGACGACCTTGCCGTCCTTGCCCATCAGCGCCCAGCGGGTGTAGGGCAGGCTGAGGTTGGCGGTGAACTCGCCGCCCTGCACCACGTTGACCGTGTGCTTCTGGACGCCCGGATCGGCCGTCGCGGCCTGCCGGGCCGTCGCCTTCAGCGTGGCGCCGCTCGACAGCATCATCACGTTCTGCCGGACGCTGACGTCCAGCGAATACTCCCGCATGTTCACGCCGCGCATCGTCTGCGAGATGATCGCCGTGTAGGTGCCGGCCCCCAGCTTGGCGCTGGCGTCCGCCGCGTCCTGCTGCGACTTCATCGTCGCCACGACCTTGTTGTTCTGGTCGACGATCTGGACGGAGGTGTAGGAGTTGTTGATCTTGAAGTTGAACTCGCCGGGCTTGCTGACCGTGAACTGGCGGTAGTCGGTCGACATGCCGCGCCCGTTCAGCTCGTTGGTCAAGCCACGGAGCTGGAACCAGTTCATGGTCGATGCGTTCGGTACCGTGACGCCCATGGTGGTATCCCCCCGCCCAGCGAAGCCCACTCAATTTAGTAAAATTCGATCTTTCCGTCGAAAAGAGACGGCCGCGCCGGCCGGCACGGGAGCGCACACCCTCTGCGCCCGAGGGGGTAGTCTACCCCAGACGGCGGGGCCGGGCAATCCTCGCTGTAAGGTTGCGTCGCGGCAAGCCCCGTTACGGGCGGGCCCGAGCGAATGCCCGGACCCGCCCGCCATGCTTACTCCAGCCCTTCGAACAGGCCGGTGGAGAGGTAGCGCTCGGCGAAGGACGGCAGGATGACGACGATCTGCTTGCCCTCGTTCTCCGGACGGGCGCCGACCTCCAGAGCGGCCGCCAGCGCCGCACCCGAGGAGATGCCGACCGGCACGCCTTCCAGCCGGGCGACCTTGCGGCCGGTCTCGAAGGCACGCTGGTTGGAGATGCGCACGACCTCGTCGATCAGATCCTTCTTCAGGACGTCTGGCACGAAGCCGGCGCCGATACCCTGGATCTTGTGCGGGCCGGGCATGCCGCCGGACAGGACGGGGCTGTCCTCCGGCTCCACCGCGACGGTGCGGAAGCCGGGCTTGCGCGCCTTCAGCACCTCGCTGACGCCGGTCAGCGTGCCGCCCGTGCCGACACCGGACACCAGGATGTCGACCTGCCCCGCCGTGTCGGTCCAGATCTCCTCCGCCGTGGTGACGCGGTGGATCGCCGGGTTGGCGGTGTTCTTGAACTGCTGCAGCATGTAGGCGTTGGGATCGCTCGCCACGATCTCCTCCGCCCGCCGGATGGCGCCCTTCATGCCCTCCGACGCCGGGGTGAGGACGAGCTGGGCCCCCAGCAGCTTCAGCATCTTGCGCCGCTCGACCGACATGCTCTCCGGCATGGTCAGGATCAGGGTGTAGCCGCGCGCCGCCGCGACGAAGGCCAGCGCGATGCCGGTGTTGCCCGAGGTCGGCTCGATCAGGGTGGTGCGGCCGGGGGAGATGACGCCCGCCTTCTCCGCCGCGTCGATCATCGCGAAGCCGATGCGATCCTTCACGCTGGCCAGCGGATTGAAGAACTCCAGCTTGCCGATGATCTGCGCCTTCACCCCGGCGTCCGCGGCCAGCCGGTTCAGGCGCACCAGCGGCGTGGCGCCGATGGTGTCGAGGATGCTGTCGTAGATCTTGCCGCGGAATTCGGGAGCCGCCATGGTTCCACCTCTCGGATGTGTGTTATATTCGTGTTTTCACAGCATGCTGTGATTTTACGCCCGTTCAGGCGAGAATCAAATGGTAAAGTCGATCCGGTCTTCCGTCTCGCTCTCCACCCCAGCGCTGCGGGCCCGCATGCAGAGCTCCTCGATCGTCACCTCGTCGAGCTTCTTCATGCATTCCTCCTGCAGTTCCGCCCACAGCGGCCGCACCACCTTGTGGCCGAGGATCGAGCCCGCCGGCTCCTCGATCGGGTCGGTCGCCGTCTCCATGGACCGCACGACCCGCACGATCTCGCCCAGCGTGATCCGCCGCCGCTCGCGCGCCAGGCGATAGCCGCCGCGGGGACCCCGCACGCCGGCGAGGATGCCGTCGCGCACGAGCTGCTGCAGCACCTGCTCCAGATACCGCTTCGGGATGCCTTGGCGGCGGGTGATCTCGCCGGACTGCACCGGTTCGGTGCCGGCGTTGTAGGCGATGTCGAGCACCGCCTCGATGGCGAACATCAGCTTCTTGGAGATGCGGAGCATCAAAGGGACTCCCCTTGGAAACCAGACCGTGGCCGGCTCAGCGGCCGGTCGACCCGAAGCCGCCCGTGCCGCGGGCGCTTTCGGAGAGGGTGGACGCCTCGTGCCAGGTGACGCGGGCATAGCGGGCGACGACGAGCTGGGCGATGCGCTGGCCGCGCTCCACCGTGAAGGCCCGGTCGCCGTGGTTGATCAGGATGACCCCGACCTCGCCGCGATAGTCGGCGTCGATGGTGCCGGGGCTGTTCAGCACCGTCACCCCATGCTTCAGCGCGAGGCCGGAACGGGGACGGACCTGCCCCTCGAACCCGGCGGGCAGGGCCAGCACGATGCCGGTCGGCACCAGGGCGCGGGCGCCGGGCGCGATCTCCACCGGCTCCGTCACCGCCGCCAGCAGGTCGAGTCCCGCCGCCCCGTCCGTCGCATAGGCAGGCAGATCCAGCCCCTCGGCATGGGGAAGGCGCACGATGGGAACGGTGGCGGTCATGCGCTGCTCTCCTGCGGTGGTCATGCGAAATGTCCTGCGATGGCCTCGGCGAGCCGCGCGGCCACCGCGTCCTTGCCCATGGTCGGCCAGGATTCGGCACCGTCGGCACGGATCAGATGGACGGTGTTCTCGCTGCCGCCGAAGGTGCCGGTGCCCGGCGACACATCGTTGGCGACGATCCAGTCGCAGCCCTTGCGCGCCCGCTTGGCGGTGGCATAGGCCAGCACGTCGCCGGTCTCCGCCGCGAAGCCGATGACGAGCGCCGGGCGCCGGGCGCCGGGCTGCGACAGGGTGGCGAGGATGTCGGGGTTCTCCACCAGCACCAGCGAGGGCGGGCCGCCGCCCTCCTTCTTCAGTTTGCGCTCCGCCGCGTCGGCGACGCGCCAGTCGGCCACCGCGGCGGCGCAGACGGCGACGTCCGCCGGCAGGGCGGCCTCGCAGGCGGCCAGCATCTCGCGGGCCGTCTCGACCGGATGGACCGTGCAGCCGGGGGGATCGGGCTCCCGCGTCGGGCCGGTCACCAGCGTCACCGACGCGCCGAGCCGGGCGAGCGCCGCCGCGATGGCGTGGCCCTGCTTGCCGGACGAGCGGTTGGCGATGTAGCGCACCGGGTCGATCGGCTCGTGGGTCGGGCCGCTCGTCACCAGGGCGCGCCGGCCGGCCAGCGGGCGATGGACCGGTCCCGGCGGCAGGCCGGCGAAATGCGCGGCGATCGCATCGACGATCTCCATCGGTTCCGCCATGCGGCCGGGGCCGAACTCGTTGCAGGCCATGATCCCGTCATTCGGGCCGACCCGCCGGACGCCGCGGCTCTCCAGCAGCGCCATGTTGGCCTGGGTCGCCGGGTGCAGCCACATCCGGACATTCATCGCCGGGGCGACCAGCACCGGCTTATCGGTGGCGAGCAGCACGGTCGCGGCGAGGTCGTCGGCCATCCCCGAGGCCATGCGGGCCAGCAGATTGGCGGTGGCCGGGGCCACCACCACCAGGTCGGCCTCGCGCGACAGGCGGATGTGGCCCATCTGCGATTCGTCGGTCAGCGACCACAGGTCCCGGTAGACGGTGTCCTCCGTCAGGGCCTGCACCGACAGCGGGGTGACGAACTCCGCCCCGGCACGGGTCAGCACGGCCCGCACCGAGGCCCCCCGCTCGCGCAGGCGGCGGATCAGATCCAGGCACTTATAGGCGGCGATGCCGCCGGCGATGACCAGCAGGATGCGCTTGCCGGACAGAGCCGCATGATCGGCCGCGCTGTGATTGCCCACCGTCCCGCCGCTCGCCATTTGATCGCTCAATGGGAGATCTCCCGAAACGTCCTTATTGATTATGTACAATTCAGATATTCCATCACGACGTCAGGGACAAGCGTCGTGAAAGGCCCGCCTGCCCTGCAGCACGGGGATTGCGGCGGAAGCCCGGCCGAGGAATCGGCAACCGGTCGCGCGGCGGACCTCCGCACGGGTCTTTCCCCCGTATGGCCTGATGGCGTAACATCGGATTTTAGGAATTGACCGCTAGACGGGGCGTCGCGTTGCCGTCTCCACCTTCAGCCGAACGGCCCATGGCCCCCCGCTCCACTCCCGTCCTCCTGATCGAAGACACGCCTTCCCTTGCTCGGGTCTATGCCGAGTTCCTGAAGAAGGAGTCCTTCACCGTCATCTCGGTGGAGACGGGGAGCGACGCGCTTGACCAGCTCGCCGACGGCGCGCCGAAGGTGGTGCTGCTCGACCTGCAGCTTCCGGACATGAACGGGATGGAGGTGCTGCGCCGCATCGCCGCCCAGGCCCTGCCCTGCGCCGTCATCGTGATCACCGCCCACGGGTCGGTGAAGGCGGCGGTCGAGGCCATGCGCTACGGCGCCTACGACTTCCTGGTGAAGCCCTTTTCCGCCGACCGGCTGCTGGTCACCGTGCGCAACGCCATGGAGCGGCTGCGCCTCGCCCAGATCGTCGAGACCTACGAGCGGGACATCAGCCGCACCCGCTATCACGGCTTCATCGGCTCCTCGCTGGCGATGCAGGCGATCTACCGCATCATCGACAGCGCCGCCTCGTCCCGCGCCACCGTCTTCATCACCGGCGAATCCGGCACCGGCAAGGAGGTCTGCGCCGAGGCGATCCACCGGCAGAGCCCGCGCGGATCGAAGCCCTTCATCGCCATCAACTGCGGGGCGATCCCCAAGGACCTGATGGAGAGCGAGATCTTCGGCCATGTGAAGGGCTCCTTCACCGGGGCGGTGTCCGACCGCGAAGGGGCGGCGGCCCGCGCCGACGGCGGCACCCTGTTCCTGGACGAGATCTGCGAGCTCGCCCCCGACCTGCAGACCAAGCTGCTGCGCTTCATCCAGACCGGCACCTTCACGCCGGTCGGCGGCAGCAAGCTGGAGAAGGTCGACCTGCGCATCATCTGCGCCACCAACCGCGACCCGCTGCGCGAGGTGGAGGAAGGGCGCTTCCGCGAGGATCTCTATTACCGCCTGCACGTCATCCCGATCCACCTGCCCGCCCTGCGCGAGCGGGAGGACGACGTGCTGGAGATCGCCCGCCATTACCTGACCGACTATGCCGCCGAGGAAGGCAAGGGCTTCACCCACTTCACCGCCGAGGCGGAGCAGGCGCTGCGCGGCTACCACTGGCCGGGCAACGTCCGCCAGTTGCAGAACGTCGTGCGCAACATCGTGGTCCTGCATGAGGGCGACACGGTGACCGCCGCCATGCTGCCGCCGCCGCTCTCCACCGGCGGAGCCGGCGCCCATGGGGCCGGTCCCGCCGTGCCGCTCCACCACCCGCACGCCCTGCAGCCCGGGCCGGCGCCCCAGCAGGCCGCGCCGGCCGCCGCGCCCCCGGCTCCCCCGCCCCAACCGCCCGGCCCGAAGCCGATCCGGCCGCTGTGGGAGGTGGAGAAGGACGCCATCGAGGACGCCATCGCCGCTTGCGACGGCAACATCCCCCGGGCCGCCGCCCTGCTGCAGATCAGCGCCTCCACCATCTACCGCAAGCGGCTGACCTGGCAGGCGGAAGGGAAGCTGTGACGCGACCGGGCGGGTTGCTGCCTAAGGTCTATGGCCGCCCCGGGCTTTTACACCCCATCGGTATATGCCGAGAGCCTGCCTTGCCCGCTCCGGTGATGCAGGGATAGCCTTCATTCGCCTTTGTCTTGGTTCCGCTATCGGGTGTGACCCACCCGTCTGGCCGGTGCCATCGACGACAGACTTAGGGGGGAAGGAATGGCAATGGCCACCGGTACCGTTAAATGGTTCAACACCACAAAGGGTTATGGCTTCATCGCTCCGGAAGCGGGTGCCAAGGACGTGTTCGTCCATATCACCGCCGTCCAGCGGTCGGGCCTGCGGGCCCTGTCGGAAGGCCAGCGTGTCCAGTTCGAGGTGTCGCGCGGAACCAACGGCAAGGATGCCGCCGTCAACATCAGCCTGATGGACCAGTGACGGCCGCCGCACCCCGCTCCGGCCCGGCCTGACGCCGGCCAGCCCGCCGGCTGCAGCGTGCCGGCGGGCCTCATCCCAGGTAGCCCGCCCTGCGGTAGGCGTCGATCGCGGCGCGGGCAAGGTCCGGAATGGCGATCCGCAGGGCCTCGGCCTCGTCCGCGGAACCGGCGCGGCAGGCAAGCTCCAGCGCCCGTGCCGCCGCCGCCAGGGTCGGCGCCCCGAAGGTGCCCGCCGTACTCTTCAGCGTATGGGCCTCGCGCGCGAGAAGCGCCAGGTCGGTCTCCGCCGCGATCCGCTCCAGCCGCTCCATCGTTTCGTCGGCGAACTGGCGCAGGACGTCGGCCAGCACTTCCGCGTCCAGGTCGGCGCCGAGCTGGTCGAGCGTGGCGCGGTCCAGCATCTCCACCCCCGCCGTGGCCGCCGCCGGTGCCGTTCCCGGCGTCCGTGCCATGGCGTGCAGGCCGGCCACCCGCCCCAGCCAATGAGCCACCCGCTCCAGCAGGGCGGCGCGGTCGAACGGCTTGGCGAGATGATCGTCCATCCCGGCGGCGAGACAGCGGGCCCGGTCGGACTCCTGCGAATCCGCGGTGATCGCGATGATGGGGATGCGGCAGAGCGGCGGCGGCAGGTCGCGCATCAGGCGGGCGGCGGTCAGGCCGTCCATCTCCGGCATCGCCAGATCCATCAGCACGAGGTCGTAGCCACCGCGCGCCACCGCGGCGACGGCGGTACGGCCGTTCTCCACCACGTCGACCGTATGGCCGGCACTGCCGAGGATCGCGGCGGCCAGCATCTGGTTGGGAGCACAGTCCTCCACCAGCAGGATGCGGCTGCCGGAGGTCGGGGCGTCCAGGGAAGAGGGCGCTGCCGGGGGATGCGTCATCGGCCAGTCCGCTTGATGGAGGTCGCACCACTGTAGGAAGGGCGGAGCGCCGCGGCAACGGGCGGCGCGGCTGCCCCTGTCGATTCAACCGCAGCCACGCTATCCTGACGCCATGATCGTGCTGTTCACCGATTTCGGGTTGTCCGGCCCCTATACCGGCCAGATGAAGGCGGCGCTGGCGCAGCAGGCGCCCGGACTGCCGGTGATCGACCTGTTCGCCGACGTGCCGGCCTTCGATCCGCAGCTTTCCGCCTATCTTCTGGCGGCCTACGCCCCGGCCTTCCCGGCGGGCTCGGTCTTCGTCGCCGTTGTCGATCCCGGCGTCGGCACCGACCGCCGGCCGCTGGTGGTGGAGGCCGACGGACGCCGCTTCGTCGGGCCGGACAACGGCCTGTTCGAGATCGTCCGGCGAAGAGCGGTCCGGTCTACCGCCTCGGCCATCGGCTGGAGGCCGGAGCGGCTCTCCGCCAGCTTCCACGGACGGGATCTCTTCGCGCCGGTCGCGGCGATGCTGGCGACCGGCCGGCCGGTGGATCTGGAGCCGCTGGAGACGGGAGCGGACGCGCGGCCGGACTGGCCCGACGATCTGCCGCGCATCGTCTATATCGACGTCTACGGCAACGCGATGACCGGGCTGCGGGCGGCGACCCTGCCGGCCGATGCGGTGCTGCGCATCGGTGCCCGCGCCGTGCGCCGCGGCCGGACCTTCGCCGACGTGCCGGCCGGCGAGGCGCTGTGGTACGAGAACTCCAACGGGCTGGCGGAGATCGCCGTCAACCGCGGCCGCGCCGACCGCGCCTTGGGCGTCGCGGTCGGCGCGGCCGTCACGGTGACAGGGCGCTAGATCGTCTTGGTGTCGAGCGCGTAGCCGGCCGAGCGAACCGTGCGGATCAGGTCCAGCTCGGTCTCCTCGTTCAGGGCCTTGCGCAGGCGGCGGATGTGGACGTCGACCGTGCGCGGCTCGACATAGACGTCGTGGCCCCAGACGAGGTCGAGAAGCTGCTCGCGCGAGAAGACGCGGCCGGGATGCTGCATGAAATGGCGCAGCAGCCGGAACTCGGTCGGCCCGAGATGGATGTCGCGGCCGTTGCGGCGGACGCGGTGGGCGGCGAGGTCCATCGTCACGTCGGCGAACTGCAGGGTCTCGTCCGTCATGCCGGGGGCGGAGCGGCGCAGCACCGCCCGCATGCGCGCCACCAGTTCGGTCGGCGAGAAGGGCTTGGTGATGTAGTCGTCGGCACCGGAATTCAGGCCGCGCACCCGGTCGCCTTCCTCGCCGCGGGCGGTCAGCATGATGATCGGGATGTCGCGGGTCTTGGCATTGCGGCGGAGCTGGCGGCACACCTCCAGCCCCGACATCAGCGGCAGCATCCAGTCGAGCAGGACGAGGTTCGGCGCCTGTTCGCCGGCCAGCAGCAGGGCCTCCTCGCCGTCGCTCGCGGCGACCACGCGGAACCCCTCCTTCTCCAGATTGTACTTGAGGAGGGTGACGATGTCCGCCTCGTCCTCGACAACCAGCACAAGGGGCTTCAGCGCCGAGGTCATGGCCGCTCCGTTCATCCCGCGCGCTTCGACGTTACCCAGCATTCCATGCCTCTTCAACATGCTCCATGACGCCCCTCCCCCACCGCGGGGGAGGAGGAGGGCCGATCAGCCGTACCGGCCGGTGATGTAGCCCTGGGTGCGCTCGTCGCGCGGGTTGGTGAAGATTTCCTCGGTGTCGTCGCACTCCACCATCTCGCCGAGATGGAAGAAGGCGGTCTTCTGCGAGACGCGGGCCGCCTGCTGCATGTTGTGGGTGACGATGACGATCGTATAGTTCTCGCGCAGCTCGTCGATCAGTTCCTCGATGTGCGCCGTCGCGATGGGGTCGAGCGCCGAGCAGGGCTCGTCCATCAGGATCACCTCCGGGCTGACGGCGATGGCGCGGGCGATGCACAGGCGCTGCTGCTGGCCGCCGGACAGGCCGGTGCCGGGCTCGCGCAGGCGGTCCTTCACCTCGTTCCACAGGCCGGCGCGCTGCAGCGACTTCTGCACCACCTCGTCCAGCTCGTCGCGCTGCGAGGCCAGCCCATGGATGCGCGGGCCGTAGGCGATGTTGTCGTAGATCGACTTGGGGAAGGGGTTCGGCTTCTGGAACACCATGCCGACGCGGGCGCGGAGCTGGACCGCGTCGATGCCCTTGCCGTAGATGTCCTCGCCGTCCAGCGCGATCAGCCCTTCGACGCGGCAGTTCTCGATGGTGTCGTTCATGCGGTTCAGGCAGCGCAGGAACGTCGACTTGCCGCAGCCCGACGGGCCGATCAGGGCCAGGACCTTGTTCTCCTGGATCTCCAGGTTGATGCCCTTCAGCGCCTGCTTGGCGCCGTAGAACACCTTCACGTCGCGGGCGACCATCTTGACGCCGGCCATGGTTTCTCCCTGGGCGCGGGCAGCGGTGTTGGGCTGCGAACCGGACTGCATCTGGGTCATCACGTTCATGACTTACCACCGCCTCTCGAATTTCTTGCGCAGGTACACGGCCAGACCGTTCATCAGGATCAGGAACCCGAGCAGGATCATGATCGCGGCCGAGGTGCGTTCGGTGAAGGCCCGCTCGGGGCTGTCCGCCCACATGTAGATCTGCACGGGCAGCACGGTCGCGCTGTCGGTCCAGCCATGCGGGATGTCGACGATGAAGGCGACCATGCCGATCATCAGCAGCGGCGCCGTCTCGCCGAGCGCACGGGCCATGCCGATGATGGTGCCGGTCAGGATGCCGGGCAGCGCCAGCGGCAGGACATGGTGGGTCACCGTCTGCAGCGGAGAGGCGCCGATCCCCAGCGCCGCCTCGCGGATCGAGGGCGGCACCGACTTCAGGGCGACCCGGGCGGAGATGATGATGACCGGCAGGGTCATCAGCGCCATCACCAGGCCGCCGACCACCGGGGCCGAGCGGGTCATCCCGAAGAAGCCGAGGAAGACCGCCAGGCCGAGCAGGCCGAAGATGATGGACGGCACCGCGGCGAGGTTGTTGATGTTCACCTCGATCAGGTCGGTCCACTTGTTCTTCGGCGCGAACTCCTCCAGGTAGACTGCGGCGGCGACGCCGATCGGCACCGACAGGATCATCGTCACCGACAGCATCAGCAGGGAGCCGACGATGGCGCCCCAGATGCCGGCCTGTTCCGCCTCGCGGCTGTCGCCGGCGGAGAACAGGGTGGTGTTGAAGCTCTGCACCAACGAGCCCTTGGCCGTCAGCGCGTCGATGGCGGCGATCTTCACGTCGCTCAGCCGGCGCTCGGCCTCCGGCACATCGCGGCGGAAATAGCCCTTCATGAACTGGTCCACCTCGTCGTCGGCACGGACCCAGATGGTCTGGGTGGTGCCGACCACCGCCGGATTGCGGGCGACGAAGGCCTCCAGCTCGTAAGGAGCCCCGGAGGACAGCAGGTCGTTCAGCTGCCGGCGGCTGGACCGGTCGGCGACGTCCGGAAGCTGGGCGTAGAGCGCCTGGCGCAGGAGCGGCATGAAGTTGCGCTCCTCCACCTGGGCCTTGTCCAGCGTCACCTCCAGCCGGAGCTGGGTCTGCCAGAAGGCGGTGTAGCCCTTGGTGACGATGGAGCCCAGCAGGATCACCAGCATCAGCGAGGCGATACCCACCGCGGCGATGCCGGCCATCTTGAAGCGCCGCTCGGCGGCGTAGCGGGCCTTCAGGCGGCGGGTGAACTCCTCGCTCTGGTAGCGAGACTTCGAAACGGCGACCGACATGGCCCGCGTATCCTGTTGCACGAGGTCAGTCATATTTCTCTCGATACTTCTGGACCACCCGCAGGGCGACCACGTTGAGGCAGAGAGTGACGGCGAACAGCACGAGGCCAAGGCCGAAGGCCGAAAGCGTCTTGGGGCTGTCGAACTCCTGGTCGCCGACCAGCAGCGTGGCGATCTGGGTCGTCACGGTGGTCACGGCTTCCAGGGGGTTGGCGGTGAGGTTGGCGGTCAGGCCGGACGCCATGGTGACGATCATCGTCTCGCCGATGGCGCGGCTGACGGCCAGCATGATGGCGGCGACGATGCCCGGCAGGGCCGCCGGCATCACCACCTGCCGGATGGTCTCCGACTTGGTGGCGCCCAGCCCGTAGGAGCCGTCGCGCAGGGACTGCGGCACCGCGTTGATGACGTCGTCGGACAGCGAGCTGACGAAGGGGATGATCATCACCCCCATCACGACGCCGGCGGCGAGCGCCGATTCCGAGCTGACGCCGAGGCCGAGGCTCTGCCCGACCGACCGCACGAAGGGTGCCATGGTCAGGGCGGCGAAGAAGCCGTAGACCACCGTCGGGATGCCGGCCAGGATCTCCAGGATCGGCTTCAGCCAGGAACGGACGCGCGGGTTGGCGTATTCCGACATGTAGACCGCCGCCATCAGTCCGACCGGGACCGCCACGACCATGGCGATGACGGTGATCAGCAGCGTGCCGGTGAAGAGCGGGATGGCGCCGAAGGAGCCGGAGGAGCCCACCTGATCGGCGCGCATGGCCATCTGCGGGCTCCAGTGCGTGCCGAGCAGGAAGTCCAGCGGCGACACCACCGTGAAGAAACGCAGCGCCTCGAACAGCAGCGACATCACGATGCCGACCGTGGTCAGGATCGCGACCAGGGAGCAGAGAACGAGCAGGATGCTCACAACCCGCTCTACCTGATTGCGGGCGCGCAGCGACGGCACGATGCGTTGCCGGCCATAGGCGAGCCCGGCGACGGCAAGGCAGGTCCCGATCGCCAGGAGCGACCAGTCGGCGATGGCATGCAGGCTGTTGTAATGTGCCGCCGCGGCATGGACCGCCGGGTCGGAGTCGTGACCGGTGGAGATGCCGTGGGCGAGGTTGAGGATGTCGGCCTTCAGGAGGCTCAGCGACTGCGTATCGCCGGTGGTCAGGCGGTCCGGCAGGCTCGCCAGGACCATCTGCATGACCAGCCATCCTTCCGACGCCGTCCACAGGACAAACAGCAGAAGGGCCGGGAGTCCGGCCCAGAGCGCCACGTAGAAGCCATGGTAGGACGGCACCGAGTGCAATTCCGCGATGCGTCCACCGACCGAAGCGGCGGCGCGCGACCGGCCCGCCTGGAAGCCGATCACGGTAAGCAGGGCCAGGATCAGGACAAGGACTGTGAGCTGCATGCGAGACCGCCGGATCGGGGCTGGGATTGGGCGCTCATAGCACGAAACGGACGTCGGCGGCCTCTTGCAAGACCGCCGACGCCGCCATGCAGGATCAGAGCTGCAGCGGGGTCAGGTTGACCGCCGAGACACGGGCCGACTCGCGGACGTCCTTCGGCTCGGGGATCAGGCCCTTGTCGGCCAGATACCCCTCGTCGCCCATCGCGCGCTCCGAGGTGTACTCGGCGATGAACTCGCGGATGCCGGGGATCACGCCGACATGGGCGTTCTTCACGTAGACGTAGAGGGCGCGGGCGACCTCGTACTTGCCGCTGGCGACGTTCTCGGCCGTCAGCGTCACGCCGTCCATCTTGGCGGCCTGCAGCTTGTCGCGGTTCTGGTCGAGGTAGCTGTAGCCGAACACGCCGAAGGCGGACGGGTTGGCGGTCAGCTTCTGGACGATCAGGTTGTCGTTCTCACCGGCCTCGATATAGCCGCCGTCCTCGCGCACGGCCATGCAGGCCTTCTCGCGCGCCTTCTCGTCGGCGACCAGCGCCTTGACCTCGGCCACCTTCTTGCAGCCTTCGAGCATCACCAGCTCGTTGAAGCTGTCGCGGGTACCGGACGTCGGCGGCGGGCCCAGCACCTCGATCTCGTTGGCCGGCAGCTTCGGGTCGATGTCCGACCACTTCTTGTAGGGGTTGGCGACCATCTTGCCGTTGACCGGCACTTCCTTGGCCAGCGCCTTCCACAGGACCTCGGTGCCCAGCGCGACTTCCGGAGCCTTCTTGGAATAGGCCAGGGCGATGCCGTCGAAGCCGATCTTCAGCTCGGTGATCTGCGTGACGCCGTTGGCGGCGCACTGCTCGACCTCGGACTTCTTGATGCGGCGCGAGGCGTTGGCGATGTCCGGGTGGCCCGGGCCAACGCCGGCGCAGAACAGCTTCAGGCCGCCGCCGGTGCCGGTCGACTCGACCACCGGGGTCTTGAACTTGCCGCCCTTGCCGAATGCCTCGGCCACGGCGGTGGTGAAGGGGAACACCGTCGAAGAACCGACGGCACGGATCTGGTCGCGCGACTGGGCGGACGCGCTGCCGGCGAAGGCGGCGGTCAGGGCCACGGCAGCGGCCGCGGTCAGGGCGAGCTTCCTGGTGTTCACGTGAAATCCCTCCGATGAACCAATGCACCGGCGGGGCATCGTCTCCGGCCCGCGCCGTCGGGCGATCAATTTGTGACCGATCGCTTGCGGGCGGACATTAGTCGGGCAGGGAGACGCAATGATTACAGTTCCATGACCGTTTCATGACAGCGCCCGCCGGCCGGCGCGGCAGCCGGATCACCCCGTCTTCCGGCGGGCCGAAGCCTCCGCCTGCTCCTCGGCGGCGGGCAGATAGACGGTGAAGGTGCTGCCGACCCCGACCTCGCTCTCGATCGTCAGACGGCCCCGGTGGCGGTTCAGGATGTGCTTGACGATGGCCAGCCCCAGGCCGGTGCCGCCCATGGCGCGCGACCGCGCGGCGTCGACGCGGTAGAACCGCTCGGTCAGGCGGGGAAGATGGGTCCGCGCGATCCCCTCGCCCCGGTCGCGCACCGCCACGGCGACCAGCGGCTGCCCACGACCGCCCCGCCGCGAGCCACCGGGAAAGCCGACCACGGCGCCGTCCGCCAGCGTGACGGAGATCGTCACCTCTGTCCCTTCCCGCGCGTACTTGATCGCATTGCTGACGAGGTTCTGGAAGACTTGCGTCAACTGGTCGGCATCGCCGGCCACCGGCGGCAGCTCGTCCGGTGCTTCCAGCCGCAGGCGGATGTCGCGGGCGGCGGCCTTCAGCTCCAGCGCTGCGACGACGTGGTCGACCTGCTCCAGCACGTCCACCCGGTCGGCCGGCGGCATATGCTCGTCCAGCTCGATCCGCGAGAGGGAGAGCAGATCGTTGACCAGCCGGGTCATCCGGCTCGCCTGGTCGTGCATGATCGACAGGAATCGCTCCTGCGCCTCCGGATCGTCGCGGGCGGGGCCGCGCAGCGTCTCGATGAAGCCCAGCAGGGAGGAGAGCGGCGTGCGCAGCTCGTGGCTGGCATTGGCGATGAAGTCGGCGCGCATCTGCTCCGACCGGCGGGCCGCGGTGACGTCGTGAAGCGTCAGGATCGCCATGCGCACCGTCTCGCCCGGCAGCGCCGCCGGCAGCCCGGTGCCGCCGGGCTCCTCCGCACCGCCGGGAACCGGGTCGAGGCGGCGCCGGAAGGGCTTCACCTGCACCTCGAACATCCGTTCCACCGGGACCGGCAGGGTGAACTCCACGACGCGCGAGGCGGCGCCGCGCAGCACGGCATCCACCGCCTCCAGCACCTTGGGATTGCGCAGCGAGGCGGCGAGGTCGCGGCCGACCACCCGCTCGCCGAACAGGCCGCGGGCCGCCAGGTTGGCGCGGGTAACCTGCCGCTCGCCGTCGACAAGCACCAGCGGGTCGTGCAGGGCATCGAGGATCGAGTCGTTGGCGTCGATCTGCGCCTGCACCCGTTCCACCCGGCGGGCCATCGTCCGGTAGAGCCGCAGCGCCGCGAGAACCTGCGACCGCGCCGTCACCGTCAACCGGCCGGGAGGAAGCGCCGCGCTGCCGGTCTCCGCCAGTTGCGTCACGCAGTCGGCGATCCGCGCCGCCTCCTCCCGCGACGCCCGGACCAGCAATGCCATGCCGGCCGCCGCGACCAGGGCGCCGAACAGCGCCGCCGGCAGCGACACCACGCCACGCCCGACCAGCATTCCCAGCGCCACCGCCAGCGGGGCGAGCAGCAGCGCGAAGGCGACCAGGAAGCGGGCGGGCGGCAGTCCCTTGAGGACCTCCCTGATCGACAGAAACTCCCGGGTGGGCATGGGCGGCAACGGCATCCGGATCGAGGGGAGACGGCAGGTTCAACGGACCAACTTACACCATCCCGAGTCGCCGCGCGCGCCGGTCACAAAAGATTAATCGCCCCGGCAGCGAACGGGAGCACCCGCCGCGGCCGGGGCGGAAGGTCTCACCACGGCAGCGAATCGTGCGCCGCCAGGGCCGCGGCGGTGACGATGTCGCCGACCGACGAGCCCATGGAGACGATCTGCACCGGCTTGTCGAGACCGATCAGCAGCGGGCCGATCATCTGGCCGCCGGCCATCTTGTTCAACAGCTTGGCCGAGATGTTGGCGGAATGCAGGCCGGGCATGATCAGCACGTTGGCCGGGCCGGACAGGCGCGAGAAAGGATAGACCCGCTTCATGAGCTGGTAGTCCAGCGCGACGTCGGCCGACATCTCGCCCTCATACTCGAAGTCGATCCGGCGGCCGTCGAGGATGGTCAGGGCCTCGCGCAGCGGATCGGTGTTGGGGTGGGCGTTCTGGCCGAAGTTCGAGAAGGACAGGAAGGCCACCCGCGGCTCGTGCCCCATCTGCCGGGCCTTGGCGGCGGCGCCGACGGCGATCTCCGCCAGCGTCGCGGCATCGGGGCGGACATGCACCGTCGTGTCGGCGATGAAGACCGTGCGGTTGCGGGTGACGAAGACGTGCAGGCCGAAGACGGGACCCTCGCCCTTCGCGTCGATCACCCGGCTGACCTCCTCGAAGGCCACGCCGAAGCTGCGGGTCAGGCCGGTCACCATGGCGTGGGCGTCGCCCTGGGCCACCATGCAGGCGGCGAAGACGTTGCGCTCCTGGTTGACCATGCGCTGGCAGTCGCGCAGCAGGGCGCCCTTGCGCTGCAGCCGGCGATAGAGATGGTCGGTGTAGCGCCGGTTGGCGTCCGACAGCCGGGCATTGTGGATCTCGAAGGTGACGTTGGGCTGGCCCATGGCGGCGAGCTGTTCCTTGATCACCTCCTCCCGGCCGATCAGCACGGGAGTACCGAAGCCGCCGGCCCGGAAGGCCATGGCGGCGCGGATGGTCCGCTCCTCCTCGCCCTCGGTGAAGACGACGCGGCGCGGGTTGGCCCGCACCTTCTCCAGGATCAGCTCCAGGCTGTCCGCCGTCGGGTCGAGACGGGTGCGCAGGCTGTGCCGATAGCCCGTCATGTCGACGATCGGCTTGCGCGCCACCCCGGATTCCATGGCGGCCTGCGCCACCGCGGCCGGAACCGTCACGATCAGGCGCGGGTCGAAGGGCACGGGGATGATGTATTCCGGGCCGTAGCGCAGGCGCCGGCCGGAATAGGCGGCATCCACCTCGTCCGGCACGTCCTCGCGGGCCAGCGCCGCCAGCGCCCTGGCGGCGGCGACCTTCATCGCCTCGTTGATGGTGGTGGCGCGGACGTCGAGCGCGCCGCGGAACAGGTAGGGGAAGCCCAGGACGTTGTTGACCTGGTTCGGGTAGTCGGAGCGGCCGGTCGCGACGATGGCGTCGTTCCGCACCGCCTTCACCTCCTCCGGCGTGATCTCCGGATCGGGGTTGGCGAGCGCGAAGATGATCGGCTTGGCCGCCATCGACCTGACCATCTCCGGGGTCATGGCTCCCTTGGCCGACAGGCCGACGAAGACGTCGGAGCCCTCGACCGCCTCCTGCAGCGTGCGCTTGTCGGTGTCGACGGCGAAGGCCGACTTCCACTGGTTCATGCCCTCGGTGCGGCCGCGGTAGACCACGCCCTTGGTGTCGCAGAGCATGATGTTCTCGCGCGGCACGCCCATGGTGGTGAACAGCTCGGCGCAGGCGATGCCCGCGGCGCCGGCGCCGTTCACCACCATCTTCACGTCCTCCAGCTTGCGCCCGGTGATGTCGCAGGCGTTGATCAGGCCGGCGGCGGCGATGATGGCGGTGCCGTGCTGGTCGTCGTGGAAGACCGGGATGTCCAGAAGCTCGCGCAGACGCTCCTCGATGATGAAGCAGTCCGGCGCCTTGATGTCCTCGAGGTTGATGCCGCCGAAGCTGGGGCCGAGGAAGCGTACGCAGTTGACGAACTCGTCCACGTCGCGGGTGTCGACCTCCAGGTCGATGCCGTCCACGTCGGCGAAGCGCTTGAACAGGACGGCCTTGCCCTCCATCACCGGCTTGCCCGCCAGCGCGCCCAGGTCGCCGAGGCCGAGCACCGCCGTGCCGTTGGAGATGACCGCCACCACGTTGCCCTTGGCCGTGTAGTCGTAGGCCAGCGCCGGATCCTCCGCGATGCGCAGGCAGGGCACGGCCACGCCCGGCGAATAGGCGAGCGACAGGTCCCGCTGCGTGGTCAGCGGCTTGGTCGGGGTGATCTCCAGCTTGCCCGGGCGCCCGCTGGAATGCAGCAGGAGGGCTTCTTCGTCGGTGACGCGCTTGTTGTCGGCCATGGATATCGTGTTCCTCAAGGGGGAGTGCTGATGCTCCGCCGGTCGTTGTGGGAGTCCCATGCCGACGGTGGGGGCGGGATGTTAGCCGTGCCGGAAGCGCTCCGCCAAGGGGGCACGATCAGACGATCGTACGAATCGTGCAAAAAAATGGCCCGGCGCGACATTTCGGACCACCGAAACCGCGCCGGGCCACCCCCGGGCTCCGCTCACGCCTCGGCGAGGAAGGTGGTGTACTGCTTCGCGATCGCCTCGACCGCCGCATCGTACAGGCGCTTGCCGTGCTCCGGCGTCGCGAGGCCGGGGGCGGAGCCGATGCGCCCGTCGGGATAGCGGCGGCGGAAGTCGCGGGCGTCGTAGAAGCTGCCGGCCGGGGCCTGCTCCGGCTCCATGGCGGCGGTCTTGATCGAGTCGGGATAGGCATATTGCGTCACCGACACCTCGCTGGGTGTGGCGTGCGAGCCCTCCTTGCCCTGGAACAGCTCGCGGGACAGGCGGCCGATCTCGGCATTCTCCCACCAGTTGACCAGCGTGCAGCGCAGGTCCGGCGCGTCGCGGCCGCGCAGGGCGCGCTGCTCGGCATAGACCTCGTAGAAGGCGGCGCGCAGCGTGGCGACGTTGCCGCCATGGCCGTTGACGAAGAAGAAGCGCTGGAACCCGTGCTCCGCCAGCGACCCCACATAGTCGCGCACCAGCGCGATCAGGGTGGAGGGCTTCAGCGTCATCGAGCCGGGGAATTCCATGTGATGGACCGCCATGCCCACGGGGATCGTCGGACCGACCAGCGCGCCGGTCGCCTCCCCCACCCCGCGGGCGATCACCTCGGCGCAGATGGCGTCGGTCCCGACCAGCCCGTTCGGTCCGTGCTGCTCGGTGGAGCCGATGGGCATGATGATGCCCCTGGACGTCTTCAGATAGGCCTCGACCTCGACCCAGGTGGTGAGATGCAGTTGCACGGCGGCTGTTCCTTCGGTGTCGGGATGTCCTGCGGACCATCTTAGGGTCCGTCCCGCCCGCGGCAACCGGCGTCTTGGGCGGAACCGCCCGGCGCAGGGCGCAGGGCGCAGGGCGCAGAGCGGGGCGGGCCAATCCGTCTTTCGGGGCGCCGCCCCGCTGGACGGATTGGCCCGCCCGGCACATCCCCCACTAGCGCCCGGCCGCCGGCACCCATACAATCGCGTGCATTTCCCATTTTCGGGAGCTGGGCGTGGTTGCGCGGGTCAATACGGTGGCGTTTCAAGGCATCGAGGTGCTGGGGATCGATGTCCAGGTGCAGATGTCCGGCGGGATCGTCGCCTTCACCGTCGTCGGCCTGCCCGACAAGGCGGTGGGCGAGAGCCGGGAGCGGGTCCGGGCGGCGCTGCATGCGCTGGGACTCGCCCTGCCGGCCAAGCGGATCACCGTCAACCTCGCCCCTGCCGACGTGCTGAAGGAGGGCAGCCACTTCGACCTCCCCATCGCGCTCGCCCTGCTGACCGTCATGGGGGTGCTGCCGGATGCCGAGATGCAGCGCTTCGTGGCGCTGGGAGAGCTGGCGCTCGACGGGGCGCTGACCCCGGTGGCCGGCGTGCTGCCGGCGGCGATCGATGCGCTGGCGCAGGACCGCGGCCTGATCTGCCCCGAGTCCTGCGGCGGCGAGGCGGCCTGGGCCGGCCCGGACCTGGAGGTTCTGGCGCCTGCGAACCTGCTGGCCCTGATCAACCATTTCAAGGGAACGCAGGTGCTGACCCGCCCCAGGCCGCGCCTGCAGGAGGTGGGAGGACCACCGCTCGACCTGCGCGACGTGAAGGGGAACGAGACCGCCAAGCGGGCGCTGGAGGTCGCCGCCGCCGGATCCCACAACCTGCTGATGATCGGGCCTCCGGGATCGGGCAAGTCGATGCTTGCCGCCCGGCTGCCCGGACTCCTGCCGCCGCTCGACCCGGCGGAGGCGCTGGAGGTGTCGATGATCCACAGCGTCGGCGGGCTGCTGGAGGGCGGCAAGCTGCTGCGCCAGCGTCCCTTCCGCTCGCCCCACCAGTCGGCCAGCCTGCCGGCGCTGGTCGGCGGCGGCACGCGGGCCAAGCCCGGCGAGATATCCCTGGCCCACCAGGGGGTCCTCTTCCTCGACGAACTGCCCGAGTTTCCCCGGCCGCTGCTGGAGGCGCTGCGCCAGCCGCTGGAAACCGGCAAGGCGGTGGTCAGCCGCGCCAACCACCATGTCACCTATCCGGCGCGGGTCCAGCTGGTCGCCGCGATGAACCCCTGCCGGTGCGGGCATCTCGACGACGCCTCGCTGGCCTGCGCCCGTGCGCCGAAATGCGCCGCGGACTACCAGTCGAAGATCTCCGGCCCGCTGTTCGACCGCATCGACCTGCATATCGACGTGCCGGCGGTCAGCCCGGCCGACCTCAGCCTGCCGCCGCCGGCCGAGGGAAGTGCCGAGGTCGCCGCCCGCGTCGCCGTCGCCCGCGCCATCCAGGCGGAGCGCTATGCCGGACACGGCCCCTATCCCGCCGGGCGCGCGGTGCGGACCAACGCGGAGGCGGACGGCGAGCTGCTGGAAAAGGTCGCCGCCCCCGACCAGCCCGGCCGCGCCCTGCTGACCGAGGCGGCCGACCGGCTGAAGCTGTCCGCCCGCGGCTACCACCGCGTGATGCGCGTCGCCCGCACGCTGGCCGACCTCGACGGGGCGGCCGGGGTCCGGCGGCGCCATGTCGCCGAAGCGCTGGGCTACCGGCGGATCGCGCCCGGGCGGTAGGCCTCCGCCGTCAGCCCGCGTCACGCGCCGCCGCGATGGCGGCTGTGATCGCGCTGCGCGCCTGGGGGCTGTTCTTCCAGCAACTGCTTCCAACCAAATCGGCTGCGGCAGCACAGAGCGTCGCTGCGTCGCAGCGGGCCAACTCGGCAAGGCTGCAGATGCCGAGTTGCTCAAGCCGCTCGACGACCTTCGGTCCCACTCCTCTGACCAGCAGCAGCCGGGCACGATCCTCGCTGGAAAACGGCATGGGCTGATCCTCCGGCTTGTTCCTGCTCAGGGCGTGGTGAAGCGCGGCGGCTTGCCGGCCCCCGGGCAGGCGTTGGCCGGCAGCGACTCGGTCTCGATGAAGGTGGTCGCGGCGGCCAGCGCGCAGGGTTCCCCGGAGGTGACGAGGTGGCCGGCACTGCGGAAGACCAGCCGCCGGCTCTTCGGCAGGGTGGTTGCCGCCCGCTCCGCCCATTCCGGCGGCGTCACCGGGTCGTAGGCACCGGACAGCAGGAGCACCGGCACCGGGCTCGCCACCGGCAGCCGCTCCCCGGCTCCTGATGGCCGGCCGGCCACAGGCGGCAGATGCGCTGGCCCGGATCGTCCGTGGCGACGGCGCCATAGGGGGCGAAGCGGCGGGCGGTCTCGGCGAGGCGCAGCGGATCGGACGGGTTCACCGTCTCGCGGCACTCGATGGCGAAGGCCAACCCGTCGGCGGTGTCGGGGTCGCCGGCCCAGGGATTCGGCACCCACTCGGCCAGCGGGCCGTACCGCCCGCGGGTGGCGCGGTCCAGCATGGCCGGCAACTGCGGCACCGCCTCGCCGGAGGTCATCGCCTCCAGCCCGGCGGCGATCATGGTGGCCGGTGTCAGGCGCAGCGTCTCGGGAACCTCCGATTCGTCATGGTCGGTCACCGGCAGATCGACCGGCGACCGTTCCAGCCGCGCCAGCAGGGCAAGCCAGCGCTTCTCGAGGTCGGGGTAGGCGGCACGACAGGCGCGGTTGGCCGCGCAATCGTCGAACAGCCGGCGGAAGGCGCGCTGCGCCAGCCAGGGCGCCTCCTCCACCGCGTTCACGTCGGGCGGATAGGCCGAGTCGAGCACCGCCGCCCGCACCCGCCCGCCATGGCGGCGCAGCATCTCCAGGGCGACCCGCGTGCCGTAGGACACCGCGAACAGGTTGACGCGCGACGCCCCCAGCGCCGTCGCCACATCCAGCGCATCATCCGCCGCGATGGGCGTGGAGAAGGAGGCACCGTCCAGCCCCTTGCCCTTGAAGCGGGCGGCACAGGCGAGGACGGCCGTCCGCTCCTGCTGCACCCGCTCTTCCGAGGAGGCGGGGGCCGCCGGCATGCGGCTTCCCAGCGCGTCCAGTTCCGGACAGTCGGTGTCCGGCTCCGCCCGGCCGACGCCGCGCGGATCGAACAGGATGACGTTGCGCGTGCGGCGGAAGGGGGCGGACAGATCCCACCACACCTCCATCCGCTCCTCCACCGCCTCGCCGGTTCCGAAGGGCGAGGCGCCGGGGCCGCCTTCTATGAAGAGGACCGGATCCGCGGCAGGCTGGCGCGCCGTGCTCAGCAGCACGGCGACCGGCAGTTGGAAGCTGCCGGCCGAGGGGCGGTCGCGGCGGTCGGGAACGGCGACCGTGCCGCACAGCGCGGCCTCGCCCTCCGGCACGGTGAACCAGCAGGGGCCGGGGGTGAAGCGCGCTTCGGCCAGCGCCGGCGGCGCCCCGGAGAACAGGACGGGCAGCAGGCTGGCGAGAAACGTCAGGCTCTGGGCGATCGGCGGCCACCAGGGCCGCGCAACAGAGATGCGGTCGGGCACGGAACTCCGCAACGGCAGACTGCCGCAGATTGCGGCATGACCTCTGTATTGGCGCAGCCGGCGCCACTTGTCCAGAACTGTGGTGTTACAGCCACCACAAGTGCGGAAATGCCACAGTCTGGCAATTTCGTTTCCAGGGAGCCTTGACGAATTACATCCGATCACGGAACTATTTCCGTCCGGGAAGCGGTGGGGACCCGTGCGTCCAGCCCCTCCGCAAGCCCCGCTCCCTTCCCTTCCAAGCCATAGGAGACGACGATGCCGAGTTTATGGAGCGACCTGCGCCGAAGATGGCTGGATGCGCCCGGCCGGCTGCCCGCCCGGGAGGTGGACCGGCTCTGCCCGCATCTGCGCCGCGACATCGGCCTGACCGCGCTGGAGCCCCACGATCCGGAGGGCGCCCCGGCCGCCGACCCCCTCGCGGACCGCCTGCAGGGCGATCCCATCCGTGACCGGAACTTTTCAAAGGCTCCGACCTTTTTGACGTTGCAACCCTGCCGCTGACGGGCGATACCCGACCGAGCCGCCGGGTGCTGCCGGCCTTCTTTCAACCCCTGGAGAACCCCCATGAAAACCATCGTACCGACCGTCGCGAATCGACGTCTTGCCGATCATCCGATGCGAGCTTGCTGGCAAAAGCCTGCCGGCCACGGCTTTGGCGGACATCTGGCTGAACGAGAATTCCGGTCGTCGAGAGGATATTATGAGTGTCTATCTGGATATACGCGGTCATCGAGTCTTCGCTGAGCATGCCCTTTGGGCCTCTCCGGATTGTTTGTTCGACATCCGGCGGGAGAACGGGGAAGTCGTCGTATGGCTTGGACGCCTGAACATCATCTACACACCGGCCCGGTGGGGACCGCGTCACCGCGGGGGGCTTGCTGATGCCGGCCCAGACTCGCACAGACGCTCGCACTGACACCCGCACCGGCGGCCGCCCCGACGAGGGCGCCACCGTCGTCCAGGTGCTTGAGGCGTTCCGCACGCTCGATCCCGACCTGCCGATCCAGTATGCGCTGAGTTTCATGACGATCGCGCAGAGCGAGGGCATCTCGATCGGGAGCTGGCGGAACGCCTGGGCATCGCCCAGTCCTCCGCGTCGCGCAACGTCGCGGCCCTGAGCCGCTGGCACAGCTTCGGCAAGGCCGGGCTGGATCTCGTCCAGGCGCAGGAAGACCCGCGGGAGCGCCGCCGCAAGATCGTCACCCTGACCGAAAAGGGCCGCGCCTTCCTGGACCAGTTGCGCGCTATCGTCGCCGGCGCCACGCAGGAGCCCGAACCGCGCCGCGCCCGTTCGGCATGAGAACGGCGCTCCCCGCCTGAACCGTCAGCCCGCGCGGTACCGCGCGCGGTAGGAGGGCCACGGCCCCAGCGACTCGGCCTCGTAGACTCCGCGGCCGATGGCGCGGGCGACGCAGTCGGCGGCGAGCGCTCCCAGCCGCGCCAGCGCGACCGCCCGCGCCGGACCATCGGGCAGCGCTTGGGTGCCGGTGGCCAGCCCGAACAGCGTGTCGCCGTCGAAGGGAGTGTGCGCCGGGCGGATGGCCCGTCCCATCCCGTCATGCGCCATGGTGGCGAGGCGCAGCGCCTCCGCCTTGGTCAGCACCGCGTTGGTCGCGACCACTCCGATGGTGGTGTTGGCACCGGGAACCGCGGCGTCGAGGAACGGCAGCACCGGGTCGAGCGGCACCGGACCGGCGGGCGGCGTCTGTCCGCCCATCTCGCCATCCTGCTCCCACGCCCAGGCCCACAGCGTGTCCCGGCCGGGCATCACTGCGGAGCCCACCGGATTCACCGCGATCAGCGCCCCGACCTGCAGCCCGTCCGGCATGACGGCCGAGGCGCTGCCGAGCCCGCCCTTGATGTCCCCCGCCTTGGCACCGAGCCCGGCGCCGGCATTGCCCAGCGCGAAGGCCGGCCCCGCCGCGTCGCAGGCCGCGGCGGCGAGGGCACGATAGGGCGGGGTCTCCCCCCACTCCTTGTCGCCGCCGTTCAGCAGATCGAAGAGGACGGCGGCCGGAACGATCGGCACCCGCCGGTCGCCGACCGGGAAACCGCGTCCGCGCGCCGCCAGCCAGCCCATCGCGCCGGCGGCGGCGTCCAGCCCGAAGGCGGAGCCGCCGGTCAGCACGACGGCATCCACCTGCTCCACGAGGCAGGTCGGGTTCAGGGCGTCGGTCTCGCGGGTTCCGGGGGCCCCGCCGCGCACATCCACCGCGGCCACCGCCGGACGGTCGGGCAGGACCACCGTGACGCCGGAACGCACGGTCTGGTCCTGGGCATTTCCCACCAGGATGCCGTCGACGTCGGTGATGAGGTTGCGCGGTCCCGGCCGGACGGCCACGCTCAGCCGCCCTCGGCCAGATCGTACATGGCGTCCATGTCGGCGATCTGGACCTTGTTGCCTTCCTGCAACGAGATCACCCCGGCCGTCTTCAACTGGGTGAAGGTCCGGCTGACGGTCTCGGTCGTCAGCCCCAGATAATCGGCGATGTCGGCCCGGCTCATCGGAACGAAGACCGGGTTCTCCTTGTGGCCGCGGCGGGCCGCCCGCTGCGACAGCATCAGCAGGAAGGAGCAGATCTTCTCCTTCGCCGTCTTGCGGCCGAGCAGCAGCATCTGGTCCTGCGCCACCGCCAGCTCGTTGGAGGCCATGGAGAACAGGCGCCGCTGCATCTTGGGGAACTCGTCCATCAGCGCGTCGATCTTCTTGCGCGGGAAGCGGCAGAGCGAGGAGCTGGTGACGGTTTCCGCCGTGTAGGCGTAGCTTTCGTTGACGGCGAGGCCGAGGAAGTCGCCGGTCATCAGGAAGCCGGTGATCTGCCGCCGGCCGTCGGGCAGCAGCTTGTACAGCTTCACCGTGCCGGAGGTGACGTTGTAGAGCGCGTCGGCCGCGTCGCCTTCGGCGAAGAGCGTATGCCCGGCGTCCACCCGGACGGTCTGCAGAATATCGGCGAGACGGCGCACCTCCTCAGGGTCCAGTGCCGCGCACACAGTCAGACTGCGCACGGGACAGGCCCCGCAGGGGTTCATCTCCGTCGAAGCGCTCTTTTCACGAGCGCGGCCCATGTCAAAGGGCGGCATTGATTGACCCGACCTTTCGCCGTTCATCGGGCCATATTGGTGCGAAACGTTCTATTTCGCAACCATTGACGCAACGTCAGACTGACTGTCCAGCCCCACCATCGACATAACGCCCCTGGATTAGCGGCCTTTTTCCGATTGAGTGGGCTGCGGCGTTTCGTCGTCGAACAAAATCCGGTGGGCCGCCCCGTCCAGGTCGTCAAACTGCCCGGACTTCAGCGCCCACAGGAAGCTGCCCAGACCCAGGAGCCCCAGGCTCAGCGCGATCGTGATCAGATAGAGAAGCTCGGTCATTCACCACATCCTTGACCAGAGCGCCCCGCGACAGGCGCAGCGCGTTGGCGATAACGATAAGGGAGGAGGAGGACATCGCCAAGGCGGCCAGAAGGGGCGTCAGCATCCCGGCCATGGCGAGCGGCACCGCGAACAGGTTGTAGACCAGCGCGATGGCGAAATTCTGCTTCACCAGCCGGCCGGAGCGCCGCGCCACCTCGTAGGCCTCGACGATCGGGCGCAGCATGCGGCCCTGGAACACCACGTCGGCGGCGGTCTGGCTGACGTCCACCGCGGTGGAGGGCGACATCGAGACCGAGGCGGCCGCCAGCGCCGGCGCGTCGTTCAGGCCGTCGCCGACCATCAGGACCTTGTGGCCGGCCGCCGCCAGCTCGGCCAGCGCGGCGGTCTTGTCGGCCGGGCTCTGTTCCGCCCGCCAGTCGGCGATGCCCAGCCGGCCGGCGACCGCCGCCACCGCCCCGCGCCGGTCGCCCGACAGCAGCCGCACCTGCAGCCCGCGCGCCTTCAGGGCGGCGACCACCGCCGCCGCGTCGGGGCGCGGCGCGTCGAGGAACAGGATACGCAGCGGGGCCGCCCCCGGCTTCGCCAGCCACAGCTCCGGCCCGGCGGCATCCTCGACCTCCTCCGGCGCGCCGGTGAAGCGGCGGCTGCCCAGCCGCAGTTCGCCCTCCGGCGTCGTCAGCGACAGACCGGCGCCCGGAACCTCCGTCACGCCTTCGGCGACCGGAACGCCCGGGACGGCCTGCGCAAGGGCGCGGGCCAGCGGATGGCGGCTGGTCCCGGCCAGCGCGGCGGCGAGCCGCAGATCCTGCGGGTCGATCCCGTCGAGCTGCGGGACCGGCCGCCCCTCCGTCAAGGTGCCCGTCTTGTCGAACACCACCGTGTCGATGGCGGCCAGCCGCTCCAGCGCGGTGGCGGTCTTCAGCAGGGTGCCCTGGCGCATCAGCCGGCCGCTGGCGATCACCTGGACCACCGGCACGGCCAGCGCCAGCGCGCAGGGGCAGGTGATGATCAGCACGGCGACCGCGTTCATCAGCGCCACCTGCCAGGGAACGCCGAAGCCGAACAGCCACATCAGGAAGGTGCTGAGCGCCGTGACATGCACGACCGGCGCATAGAGCCGCGAGACCCGGTCGGCGATGGCGACGTACTTGGCGCGGCCCTGCTCCGCCACCTCCATCAGCCGGACGATCTCGGCCAGCAGCGTGCCCTCGCCCACCGCGGTGACCGTCAGGCGCAGCGGCGCGGTCAGGTTCAGCATGCCGGCGAAGACTTGGTCGCCCGGGCGCACGGTGCCGGGCACCGTCTCGCCGGTGATGAGGCCGGTGTCGAGGTCGGAGGTGCCGTCGCCGACCCGGCCGTCGACCGGGATGCGCTCGCCGACCGCGACCAGCACGGTGGTGCCCGGCGCCACCTGCTCCGGCGGAACGATGCGGCTGCGGCCGTCGGGGTCGAGCACGGTGACGGAGGCGGCGCGCAGGCCGAGGAGCTGTTCCGCGGCCGACCGCGCCCGGCCGCGGGCCCGCTGGTCGAGATAGCGGCCGATCAGCAGGAAGAACAGCAGCATCACCGCGCCGTCGAAATAGGCGTGCGGCCCGCTGTTCATCGTCTCGAACAGGCTCATGCCGGTGGCGAGCAGGACGCCGATGGTCACCGGCACGTCCATGTTGGTCCGACCGTGGCGCAGCGCCGAAAAGGCCGAATAGGCGAAGGGGCGCAGGCTGTAGGCGATGGCCGGCATGCAGATCAGGGCGGAGAGCCAGTGCATCAGGTCGCGCGTGGCGCTCCCCATGTCCTGGACATGGCCGGCCCACACCGATACCGACAGCAGCATCACGTTGCCGGCCGCGAAGCCGGCGACCGCCATGGACCGCAGGAGCCGCGTCTCCGACTTCTTCTGCTCGTCGCCCAGCCGTTCCGGATTGAAGGGAACGACGCGGTAGCCGAGCCGGGCGACCGTTCCCACCACCGCGTTGGCATCGGTCGCCGCCGGATCCCAGCGGACGGTCAGGCGCCGGGTCGTCATGTTGAGCCGGGCATGACGCACCCCCGGCTGGCGGGCCAGCGCCGTCTCGATCAGCCAGACGCAGGCGGCGCACTGCAGCCCGTCCACCATCAGGTGCAGCGAGCGGCTGCCGTCCTGCTCCTCGCCGGCGTGGGGGGAATAGTCGATGACGGGAGCGTCGTCGCCTTCGGGACGCAGCGGACGGGCTGCGGGATCGACGCAGCGGCGCTCGTAGTAGCGCTCCAGCCCCAGCCCGCGGACGAGGTCGTAGGCCGCCGCACAGCCGGTGCAGCAGAAGGGGCCGCTCCCGTCGGAGGCGGTGGTGCCGCTGCCCTCCGGGTGGTCCTGTCCGCAGTGGAGGCAGGCCGTCATGTCGCTGTTTCCCTTGCCGTGCCGAACCCGGTCCGCGCGTCGGTGGACCGCCTCACTTCACCCAGATGCGCTTCTGGTCCTGGTAGTCGCCGCTGGAATGGTCGACCACCAGGCGCATGTCCCACTGGCCGGGCAGCGTCAGCGTCACCGGAGCGGCGTAGCGGCCCTCGCCCAGATAGGGCAGGTCCAGCGTCTGGTCGTGCCCCTCGCTGGTCGGACGGATGAAGGTGACGCGGACCTTGGCATCCTTCAGCAGGTTGCCGTGCTTGTCGTGCAGGGTCACCGCGACGAGCCCCTTCAGCGGATCGGTGCCGGTGAACTCCAGCCCGACCTTCCAGCCGCGCTCCGCCTGGGCGCGGGCACCAGCGAGATCCTCGTTGTAGCGGATGCCTTTCAGGAAATGCTGTTCGGTCTGGACGCCGGTCCAGGTGGAGAGCGCGAAGTGCAGCATCACGCCGTTCACCGCGATCACCACGGCGAAGCCGGCCACGAACAGCCAGGGAATGTACCAGCCCGGCTGACGGGGGGAGCGGGGCGTGGAGCGGCGGGAATGGCCGGCGGCGGAGCTCATGGACATGCGTCTCTCTCGGGGATTGCTGCGTCAGATGGGGAGGCTTGTCCGGAAAGGAAGGCCTCGTTGGCGGCTCGGCGGTTTTCCTCAGCGGCTTTCGGGAGCCATGAAGACCGTCTCGTACTGCGCCGTCTCGCCGTCGGCCGATCGCAGGACCATCCGCAGGGGCTGCGAGGGGGCCTTCAGGCTGCCGCCGGGCGCCGTCACGAAGACGCGGTAGGTCGCCACCATGTCCGGGTCCGCGGTCAGCCGCTGGCTGGAGGCCTGCGCCTCCTGCCCGTCGCCGGCCAGCGCGATGGTGGCCCCGGGCAGGCCGTCCACCGTCAGCGTGTAGGCCCGCGGGTCGCGCGTCATGTTGGCGATCTTGAAGGTGTAGGCGTTGCGCACGCTGCCGTCGGACAGGGCGACATAGAGCGGCGCGCGGTCGCGCAGCACGCTGATGTCCAGCCCCGGCTTCAGGATCAGGCCGACCGTGATGGCGCCGCCGATGACCAGCATCAGCAGGCTGTAGATGACGGTGCGCGGGCGGATCAGGCGGAAGGGCGTCGGCTTGCCGGTGGCGGCGACGGAGACCTGGCTGGTCTGGGTGTCGAAGCGCACCAAGCCGGTCGGCCGGCCGATCTTGGTCATGATGTCGTCGCAGGCGTCGACGCACAGCCCGCAGCCGATACACTGCATCTGCAGCCCGTCGCGGATGTCGATGCCCATCGGGCAGACCTGGACGCAGTTGTAGCAGTCGATGCAGTCGCCGAGACCGGCCGCCTGCCGCTCCTCCCAGCTCTGCGACTTGCGCACCGGCCCGCGCCCCTCGCCGCGCCACTCCTCATAGGTGACGATCAGGCTGTCCTCGTCGATCATTGCCGACTGGAAGCGCGGCCACGGGCACATGTAGGTGCAGACCTGCTCGCGCGCGAAGCCGGCGAGCAGGTAGGTCGTGGCGGTGAAGAGGCCGATGAAGCCGATGGCGGTCATCGGCGCCTCGAACCGCAGCATCTGGCCCAGCAGCGTGGGCGCGTCGGTGAAGTAGAAGATCCAGGCGCCGCCGGTCGCCAGCGCGATCAGCAGCCAGATGGCGTTCTTCAGCAGCTTGCGGCCCAGCTTCGCCGGCGTCCATTTGCCCTGGTCCAGACGGATGCGCTGGCTGCGGTCCCCTTCGACCAGCCGCTCCACCCAGACATAGAGGTCGGTCCACACGGTCTGCGGACAGGCGAAGCCGCACCATACGCGCCCGGCCAGCGAGGTCGCGAGGAACAGTCCCAGCGCCGCCAGGATCAGCGCACCGGTCAGGAAATAGATCTGCTGCGGCCACAGCTCGACGAAGAACAGGTAGAAGCGGCGGTTGGCGAGATCGAGCAGAACCGCCTGGTCCGGCGCGTTCGGCCCGCGGTCCCAGCGGATCCAGGGCAGGATGTAGTAGATGCCCAGCATGATCGCCAACGCGATCCACTTGATCCGCCGAAACGTCCCGTGCACGGCCTTGGGATAGACCTTGCTGTGCTTCTGGTACAGCGAGCGGGAGGGGCGCTTCTCGACCTTGGTTGGTGCTTCGGCGGTCGTGGTCATCGGCATTTGCCTCTTGTGCGGGCCATTCTGGCGGAATAGGCCGCGTGGGCGCGGCCGAGCCGAGATTGGACGGCTGAACCGCGACAACTATGGCGACCGATTGCCGCAGGAGCATTGCGCTGGATCAAAAGCGGGGGCGGCGCGCCCCGCGCCCCGCTCCCCGGCCATCCGCAAAAGAAAAGTGCCGGGAAGTTTCCCTCCCGGCACGATTCGAACCATCCGGAACCCCGGCGGCCAGCTTACTTGCCGCCGCCCAGGTTGTGGACGTAGACGGCCAGCGACTTGATCGTCGCATCGTCCAGGCGCTTCGCCCAAGCGGGCATCATGCCGGCGCGGCCGTTGGTGATCGTCTCGACAAGGTTGGCCTTGTCGCCGCCGTAGAGCCAGTTGCTCTGCACCAGCGGCGGAGCGCCGATACCGTCGAGGCCGGCCGCGACCGAGCCCTGGGCCTGGTCGCCGTGGCAGGCGACGCAGTTCTCCTCGAACACCGTCTTGCCCTTGGCGACCTTGGCCGGGTCGGCCTGCTTCTTGTTCAGCGACAGGATGTAGTCCGTCACCTGATCGATCTGCTCACGGTTCAGGATGCCGTCCTTGCCGAACGCCGTCATGCCGGTACCCGGAGTGCCGCGGGTCGCGCCGTCATCCGCACGGATGCCGTGCTGGATGGTCTGGTAGATGTCGGCGGTGCTGCCGCCCCACAGCCAGACGTCGTCCGCCAGCGTCGGGAAGCCCTTGCCGCCCTGGCCGCCGGCGCCGTGGCACGCCGCGCAGTTCTCGTTGAAGTAGGAGCGCCCGCCGGCCATGGCGAAGGCCAGCAGATCCTTGTCCTTCTGGATCTCGTCCACCGACTTGCCGGCGATGGCGTCCAGGTACTTCTTCTGGCCGGCCTTCGCCTCGGCGATCTTCTGGACCACGTCCTCGCGCTGCGAGTAGCCGAGCAGACCCTTGGTGTAGGTGCTGCCCAGCGGCCACGCCGGGTAGAGGACATAGTAGACCAGAGACCAGGCGATGCAGACGTAGAAGATGTACAGCCACCACTTGGGCAGCGGGTTGTTCAGCTCGCGCAGGCCGTCCCACTCGTGGCCGGTGGTTTCGACCCCGGACAGCTCGTCCTTGATTTTCTGTGCCATGGTCTAAAACTCCTGACCATCATCCTTGAGCGGGATCCGGGCGGCCTCTTCGAAGGTACGCCGGTTTCCGGGCCACATGGCGTAGACCAGAATCCCGGTGAGCAGCAGCATCAGCCAGATCGTCCAGAACGACCGGAGCGCGACCGTAATCGAATCAAGGTCCATGGATCCCTCCGATTACTGCTGGAGCTGCTTGGGCGACTGGTACTTGGTGAAGTCCACCATGGTGCCCAGCACCTGCAGGTAGGCCACAAGGGCGTCCATTTCGGTGACGGTCTTGTTGCCGGTGAAGTTCGCGACCACGGCCTTCGGGTAGCGCTTCAGCAGGGCGGCGCTGTCGCCGTCCGGGTTCTTCTGCGCTTCCAGGTCGGCCTTGGCGTTGGCGATCTGCTCATCCGTGTAGGGAACGCCGACGACCCGCAGGGTCTTCATGTGATCCTGGATGTCGCCATAGCTCAGCGGACGGTCCTTCATCCAGGAATAGCCCGGCATGATGGATTCCGGCACCACGGCCCGCGGGTCGACCAGGTGGGCGACCTGCCAGTCGTTGGAGTACTTGCCGCCGACGCGCGCAAGGTCCGGACCGGTACGCTTGGAGCCCCACTGGAACGGGTGGTCGTACATGCTCTCCGCCGCCAGCGAGTAGTGGCCGTAACGCTCCACCTCGTCGCGGAACGGACGGACCTGCTGGCTGTGGCAGTTGTAGCAGCCTTCGCGGTAGTAGATGTTCTGGCCGGCCAGTTCGAGCGGCGAATAGGGACGGACCCCGTCCACCTTCTCGATGGTCGATTCGATGGTGAAGAGCGGGACGATCTGCACCAGACCACCGATGGACACGGTGATCAGGATCAGGACGATGAGCAGAAGGGTGTTCCGCTCGATCGTGTCGTGGCTGAAGCCCTGGTTTTGCTGCTGTGCCATTATGGGTTCCTCCGGGCGTCAGGCCGCACCGACCGCCGCCTTGTGCGGGGCGGAGGCGTAAGGCTTCTCGATGCGGACGTCACCCTTGGCCGTGCGCCACAGGTTGTAGACCATGATCAGGGCACCGGCGACGAACAGGACGCCACCGCAGGCACGGATCACGTAGAACGGATGCATGGCGGCGACCGTCTCGACGAACGAGTACTGCAGGAAGCCCAGGTTGTCGTACGCGCGCCACATCAGGCCCTGCATGATGCCGGACACCCACATGGCGGTGATGTAGAGGACGATGCCGATGGTGGCGGTCCAGAAGTGGTAGCTGACCAGACGCAGGCTGTAGAGCTGCTTGCGCTTCCACAGGACCGGGACGAGGTAGTAGATCGCGCCGAAGGAGATGAAGGCCACCCAGCCCAGCGCACCGGAGTGCACGTGGCCGACCGTCCAGTCCGTGTAGTGGGACAGGGCGTTGACCGGCTTCACCGACATCAGCGGGCCTTCGAAGGTGGACATGCCGTAGAAGGCGACCGAGGTGACCAGGAAGCGCAGGACCGGGTCGGTGCGCAGCTTGTCCCAGGCACCCGACAGGGTCATGATGCCGTTGATCATGCCGCCCCAGGAGGGCATCCACAGCATCACCGAGAAGGTCATGCCCAGCGTCTGCGCCCAGTCCGGCAGGGCGGTGTAGTGCAGGTGGTGCGGACCGGCCCAGATGTAGAGGAAGATCAGGGTCCAGAAGTGGACGATCGACAGGCGGTAGGAGTAGACCGGCCGCTCGGCGCGCTTCGGCACGAAATAGTACATGATGCCGAGGAAGCCGGCGGTCAGGAAGAAGCCGACCGCGTTGTGGCCGTACCACCACTGCACCATCGCGCTCTGCACGCCCGACACGACCGAGTAGGACTTCATGCCGAACAGCGACACCGGCACGTTGATGTTGTTGCCGAGGTGCAGGATGGCGACGGTCAGGATGAACGCCATGAAGAACCAGTTCGCCACGTAGATGTGCGACTCACGCCGCGTCATCACCGTGCCGACGAACTGGACCGCATAGAGCACCCAGATGACCGTCAGGTACAGGTCGAGGATCCACTCGGGCTCCGCGTACTCCTTGCCCTGGGTGTAGCCCAGCACGTAGGACAAAGCGGCGAGCACGATGAAGATGTTGTAGTTCCAGAACAGGAACTTCGCCAGCCCTTCGCCCCGAAGAGATGCTGACGGCAGGTGCGCTGCACCGAATAGAGCGACGTCGCGAACAGGACGTTGCCGCCGAACGCGAAGATCACGGCCGAGGTGTGGACCGGGCGCAGACGGCCGAAGCTCGTCCACTCCAGGCCCAGGTTCAGCGCGGGGAACGCCAGCTGGAACGCGATGAACGTGCCGGCCAGGAAGCCGACCACACCCCAGAACACTGCAGCGATCACGAAAAGTCGGACGGCTTCCTCATGGTAACGCACGTCGTCCGACACCCGCTGGCTGCCCAGGGCGGCCCCTGGAGTCAGAGTCGCTGATGTCATTCAATCTCTCCCGTTTGCCCCGGGCGGCTGGACGCCGCACCCTCTGGGATGCACCACCGCTGGGTACGTACTGTTAAGGAGGGGGACAGATCGCGGACGGATACGCGCAAAAACGGTGCCGATCGCTTCTGCCTCCAATAATCGGCAATATGTGGAGGGGGGGTTCCGGCAACATTGATCTACGTCAACGACGCCTGTGGGTGAGGGTCGTCATCGTCCGATGTCCTCGCAATCCGACAGAACGGGAATGGACGAGAGCTTCATCGCGAAACCGCTTGGACGGCGCCAGATCGACCAGGCCTACCCCTTGATCTGCGCGATCTCACCGGGTCTCGCGGTCGAGCGGTGGCGCGCATTTGCCGCAGCCCTGCTCGACCGGAACGGGCAGTCCGCCCTGCCGGCGGGCATCATGACGGTGCAGAACGCCAACGGCTACATCCACGGCCTCTTCTCCTATGCGGTGGAGGAGGACCTGCGCCATGGGCCGGCGCTGGTGGTGGACAATTTCGTGGTCATGGACCTGTTCGACCTCGGCGGTGCCGCCGAGGTGCTGCTGCGCGCGATGGAGGCGCTGGCCGCCCGGCTCGGCTGCACCGCCATCCACACCAACCTGCCGGAGGCCTATGCCATCCTGACCGGGGCGGAGAACCCGGTGATGGCCTGTTTCCGCGGCCAGGGCCACCGGATGGAGACGATGCGGCTGTGCAAGCCGCTGGGTGGCGCCAACGACAACGGCAGCCGGGACGGGGATGCCGCCGGCTGCGCCGGAAGCGACGGCGGCGAAGCCGCCGCGACGGGGCGGACGCCCAGCCGGCCATTGCGCCACAACGATTAGCCGCTAGGATGCGGCGTCATGAGCGATACCGCCCCCAAGCCCGTCAAGTATCCGACGATCCACCTCCAGGCCGGCCGCCAGCGGCGCGTCCTGCAGGGCCACCCCTGGGTCTATTCCAACGAAGTCCAGATGGACACCGCCGCCAAGGCCGTGCCGCCGGGAAGCCCGGTGCGGCTGGTCGACGCGGGCGGCACCCCCATCGGCATCGCCACCTTCAACCCGCACACGCTGATCGCCGCGCGTCTGCTGACCCGCGACCCGGCGACGGTGATCGACCACGGGTTCCTGGCCGGACGGCTGCGGCGCGCGGTGGACCTGCGCGACCGGCTGTTCCCCGGCACGCCCTATTACCGCGTCGTCCATGCCGAGGCGGACGGGCTGCCCGGCCTGATCGTCGACCGCTTCGGCGAGGTGGTGACGGTCCAGGCGAACTCCGTCTTCATGGACCAGCGGATCGACGCGATCCTG
Source organism: Azospirillum thermophilum (assembly GCF_003130795.1). Lineage (NCBI taxonomy): Bacteria > Pseudomonadati > Pseudomonadota > Alphaproteobacteria > Rhodospirillales > Azospirillaceae > Azospirillum > Azospirillum thermophilum. Next base: position 2,521,884 of record NZ_CP029353.1, read on the forward strand.
GCGGCGCTGGACGAGGTGCTGGCGCCGAAGGCCGTCATCCTGCGCAACGACAGCACCCAGCGCGCGCTGGAAGGACTGCCGGAGGAGACCCGGCTGGCCAAGGGCGAGCTGGACGGGCCGATCCGGCTGGAGGAGAACGGCGTCACCTTCTTCGCCAATCCCCTGGACGGCCAGAAGACCGGCTGGTTCTACGACCAGCGCGACAACCGCGCCTTCATCGCCTCCCTGGCGAAGGGCGGCCGGGCGATCGACTTCTTCAGCTACAATGGCGGGTTCGGCATCCAGTGCGCGGTGGCCGGGGCGACCTCCGTGGTGTCGGTGGACCGCTCGGCGCTGGCGCTCGAGAACGCCGCCCGCGCGGCCGAAGCCAATGGCGTCGCCGACCGCTTCGAGGCCCGGCGCGCCGACGCCTTCCACGAGATGGAGCGGCTGGCGGCGGCCGGGGAGCAGTTCGACGTGGTGATCGCCGACCCGCCGGCCTTCGTGAAGTCGAAGAAGGATCTGGCTGTGGGGTGCCGCGCCTACCGCAAGATGGCCAAGCTGTCGGCCCGCATCACCGCACCGGGCGGCTTCCTGCTGTGCGGTTCCTGCAGCCACAACGTCGATCCGCCGACCTTCGCGGAGCAGGTTGCCCGTGGCCTGAGCGACGCCGGCCGCACCGGCCGCATCCTGCGCAGCGCCGGCGCCGGCCCGGACCATCCGGTCCACCCGAACCTGCCGGAGTCGGCCTATCTCAAGGCCATCGTGATGCAGCTCGACTGACGGGGCCGGGCGGGACTGCGACAATGGATCCCGCCCGCTTTCCTTGAGCTTAACCGTTCCTCCATCCCTTCTCCCCCAGCCTTGGTCGCGGTCCGGCGGCAGGGCGTGACGCGTTCGCGCGCCCGCAGCCGGATCGGAAGACGGATGGCGGGAGACGGCCTGTGAGCAGAAAGAAGGTCCCTGACGCCCGCAGCATGACCTTCATCCGCCGCGTCCGGGACCATGGGCTCTATGTCCAGGGCAAGCCCGGAGGGGCGCGTCTGGTCTCCCGCGCCATGGACCTGTCCCGCCTGTCCTTCCGGGACTTCGATCTGCGGTCCGCCGTGCTGACGCAGGCCGATTTCTCGAACGGCCACCTGGAGGGAATCGATTTCTCGCTCGCCGACCTGTTCGGCGCCAACTTCACCCGCACCTGCCTGTTCGGATCGCGCTTCATCCGTGCCGACCTGCGCGGCGCCAACTTCTACAAGGCGAAGCTGAAGGGAGCCGACTTCGCCGGTGCCGATCTCAGGCCCGGCCACGTCATCGTCGTCGGCACCGCCGATCACGAGGAGGTCATCGTCAAGGGCCGCACCTCGCTGAAGGATGCGCAGATCGACGGGGTGCGGTTCGCCAACGCGGACCTGTCCCATGCCGACCTCTCGCTGTCCTCGATGCAGCAGAGCGACTTCTCCGGCGCCAACCTCTACGCGGCCAACCTGTCGGGCGCCGACCTCAGCGAGGCCAACTTCACCGGCGCCAAGCTGAAGCGGGCGGTTCTGAGCGGAGTCGCGCTGGAATCCTGTTGCCTGCGCAACGCCGACCTGCGCGAGGCCGTCCTGCGCAACGTCGACATGACCAAGGCCGATCTGGAAGGCGCCCATCTGGCCGGCGCGATCTATCACAAGAACGCCTTCGACATTCCCGCCGACCTGCGCGCCATCCTGGACGACCACAGCCGCTGGGTTGCCAGCCTGGGCCACTCCGGCAGCCGCGCCGACCTGTCGGGCCGGGATCTGAGCGGCCTGGACCTGACGGCCTGCGACTTCAACGGAGCGATCCTTTCCGGAGCGAAGCTGGACGGGACCATCCTGTCCAATGCCTACCTCGCGCTCGCCAACATGCGCGGGTGCAGCCTGCGGCGCGCCCGGCTGGATCAGGCGATCCTGTGCGGCGCCAGCCTGGAGAATGCGGATCTGGACGGCGCCGTGCTGTTCGCCGCCGATCTCGGGACGCTGGCGATCTATGGCGCCGACGGCCAGACCACCGGCCGGGTCTGGCCGGCCAACCTGCGGGGCGCCGTGCTGCGCAACGCCGACCTGCGCAGCGCAAGGCTGCAGGGCGCGCTGCTCGACCGGACCGTGTTCGAGGGCGCCAATCTGGCGTCGGCCGATCTGCGCGATTGCGACGACAGCGAAGCGGACATGTCCCGCGCCAACCTGACGGGGGCGCTGCGGGGAACATCGGACCGCCCGCCCGATGAGACCTCCCTGTCCCTGATTTCCGGCTGAGAGTGAGTTGCCCGAACCGATTCAGCCGAACCCGAGCGAGCGGTAGGTCGCCGTCGTCTCCGCATCGAACAGGACGAACCGCACCTCCGCGATGGCGTCGCTGCGGGCCAGCTCGTCCAGCACCGCCGCCGCCGCGATTTCGGCGGCGCGCCGCTTGGGAAAGCCGTAGATCCCCGTGCTGATCGCCGGAAAGGCGAGGCTGCGGAATCCCTCCCGCCGGGCCAGCGCCAGGGCGGAGCGGTAGCAGCTTTCCAGCAGCCTGTCCTCGTCGAAGAGGCCGCCGCGCCATACCGGCCCCACGCAGTGGATGATCCACGGGGCCGGCAGGCGGTATCCTCTGGACAGGCGGCAGTCACCCGTCTGGCAACCGCCGATCCCGTCCAGTTCCCGTTGCAGCTCCGGTCCCGCCGCGCGGTGGATCGCCCCGTCGACTCCGCCGCCGGCCTTCAATGCGGCGTTGGCGGCGTTGACGATGGCATCCACCGCCTGACGCGTGATGTCACCCTCGACGAGGCGGACACGCGCCAGAGGACCGGTGGCCGCGTCAGGCCTGTCAGACGATGACACCCGGGGTGCCCTTGTTCGCCTCGATGGCGCGCTTCAGGCCTTCCTCGATCTTCTGGGCGGCCTCGTCGGCATCGCCCCAGCCGCGCACCTTCACCCACTTGCCGCTCTCGAGGTCCTTGTAGTGCTCGAAGAAGTGGGCGATCTGCTGCGTCAGGATCGGCGGCAGGTCCTTGTAGCTCTTCACGTCGTCATAGAACGGATGCAGCTTGTTGACCGGCACCGCCAGCAGCTTCTCGTCCTCGCCGCTCTCATCCTCCATGTAGAGGACGCCGATCGGGCGCGAGCGCAGGACGGCACCCGGGATGATCGGGGTGCGGCCGACGACGCAGACGTCCACCGGGTCGCCGTCGCCCGACAGGGTGTGGGGGATGAAGCCGTAGTTGCAGGGGTAGAACATCGCCGTGTGGAGGATGCGGTCCACATACATGGCGCCGGAGTCCTTATCGACCTCGTACTTGACCGGGTCGCCACCGACGGGGATCTCGACGACGACGTTCACGTCCCACGGGGGATTCTTGCCGGCTGCAACCTTGCTCAGATCCATGACTTTGGTCCTTCGACTGGCGGAACGGAGTGCGCATGAAGAAGACGCCGCCCCCTGGCGGAGAGCCCGGCGCCGCGCGGGCCGGAGTGTAGGCGCAAAGCCCGCCCAAGGCCAAGACGCTTGCGCAGGTGCGGCAAAGCGGCAACCCTTCCGGCATGATCCGCCTTCTTCCGCTCCTGCTGCTTCTGGCATTCCCCGCCCTTGCCGCGGATCCGTCCGCCTCCGCCACGCAGGACACCGCCACCCATGGCATCGCCATGCATGGCGACCTGCGCTATCCGCCGGGCTTCTCCCATCTCGGCTACGTCGATCCAGCGGCCCCCAAGGGCGGCACGCTGCGTCAGGCGGTCACCGGCAGCTTCGATACCCTGAACCCGCACGGAGCCAGGGGAGTTCCGGCCTATGGCCTGGGGTACGTCTTCGAGACCCTGCTGACCCGGGCCTGGGACGAGCCCTTCTCGCTCTACGGCCTGCTCGCCGAGCGGCTGGAGGTGGCCCCCGACCGCAGCGCCGTGACCTTCCATCTGAATCCGGCGGCCCGCTGGCACGACGGCAGCCCGGTCACCGTCGCGGACGTGCTGTTCTCGCTCGACATCCAGCGGCGCGACGGCACGCCGAACCGCCGCCTGTTCTACGCCAAGGTGGCGGAGGCCACGGCGCCCGACCCGCGCACCGTCCGCTTCGTCTTCTCCCCCGGTCCGGACGGCGCCATCGACCGCGAGATGCCGCTGCTGATGGGGCTGATGCCGATCCACTCCAAGGTGTGGTGGAGCAACGCGCTGGCGGAGGGAAAAGCCTTCGACAAGACGATCCTCGAGCCGCCGCCCGGCAGCGGTCCCTACCGGGTGAAGAGCATCGATCCCGGTCGCCGCATCACCTACGAGCGGGTTGCCGACTATTGGGGACGGGATCTGCCGACCCGGCGCGGGCTGTTCAACTTCGATCTTCTCGACTTCGTCTATTACCGCGACGATTCGGTGGCGCTGGAGGCCTTCAAGGCCGGCGAGGGCGATGTCCGCCGCGAGACCGACCCGGCCAAATGGGCGGCCGGCTATGACGGTCCCGCTTTGCGGCAGGGCCGCATCCTGCGCGAGGAGATCCCCCACCGCCGCCCGGAGTTCGCCCGCGGCCTGATCTTCAACACCCGCCGGCCGCTCTTCCAGGACCGCCGGGTCCGCGAGGCGCTGGGGTTCGCCACCGATTTCGAGTGGATCGGCCGCACCCTCTTCCACGGAGCGCTCGTCCGCACGGCCAGCTACTATCCCAATTCGGAACTGGCGGCGACCGGCGTACCGGAGGGCGAGGAGCTGCGGGTGCTGGAGCCCTTCCGCGACCGTCTGCCGCCCGAGCTGTTCTCCCGCCCCTTCACCCTGCCCCGCAGCGACGGCAGCGGCCCGTCCGGCTCCCGCGGCAATCTGCGCGAAGCGCTGCGCCTGCTGGGCGAGGCCGGCTGGCGCATCCGCGACGGCCGCCTGACCGACGAGGCCGGCACGCCCTTCGCCTTCGAAATCCTGCTGGGCGATCCTTCCGACGAGCGGGTGGCCCTGGAGTTCGCCCGCTCGCTGGAGAGGCTGGGCATCGCAGCCCGCGTACGGTCGGTGGACAGCGCGCAGTTCCAGGCCCGGCTGGAGAGCTACGACTTCGACATGACGCTGCGCTGGTGGGTTTCCAGCCTGTCGCCCGGCAACGAGCAGCTCTATTACTATGGGTCGGCCGCCGCCGGGCAGCCGGGCAGCCGCAATCTGGCCGGCATCCGCGACCCGGTCGTCGACGCGCTGGCCGCCTCCATCGCGGAGGCCCGCACGCGGCCGGAGCTGGTGGCCCGGGTGCGCGCCCTCGACCGGGTTCTGCTGTGGGGGCATTACATGGTCCCCCTCTTCCACAGTCCTGTGGACCGCCTCGCCCACTGGTCCCGGCTCAAACGCCCGGAGACGACCCCGCTCTACGGCGCGATGATCGAGAGCTGGTGGGAGGAGCGGTAAACCCCACCACCGTCCCAGGAATCAAGGGCGCCGGAAGACGCCGACCAGTTCCACATGGGCGGACCACAGGAACTGGTCCACGGGGTAAACGCGGCTCAACGCATAACCGCCGTCCACCAGCGTCCGTGCATCGCGGGCGAAGGTGGCGGGATTGCAGGAGACGCCCACCACCAGCGGCACCTTGCTCTGCGCCAGTGCCTCGGCCTGGGCGGCAGCCCCGGCGCGCGGGGGATCGAAGACGACGGCGTCGAACCGGGACAGCTCCTTGGCGCTCAAGGGGGCTTCGAACAGGTCGCGCCGCTCGACCGTCAGGCGCTGGCCGGCCACCGCCTTGCCGAGCGCCGCGACGGCCGCGGCGTCGCCCTCCACCGCGTGAACCGCGGCGCTCCGGGCGAGCGGCAACGCGAAGGTGCCGATGCCGGCGAACAGATCCGCCACGCGCCCGGCCTGCCCCACCGCTTCCCCCACGGCCCGGGTAACGGCGGTGACCAGGGCCGCCTCGCCCTCGGCGCTCGCCTGCAGGAAGGCACCGGGTGGCGGCGTGACCGGAACCCCGGCGAAGCGGACGGCCGCCGGACGGCGGTGGGCGATCGGCTCCGGCGAGCCTCTGTCGTCCGCCTGCCAGGAGATGCGGGCGACGGCATCCTCCCCGAAGCTGACCAGACGGTCCCGCGCGGCGCGGTCCAGGCTGCGCGGGCCGACCAGCAGCAGATCGATACCGCCTTCCAGGTCGCTCGCCACCACGTCGCAGGCACCGCCGTCCGGCAGCACGCCGGCCAGCAGATCCCGCAGCGGCGCGATCAGCGCGGTCAGGCGCGGGGTCAGCACCGGGCAATCGGCCAGATCGGCCAGCCGGTGGCTCATCCGCTCGTTGAAGCCGAACCACACCCGCCCACCGCGCTTCAGCGCCGCGAAGCGGGCGCGGCGCCGGGCACCCCGCGGCGTCCGGGACAGCGGCTCCAGCGGCACCCCGCCCAGCCCGACGCGCGAGAGCGTCCCGCGCACCAGCCCGACCTTCCAGGCGGCATAGCCGGAGTCGTCGAGATGCTGCAGCGTACAGCCGCCACATCGCCCGAAATGACCGCAGGCCGGTTCGGCGCGGCCGGGACCCGGCTCCAGCAGGTCCAGCAGCTCGGCGCGCAGCCCCTCCCCCCTGGTGGAGGCCGGCTCGGCCACCCGCACCCGCACCCGGTCGCCCGGCACGGTCAGCGGAACGAAGATGCGGGTGCCCTCGGCCTCGGCGATGCCGTCTCCCCGCGCACCGATCTCGCCGATGGTCAGGTCGAGGACGCGTGGCTCGGCCGCCGGAGCCGCCGCTCTGCGCTGGGGCTGGGACTTCCGGGACTGGGCGGAGGGCCGTCGGGGCGTGGGGCGTGTCATGGTCGGCGGGATAGTGGCGTCGGCAGGATATAGGCGCGTTTGGCCGCGTTTAATAGCGGGTCAGCACCGTCCGGATCGGTTCCGGAATCGGCGTCGGCCGGTGGGCCGCCTTGTCGACGATGACGCAGACGGCCTCCTGCGTGGCGATGCAGCGGTCGCCGTTGAAGATGCCGGCCCCCAGCGTCAGCGAGCTGTTGCCGAGCCGCAGGATGCGCACCCCCACCCGCACGGTGGCGGGGTAGAGCAGTTCCGCCTTGTACTCGATCAGGCTGCGCGCCAGCACGACGGTCCAGCCATCGTCGTCACGGAAGCCGCCGCACTCGCGGATCAGGTCCACCCGCGCGGTCTCGAGATAGACGCCGATGGCGTTGTTGTTGGCGTGGCCCAGCACGTCCAGGTCGGCGAAGCGCACGCGCTCCTCCACCCAGAAGCGATAGGTGTCGGGGTTGGTCAGGTCCGGGGTCTCGCTCATATCCATCCCTTGGCGTGTGGCCCTTGCCGTATGCGTCACGCGCGCGACTGTGTCGGTGCGGGAGCGCGGACGCAAGCCGACTTTCGCCGCCCAGCGGCGGAATTCCCGCGCCATCGGCCGCGGGACGGTGTTATAGGAGTCGGACCACCATCCGCAACGGACCGCACCATGAGCAAGGACACCAACCAGACGGCCGAAGCGCTGTTCGAAAAGGCACTCTCGGTCGCCGAGAAGCATCTGGAAGAGGCGATCAAGGAAGGTGGCCCTCTCGGCCCCTACGTCGCCGTGGCGATGATCGAGGCCGCCGTGAACGCCGCCGTCGACGAGACGAGCCACGAGGACGTCATCGACATGCTGCGCGACCTCGCCTCGCAGATCGAGGCGGACGCGGAGGAAGAGGACGAGTAAGGATCCCGTCCGCGGCGCGGGATCAGGTCTGGGCCAGGGCCTCGGCCCTTGCCGCCCGCCGGGCCTCGCGCCGCCGCAGGATTTCGTAAGTGACGGCCCCGGCGATGGTCAGCGCGATCAGGATCAGTGACAGCGCGTTGACCGCCGGGGTCAGACCGGTCCGCACCTTGGATGCGATGTAGACGGTCAGCGTGGTGTCCAGCCCGCGCACGAACAGCGTCGTATTGTAGTTCTCGAAGCTCTGCAGGAAGGCCAGGAAACAGGCCGCCAGGATCGCCGGCATCAGGTAGGGCAGCGTGATCCGGCGGAAGACCTGCCCGTGCGTCGCCCCGAGATCGAGCGCCGCCTCCTCCAGCGAAGGATCCAGGCGCTGCAGCCGCGCCAGGAACAGCAGCATCGCATAGGCCGCGATGAAGCTGGACTGGGCGACCACCGTCAGGAAGATGCCGCCGGTCACGCCGAACCACTCCCGCCAGAACACCAGCGTGGAGATGCCGACGATCACGCCGGGCGTCAGCAGCGGCGACACCATCAGGGCATAGAGGGCGTTGCGCGCCCGGCTGTGCAGCCGGTCGAGCAGCAGCGCCGCCGCCAGCCCCAGCGGGACCGCGACGGCGATCACCCCCGCCGCCACGATCAGGCTGGTGCCGAGGGCCTGCCACATGCGCTGGTCGGCCCACAGGGCGGAGAACCAGTTCAGCGTGAAGCCCATCCAGGGGGTGATGGTGGGAAAGCGGCTGCTGTTGAAGGTCGCCGCCGCCATCACCGCCAGGGGCAGGAACAGGTAGGCGAAGAAGACCACCAGATAGGTCCGGGTCAGCCAGCGTCGGAAGGCGGCGGCGCTCATCGTCCCTGCATCCTTACTTGGCGATGTCTGTCAGGCCGACGCGGAACAGCCGCATCGCCAGCAGGATGAAGCCGATGCACAGCACCAGCAGGATGAAGGCGTAGGCCGCCCCCTGGTTCCAGTTCCCGCCTTCGAAGAACCAGTTGTAGATGATCTCGGTGAACCAGCGGCTGTTCGGCCCGCCCAGCAGGGCCGGAACGGCATAGCTGCCGGCCGCCAGCATGAAGGTCATGATGCAGCCGACCGCGATGCCCGGCTTGGCGTGCGGGATGACGATGCGGCGGTGGATGCGCAGCCAGCCGGCGCCGAGGTCCCGCGCCGCCTCGATCTGGTTGCGGTCCAGCGATTCGATGGCGTTGTGGATGGGGAACACCATGAACAGGATGTAGACATAGACCATGCCTACGATGACCCCGGCATCGCCGCCGAGAAAGCGCTGCGGCTCGTCGGTCAGGCCCAGCGCCAGCAGGATGGCGTTCAGCGGCCCGTTGTAGGCGAGGATGATGTACCAGGCGAAGGTGCGCAGCAGCTCGTTGATCCAGAAGGGAACGACCAGCATCAGGATGAACAGCGGAACCCGCCGCCGCGGCGCCACCTGCGCCAGATAGAAGGCGATGGGATAACAGACGACCAGCGTGGTCAGCGTCACCAGCGCGCTCGCCCAGATCGTCTTGACGAAGATCGCCAGATGGATCTGGTTGGTCCACAAGGTGGCGTAGTTGCGCACCGTATAGACGTCCTCCGGCCCGCCGAGCCTGGCGGGCGGCAGCGACGGGCGGAAGGAGAAGTCCACCATCATCAGCTGCGGCAGCACGACCAGCAGGGCCAGCCAGACGGCGACCGCCAGCAGGATGATGCCCGTCAGCACCGGCCCGTAGCGGCGAAGGACCTCGCTCATGCGCGCGCCATTCCGTTGGAGTGTCTGCAATCTCCGCTATCATGGGGGGCCGGCCGGCGCAAGCGCAGCCATATTTCATGTTTGCGAACCGGTTGCAGTACCGCCATAGTCCGCGTCATGCAGCGGTTGCGGCGCCCCTCCGGTTTCGTTTGGGCAACGGCCTGGATGGCCGTGACGGTGCTGCTTGCCCATGCGCTGGTCGTGGGGTTCCACGTCCCGCCGGCGCTGCGCGCCCTTACCGCCCGTACGCTGCTGGCGACGGAGGCGGCGATCGCCGCCAGCTTCTGCCATGCCGGGGCGGCCGTCGCCGCCGATCATCAGGCGGAGCGGCATGCCGGCCCGGACGGTCCCGATCCCGATGAGCCGCCAGCCGACGCCGGCGACCACCTGAAGCGCTGCCCGGTCTGCCTGTCGCTGGCCGGGGCCAAGCTGCTGGGACCGGCCAACGCGCCGATGCTGCCGGCACCGCGGCTGATCGCCCGCGCCGATTTCCGATCCGGATCCGAAACGGTCCCGGATGGAAGGCGTGTTCTTCCCTATGCCGCACGGGCACCTCCGGCACCGGTCTGACGTTCTCATTCCGAAACGAATCTTCGACCGTCTTTTTCCGGAGGACATGATGTCCCGTATTCCGCGTGGCGCGCTGACTGCCGCCGCCCTGACCCTCTGCCTGCCCGCCCTCGCTCTCGCCCACGCCTCGCTGGAAAGCAAGCAGGCCCCCTCGGGCAGCTACTACAAGGCCGTGATCCGCATCGGCCATGGCTGCGACGGCAGCCCGACGACCGCCATCCGCGTGCGCGTACCGGACGGGGTGGTGGCGGTGAAGCCGATGCCCAAGTCCGGCTGGACCCTGAACACCGTCGAGGGCACCTACGCCACCCCCTATGAAAGCCACGGCAAGACCATCACCAAGGGGGTCACCGAGGTGCAGTGGACCGGCGGCAGCCTGCCGGACGGCTGGTATGACGAGTTCGTCTTCCAGGCCAAGCTGCCGGAGAAGCCGGCCGGCACCATTCTCCATTTCCCCATCGTCCAGGAATGCGAAAAGGGCGTGCATCGCTGGATCGAGATCCCGGAGCCGGGCAGGAAGGCCGACGACTACAAGGAGCCGGCGCCGAGCGTCACCCTGACGTCGAAGCCCTGATCGGAACGGTCCCGGAATGACCATCCGGAGGATCCTGCGCGCCGCAGCGATCCTGGCCGCCCTGCTGCTGCCCGGCAGCGGGGCGGCCCTCGCCCATGCGGTGCTGGTCGAGTCCGTGCCGGCCGACGGCACGCGGGTTGATGCACCGCCCAGTGATGTGCGTCTACGCTTCAACGAGCCGGTGAGCCCGGTCGCCGTCACCGCCATCGCTCCCGGCGGCAAGACCGTTCCGCTCCCGGAAGGACGCGTGGAGGACGAAACGCTGCATGTTCCCCTGCCGCCGGACGCCACGGCGGGAACCTGGCTGGTCAGCTACCGCGTCACCTCCGCCGACGGGCACCCGGTGGCAGGCTCCATCCTCTTCGGGATCGGGACGTCGCCGGACCAGTCGGTGGCCCGGCAGCAGGAGGGGCGGAACGCGACGCTCCTGGCGGCGCTCGCCGCCCGGGCGGTTCATTACGGCAGCCTGCTCGCGGCACTGGGCGGCGGCCTCTTCCTGCTTGCGGTCCGGCCGGAGCGCGCGGAGGTGCAACGGGCCGTGCGGCGGGGCCAGGTGCTGGTGACCGCGTTGGCCGCTTTCGCGGTGATCGCCAATCTCGGACTGGCGGGAGCAGTGCTGCAGGGAGCATCGCCCGCCGCCCTTCTGACGGACGGAAGCTGGATCGCCGGTCTTGCCAGCAGCACCGGGGTGAGCAGTGCGATCGCGCTGGCCGGGCTTCTGCTTCTTGCCGCGGGCTACAGCTCCGGCAGCCGGGCGGCCCTGGCGCTCGGCGCGCTGGTCGCCACAGCGGCGCTGGCCGCCACCGGACATGCGGCCACCGCACCGCCGCGCTGGGCCAGCGCACCGCTGGTCGTGCTGCATGGCCTCGCGGCCGGTTTCTGGCTCGGCGCCCTCTGGCCGCTGCTGGTGATCCTGAGGCGGTGCCCGCGGGGCGAGGCGGCGCTGCTGGTCCGCCGCTTCTCGGCTTGGGCGCTGGCCGCCGTCGCCCTGCTGACCGTCGCCGGAGCCGGCCTCAGCCTGCTGCAGATCCCCTCGGCCGGGGCGGTCGCCCCGACGCTCTACGGCCAGCTCTGGCTGACCAAGCTGGTCGCGGTGGCGGCCCTGCTGGCGCTCGCCGCCTACAACAGGTTTCGCCTCACCCCGGCGCTGGACCGGGCGGACGGGGTGGGCCGGCTGGGCGGCAGCATCCGGACGGAGCTGGTCACCATGGGTGTCGTGCTCGTGCTGACCGCCGGGCTGGGCACCACGCCCCCGCCCCGCACACTGGCGGGGGCGGAGCCTTCCGGTTCGCCTGCCGGCGCCTCTACGCCCGGCACTGCCGCTCGGCCCGCCGGATTCGCCCTGGCGACGCAGCAGCAGGGGCGGACCCTGGTGGTGGAGGCGGTGCCGGCACGCATCGGGCGCAACAGCCTGACCATCCACCTCGCGGGGCCGGACGGCATGCCGCTGTCGCCCAAGGAGGTGACGGCAGAGCTGTCGCTGCCCAGCGCCGGGGTGGAGCCGGTGGCCCGTCCGCTCACCTCCGCCGGACCGGGCATCTACCGGCTGGACCCGCTGGAGCTTCCGGCCGCCGGCGATTGGTCGCTGCGGCTCGATGTGCTGGTGGACGACTTCGACAAGGCGATCCTGCGCGTCACGCTTCCGGTGGGCGGGCCTTAACCGGTCGCCGCCGGCGGCAGCACCACGGCGTCGGCGGCGCGGAAGCCGACGCGGGCCGGCTCGCCGGGAACGAAGGCCGGCTCGCCACCGAGATGCGGCACCTGGATGGTGATCCCGCCGTCGAGGAAGGCGTTGATGAAGGCCCCCTCGAAGTCGCGATGGCTGACGCGGGCCTCCAGCACATTGTCCGGCAGCCCGCCGTCCCGGCTTTCCGTACACAGCCGCTCCGGCCGGACGAACAGCGTCGCCCGGTCCCCCGCGGCCAGCCCCCGCGGGTTTCGTCCGCGCAAGGGGCCATGGGCGGTATCCAGAACGGCCCACCCGTCGCCGGCCTGCGACACGGTGCCGGGAAAGCGGTTCGTCTCTCCGACGAAGGAGGCGACGAAGGCCGTTTCCGGATGGTCGTAGATGGTCTGCCCGTCGCCCACCTGCTCCAGCACGCCGCGCGACATCACGCCGATCCGGTCGGACATGGTCAGCGCCTCGCCCTGGTCGTGGGTGATGTAGATGAAGGTGACGCCGGTGCGCTTCTGCAACTCGCGGAGTTCCGCCCGCATGTGCTGGCGGAGCTTGAGGTCGAGCGCCGACAGCGGCTCGTCCAGCAGCAGGACGGCCGGCTCGACCGCCAGCGCGCGGGCGATGGCGATGCGCTGGCGCTGACCACCCGACAGGTCGGTGACGCGCTTGTCCGCCGTATCGGGTAACGCCACCAGTTCCAGCAGTTCGCGCACCCGCTTCCTGCGGTCGGCGGCGGGGACCCCGCGTACCTCCAGCCCGAAGGCGATGTTCTCCGCCACCGTCATCAGCGGGAACAGGGCGAGGTTCTGGAAGATCAGCGCGGTCGGCCGCCTGTTGGGGCCGATGCCGCGCATGTCGCGCCCGCCGATGCGGATGGCGCCGTCCGTGGGATCCATGAAGCCGGAGATCATGCGCAGGATCGTCGTCTTCCCGCAGCCCGAGGGGCCGAGGAAGCTGAAGAACTCGCCCGCGCCGATGGTCAGGCTGACATCGCGGACGGCAACCGTATCGCCGAACCGCATGGTGACGGAGTCAAGCTGGACGTCCTGGCTCATGATCCTCCCGTGGGTCTCCCCTCCCCGGCCGCCGGGAGGGGACTCCAGCTTACGCCGCCAGGAAGCGGTCCTGATACTCGTTCCGGATGGAAACGTACCAGGCTTCCTGGATCGGCCACCACCACAGCTTCTGCAGCGCGTCGCCCGGATAGGCGTCGGCGAAGAACTGCTTGTTCAGGTCGGACAGATGCGCCTCCGCCCCGACCGCGGTGCTGGAGATGCCGGAATGGTTGGTGTAGAGCGCACCGGCCTCCGGCGTGTAGAACCAGTTGATCCAGGCGTAGGCGTTCTCCAGGTTCTCCGCCTTCTTCGGGATGGCGAAGCCTTCCATCCAGGCCAGCGCGCCTTCCTTGGGGGCGATGAAGCGCACCGGCAGCCCTTCCTTGCGCAGAGCCACGGCGCTGCTGTCCCAGGTCTGGCCGATGACGCAGCCGTTGGTGCGGAAGGCGCCCTGCGCCTCGTTCTCGTTGGTCCAGAACTGGGCGACCGACTTCTTGTTGGCGGCCGCCACCTTCAGGATGGCGTCGAAGTTGGCCCGCGCCTTCGCCTCGTCCTTGAACTGCTCGCGGACCGGGTGCGGCAGCTTGCCCTGGCTTTCCAGCCACAGCGCGATGCCGATCAGCGAGGAGTGGCCGCGCACGGTCACCTTGCCGGCGTGCTCCGGCTTCCACAGGTCGCCGTAGCTGGCCTCGCCATACTTCAGCGGCGCCTTCTTCATGTCGTAGGCCAACGCCTCGGTTCCCCAGTCGGCCGGCGCGAAATAGCGCTTGCCGCCGACCACGCCGCCCATGCCGGCGGACCCGTCGACCGACGACTTCAGGCAGCCGTCCCACTTCACCTTCGACTCGTCGAGCGGCTGCACGAGGTCGAACTCGACATAGTTCGGCACGCGGTCGACGGTCGGATGGATGATGTCGAATCCGGCCCCCCCGGTCGCCTTGAGCTGGTTCAGCAGTTCGTCGTTGGTGCCGTACTCGGTGAGCGTCGCCTTGATGCCGGTCTTCTTCTCGAAGTCGGCCAGCATCTCCGGGCTGATGTAGCCGGCCCAGGAGAAGACCTTGACCGTGCCGGAGGCGGCGTGCCCCTCGCGCAGCACCCAGGGGCCGGCGGCGGCGATGCCGGCGACGGCGGCGCCGCTCTTCAGCAGGACGCGGCGGGTGAAGCTCTTGGCGGCGCGCTGGGTCTCGGCGCTCGACCGCTGTTCGGCGGAGAGGACGGTATCGGTCTTGGTCATGGCGTCCGTGCTTCCCTGTTTCCCGATTGGTTCCGGTTGCCCATGGAACGGCGGGGGCAGACAACGGCCCCGCTCGTGCCGGAAGTTTGCCCAAGAAAACCACAGCCCGTCCACGGGACATGCGGGAGCGCCGGCAAAACTTCACGGATCTGTCAGGAATCCGAAATTTCGGAAGGGTCGGCCGAACCGGGGTAACGCAGCGTCCGCCTACATGACGTAGAAGCGCGCCTTGATGACGACCCCGTCGCCGCCGCAGACGACCGTGCGGTTGCGGCCGCTGCGCTTGGCGAAATAGAGCGACTCGTCGGCCTTCGCCAGCAGGTCGGCCACCGACTCGGCCCCTTGAGCGGCGCAGACCCCGACACTGACGGTGAAGGAGAAGCTGTGGCCGTCCGGCCGCTCCGCCAGCAGGCCGGCGGTGGAACGCCGCACCTCCTCCACCCGTGCGATCACCCGCTCCAGGTCGGCGGCGGGCAGGGCCATGCAGAACTCCTCGCCGCCCAGCCGGCCGAGGATGCCCCCCGGCGGCAGGTGGTCGCGGGCGTTGGCGGCGAACAGCTTCAGCGCCAGATCGCCGTTGCTGTGGCCATGGGTGTCGTTGATTGCCTTGAAATGGTCGATGTCGAACATGGCGATCGCCAGCGGCTCGTCCTGCCGCCCGGCGCGGTGGTGCATCTGCTCCAGCCGCTCCATGAAGTGGCGGCGGTTCAGGACGCCGGTCAGATAGTCGGTGCACAGCATCTCCGCCATGGCGCGATGCGTGCGGGTGATGCGCTCACCGGCCCGGACGCGGGCGCGCAGCATGGGCAGGTCGATGGGCTTGGTCAGGAACTCGTCCGCCCCGGCGTCGAACGCCTCGATCCGCCGCTGGATGTCGGCGTCGGACGTCATCAGGATGCAGAAGGTCCGGTGCTGGTCGTCGTCGGCACGGACGCTCCAGCACAGTTCCAGCCCGTCCATCCGCGGCATCTCCAGGTCCGTGATCAGGACATGCACGTCCTCGGTCCGGTAGATCGCCAGCGCCTCCGCCCCGTCATGGGCCAGGAGAATGCGATAGCCGTGCCGCTCCAGGTGGTCCCGGATCAGCTCCCGCACAGTCTGGGAGTCGTCCACGACCAGGACGCTCGCCTCCTGTGATGTGCCGGAAGGGGCTTTCTCGCTCATCCCGGCGTTATTGCATAAAACTTTACGGAAGTCATATCCCGCGCGAGGGAGCGGCAATCTGCCTCTGCCCCGGCCGCGGCGGCCTTCGGGCTCAGCTCTCCAGCATGCGGCGGAGAAGCTCGATATCCTCGGCGAAGGAGGGATCGCTCGCCCGCAGTTCCTCCACCTTCTTCACCGCATGCATCACGGTGGTGTGGTCGCGCCCGCCGAACTTGCGCCCGATCTCCGGCAGGGAGCGGGCGGTGAGCTGCTTGGCGAGATACATGGCGACCTGCCGCGGCCGGGCCACCGCGCGGGCGCGGCGGGCGGAGTGCATGTCGGCGACGCGGATGTTGAAGTGCTCCGCCACCCGCTTCTGGATCTCGTCGATGGTGATGCGGCGGTCGTTGGCGCGCAGCAGGTCGTGCAGCACCTCCTGCGTCGACTCGAGCGTGATGGCGCGGCCGACCAGTTCGGAGTGGGCGACGATGCGGTTCAGCGCCCCTTCCAGCTCGCGCACGTTGGAGGTGATCTTGTGCGCCAGGAACTCCAGTACCTTCAGCGGGATGTTGGCGTTCAGCGCATCCGCCTTGGCCTGCAGGATGCCGAGCCGCAGCTCGTAGGTGGTCGGGTGGATGTCCGCCACCAGCCCCCAGCCGAGGCGGGAGCGCAGCCGCTCCTCCATGCCCTCCAGGTCGGACGGGCTCTTGTCGGCGGAGATGACCACCTGCCGGTTCTGGTCGACCAGCGCGTTGAAGGTGTGGAAGAACTCCTCCTGGGTGCTGTCCTTGCCGCTGATGAACTGGACGTCGTCGATCATCAGCACGTCCACCGAGCGGAACTGCTGCTTGAAGGCCATGGTGTCCTTGAAGCGCAGCGCGCGGATGAACTGGTACATGAACTTCTCGGCCGACAGGTAGATGACCTTGCGGTTCGGGTCGTTCTTGCGGATCTGCCAGGCCAGCGCATGCATCAGGTGGGTCTTGCCCAGCCCGACGCCGCCATAGAGGAACAGCGGGTTGAAGGTGACGGCGGTGGCGTCGGCGACCCGCCGGGCGGCGGCGTGCGCCAGCTCGTTCGGCTTGCCGACCACGAAATTCTCGAAGGTGAATCGCGGATCGAGCGGCGCCGAGATGTCGGTGCGGTCCTCCAGGACCGAGGCGACCGCGGTCGGCGATTCGTCCGACGCGCCATAGGGCGGCGGCGCATAGGCCGACCCGCCATAGCCGGGAGGCGCATAGGCGGGCTCGGGCGACGGGCGGACGGGACGCGGCGGCGGCACGGCCACCGGCTCGTCGATCACCTGCAGGTCGGAGTCGTCATTGTCGGCGGCCATCACCGGCGGCGGGCTGGTCGAGGCGACGACGACGTCGATGGACTGGACCTCGGGGTTCTCCCCGGCCCACAGAGCGCGGATGCGATCGGCATAATGGGTCAGCACCCAGTCGCGCATGAAGCGCGTGGGCACGACGATGGACACCTCGCCGCCCTTGATG